>NC_015216.1:302500-490000 GCF_000191585.1 Methanobacterium lacus
GGCATCAGTAGGGACCATGCAAAGGTAATAACATCTGAATTAGAGCTTGCTGATGCATTTGAAGAAGTTGCAAATTCTGTTGATCCTGAATTTGCTGCACTCTGGATGAGGGATGAACTCAAGAGAGTAATTTACTACAACAAGATGAGCTTCAAAGAGAGTGAAATTACAGCATCACAAATAGTTGATCTACTCAAGATGTTGCAGAATAAGAAGATCACTGCCAAAGCTGGTAAGAGGATCATGGAGAAATTACCAAGAAACTCCCAGATGCCCAGTACCATCGCAGAAGAAATGGGTTTGACAGGTGTTGTTACAGAGGATCAGGTTGTCGATGCAATTAAACAGGTCGTAAAAGAAAACCCTGATGCTGTTTCAGATTACTTTGAAGGAAAGAAAAATGCAATAAATTTCTTGGTGGGGCAGGTTATGCGGCTCACGAGAGGTAAGGCAGATCCTACAGAGACCAACAAATTGTTAGAGGTAGAATTAAACTCAATGTGAACCATTCAATCAAAAGTGACCACTTGATCAGCAAGCCTTAATTTAGAAAACAGATTTTCTAAATTATGAAAATTTAAGGGATCATGATCAAACAGGGTCACAAGAAATTTTGTTTCATAATCATATGCAATGAAATAAATCCCATTAAATTTGTAACAGACAAAAAATCCACTGCCTACAAAATTTTTAGGGATTAAACCAATTTAAATTGAAAACAGAATTTCATCAATAAATTCTAGATAGGAGATTTTTAATGACGAGTTCAGCTCTTGTAAAAGATTACATGACTAAAGAAGTAATTACCGTGAATCCAGAAACTCCTAATGAAGAAGTTATAATGCTCATGAAGGGTACTGGTCACGACGGATTTCCAGTTAAAACAAATGGTGAAGTTATAGGTATGGTAACGGCCTTTGATCTTCTCCTTAAAGAATGGCTCCCTTTGGTTAAAGACATAATGTCCACTGATATAGTGGTGGCTGAAGAGGATATGTCAATAAATGATGCAGCAAGGGTCATGTTTAGAATGGGAATATCTCGACTGCCTGTTATAAATAAAAATTCTAAATTAGTGGGTATTTTAACAAACACAGATATTGTCAGGTCACACATAGAAAGATCAACTCCAATGAAAGTAGATTACTTCAAAAGGACCTTGGAACAACTATATGAAATTGACACCAAAGTTGTTCGTATGAAGGTTCCTATAGATAGGATCAGGCCAACACAGGACAAGATCTACGCAGACGAGCTTCAAGGTAGAACCTATGAAATAAAGAGGGGCCTTGCAGAACCCACAATAATAGCACACACTGGTGATAGATACATCTTGGTGGATGGTCATCACAGAACAGTTGCAGCGTTGAAGCTTGGATGTAAAGATATTGACTCCTACGTGATACAGTTGGACCATGACATACATCTTGGACTAGAAAAAACAGCTGATAAAAATGGTATTTTCTCTTTTAAAGACATTGAAGTCATAGATGATGCTCAACATCCCTTGATTGCAATAACAAGCAGCCTCAGAAAGGAGGCTAGAAAATGAAAAATAAAGATTCCATAATAAGAGAACTTTATCAAGTACTGGAAGAGAGGAGAGATAATCCCATAGATTCATACACCTCCAACATAATGAAGGATTCTGATAAGAAGGCAGAGGATAAAATACTCGAAAAGGTGGGTGAAGAATCTGCAGAACTCATAATCGCATCAAAGAACGATGAAAATTTGGTTTACGAAGCAACGGATCTCATATTTCATGCACTGCTTCTTCTGGTTTACAAGGGAGTTGAAATTGATGACATCTTCGATGAATTTGAAAGGAGAAGGGGTTAACAAAAATTCTCATGTTTGATGTTCTAATTTTGGTTTTCATGGTTAATGGTGAAACAAATGCTTTACAGGGAACTTGGTGTTACTGGTGAGAGATTATCTATCCTAGGTTTGGGATGTATGAGATTACCAGTTAAAAACGGAGATAGTGGACAAGTCGATATGGATCTTGCTGTTCCATTGATAAGAACAGCTATTGATAGTGGAATCAATTATCTGGACACAGGATATCCATATCACAACGGTCAAAGTGAGATTGCAATTTCTAAAGCAGTTAAGGATGGCTACAGGGAAAAGGTATTCATAGCAGATAAATTGCCCATATGGTTAGTTGAGAACAGGCAAGATATGGATAAATACCTTGATGAACAGTTAAAAAGGCTTGGTATTGAGTGTATTGATTTTTATCTTCTTCACACCGTTAAAGAGAGTTACTGGGAAAAAATGATCTCCAACGGTGTACTGGAATTTTTAGATGATGCCAAAGCATCTGGAAAAATAAAGTACACAGGATTTTCATATCATGGTGAACTGGAACTGTTCTTTGATGTTGTTGATTCCTACAACTGGGACATGTGCCAGGTTCAATACAACATTGTTGATCAGAATTATCAAGCAGGAAGGGAAGGCATTCGTTACGCAGCAGCCAATGGCGTAGGAGTAGTTGTAATGGAACCTCTCAGGGGAGGTACTTTGACTAAAAATGTTCCAGAGGAAGTTCAGGAAATATGGGACGAATCTAGGGTGAAAAGGAAGCCAGCTGAGTGGGCACTCAGATTTGTCTGGGATCTCGATGATGTAGATGTTGTGTTGAGTGGAATGAACACCTTGGAAGAACTTAAGCAGAACCTTGAAACTGCTGATCAAGGTTATCCCAACTCTTTAAGTTCTGAGGAAAAGGAGATCATCCGGGAAGTTAAGTCTGTTTACAGCCAGAGAAAACAGTATAACTGTACTCAGTGTGGATATTGTGTTCCATGCCCACAAGGAGTAGATATTCCTGCTAATCTTCTTCAGCTGAACAATGCCTACATGTTTCAAGACGAGGATAATGCTAAAATGAATTATTACATGGGTGTGAAAGAGGAAGAAAGAGCAGTTAACTGCACTGGTTGTGGAGAATGTGAAAAAATCTGCCCACAAATGGTTCCGATCCAAAAAGCACTGATGGATGTGCGCAAAAAATTTGAACAAAATTAATCCAACCAAATTCTTTTTTTTAAATTCTTTCGTATTAAACTGGAAATACACCTGAAAAAAGGGTGATATATAGATTGAAGATTTTAATTTCCATACCATTGGACATTACTAAAATTCATTTAGTTCACTAGTCCAAACTGAACTTCATAAACAATGGAAACTCATTAAACATCTAACCAGATTTAATGAGAAGTGGACATAAAATAAAGTGTCAGTGTACAATTCAATATAATTATAATGCACCGGTGTCTTAATGTCGAGAAGCTAATCTGAAAAAGATTATAAAAAAAAAATATTGAATTAAATGAGGTTATTCTCTGATGGTTTGGACGAACCTGTCCCTGATTTCTTCAGGTTCCATTGGTATCACTGGAACATCAGCATTTCCGGGTTCAACTTTAATATGTACAAAAACAGGGCCTTCAGAACTTAGAGCTTCACTGAAATCAAACTCAGAATTTAGATCGAACGAAAATACATTTTTAAATCCAATTGATCTTGCCACATCTCCCAGTTCAAAGCTTGAAGCATATGTACACTGTGACCCGGTTGATCCATAACATTCATTGTCTAGCACTACCCAAACCAGATTTTTTGGGCTTTGATTGTAAACTGTTACCATGCTACCCATATTCATGAGTACAGATCCATCTCCATCTATCACAACCACCCGTTTAGTTGTAGACATGGCCACTCCAAGACCAATTGAAGATGCAAGACCCATGGATCCCATCATGTAAAACTGATTTGGAGAGTCCTTCAGATGATGCAGTTCTCGGGATGGAAATCCTATGTTACAAACTACCAGTTCATCCGTCAGTTCATATGATAATTTTTCTATGGCATCTATCCTTTTCATAAAACATCACTACCAAAATTTAATATCTAAGAGTATGCCAACTGGGGCTCCGTCAGCTTCTGCCATATTCCAAGCTTCTGGAATAATATTCAAAGCTTCTTCAGGTTTTTTTGGATTGAAATACTTTATTTTTAGGGCATCTAACACCATGGGAGTTGCCTTACCCATGGGAATTTGAGCACCCATAAACTCTCCCTCGGTACCTCTGTGGCTCATTATCATGAGTACTGGAATTTTATAGAGTTCGAACAAAGATGCAAGTGCATTCACTGAATTTCCAAGGCCTGAATTTTGCATTAAAATTCCAGGCTTTTTCCCACCCATGAAGGCACCTGCACAGATTCCAAAACCCTCTTCTTCACGTGTCACAGGAACATGAATTATGGTTGGATCTTCTTCAACCATTCCCATCAACCTTCCTAGATTCACACATGGAAGTGAAACAATGAAATCTATACCTGCTTCTTTAATTGCATCGTAAACTGCTTGACTACTGTCCAAAAAAACACCTTAATTTTTTGTTTAATATTTAGGTTGAATACTAAGTTTTAACACCAAAATGATGTCAATAAATAAAATTTATGATAAATAATAAAAAAAATTATTTAGGATCCGCTTAAAATTTTCTCCAAATCAAAGGATAATTCATCGGATATATCTTTTATCTGACCCATTAAAGTTTCATCAATGGATATTCCATTTTCTTTGCGGTCTTTGATGTTTTTAACTTCCATATCTCCAGGAATAAAAACATTACCAGAATTTCTGATCTCTTCAACAAAGTCATCCACTTGTTCTTTGAAGTCTTCAAGATCAGAGAACTTAGATGGGTCAATTGCCATAACAAGATCACCCTTGGTACACATGACACCGGGATCTGCGGTTCCAGTAACCTGTTTACCAAAAGCAGCTCTCACAAGAGGGCCCGCTAAGATTTCTATCATAAATGAAAGTGCGTACCCTTTATGTGCACCAAATGGAAGTATAGAACCATTTAAAGCTTCTTCAGGATCGATGGTAGGATTTCCATCTGCATCTAATGCAACATTTTCAGGTATTTTCTCACCTTTACGCTTGGCTTCAAGTAATTTTCCCCTAGCAGATGCAGAAGTTGCCATATCAACAGAAACATAATTTTTATTGGAAGGAATTCCTATTGCCACAGGATTTGTGCCTATGATGGGTACTTTACCTCCAATAGGGGCAACTGCAGGTTCAGTGTTAGCTATAACCATCCCTATCATATCGTTCATTATCGCCATGTCAGAGTAGTAACCAGCAACACCAAAGTGATTAGAATCATGAACACCAACCATTCCTATCCCATTTTTCTTCGCCTTATTAATGGCAATTTCCATTGCAGTGTAGGTCACTACATGACCAAACTTATGATTCCCATTAATCAGAGCCATGGAATCAGTTTCATTTTCAATGGATAGTTCTGCTTCAGGATCTATTGTGCCTGCTTTGAGGCCTTTGATGTACTGTGGAAATCTTCCAATACCGTGTGATGAAAATCCCTTAAGATCAGCATCTACTGTAACATCTGCAACAATGGATGCATCCTCATCTGAAACTTTCATACATTTTAGGATACCTGTTATGATTGATCTTTCCTGTTCTGCTGTTATATTCATGAACGCACCTTCTATTCCTTTTATAATATGATTGTACCTTCCTTAAAGGTTTTGATTGTTACCTTATCATCTGGATCAGCTGTGACATGACCTATTTTGTAGGCTCGGTTATATTTTTCAATGAGTTCCATGGTTCGTGTTTCGTCCCCGGGTTTCACAATCACTACAAATCCTATACCCATGTTGAAAACACGATAAAGTTCTTCCACTGGAACTCCAAGTTCATACATCTCCAAGAAGATTGATTGAGGTTCAGGCAACGATGTGATATTGTAACCGACACCCTTTTTAAGCCTTTTTAGATTGGTGAATCCTCCTCCTGTAATGTGGGCGAGACCATGCACTTCCACATCTGTTTTTAAAAGTTCAATAACAGGATTCACGTAAATATTGGTGGGTTTAAGTAACTCTTCCCCAATTGTTGTTTCAGGATTATTTGGAAGTTTATCAGTCACCTTAAAATCATTTTCTTCGAAAAATATATTCCTTGCAAGGCTGAGTCCGTTACTGTGAATTCCACTACTCTCAATACCTATCAGCACATCTCCTTCAACCATCGAACTTCCGGTTACTATGCTGTCAGTGTCTACTATTCCTATTCCTGTACCTGCAAGATCGAAGTTCTTCACTATTTCCGGAAGGCTTGCTGTTTCCCCTCCAATCATAGCAACATTTGCGAGTTTACAACCTATCCTAAGTCCCTCTCCTATTTGTTCAGCAACTTCTGGATCTGGTTTTTCAACGGCCAAATAATCAACCATTGCAATTGGTTCTGCCCCTACACAGATGATGTCATTAACTACCATTGCAATACAGTCTATCCCCACTGTATCGTATTTTTCCATCATCTCTGCAACCAATATTTTGCTTCCCACACCGTCCGTACTCATTGCAATTGCTCTGTCACCAAGATTAACTAAAGCTGCAAAGTGTCCGGATTCTGTTATGACGTCTCTGTAATTGAGAGTTTCCTTCAGTTTTGAGATCAATGCCGAGACAGTCACCTCTTCAAGACTGATGTCCACTCCTGATTCTGAATAGGTTACCATGAAATTCACCAAAAATTTTTAAAACAACAATTATTTATGCATATTTACACTTGACAGTTTATAAAACTTATATCTAAATCAACTGCCAATGGGAGGATAAGTTCAGTTAGTATTACCTTCCTCCCGTTTAAATGAAAATGGTTCATAAAAATATAGAATTTAAATAAACCTATCTTTACTGGATCCTTACTGTTTCAAGGTTCATTGGAGTTTTTGTTTCTATTTTATAACTCCTGTAAATGCTGGATGCAAGATCAAGGGTTTTGTAATTATCCCCGTGGCAGAACAAGATCTTCTCTGGTTTAGGAGAAAGCCTTCTAACGTAATCCATGAGCTGCCTACGATCTGAATGTCCACTAAATCCTTCAATGGTTTTAATATGCATCTTTACATTGTAAACATTGGTTTTACCTTCTTCTTTGAGAGGAATTTCTTTCCAACCTTTCTGGAGCCTTCTTCCAAGGGATCCTTCTGCCTGATAACCAACAAACACCAGCGAATTCTTTTCGTCACCGCAAAGTTGTTTGAAGTATTCTACAGAGTTTCCTCCAGTCAACATACCTGATGTTGATAGTATGATTGCAGGTTCACCTTCAACAATTTCCTGTCTTTCATTTCCACCATTAACCTTGTGGAAGACATCTGAAATGAATGGGTTCCTACCCATATGGAATATTTGGTCCCTGAGATCCTTACTCAAGTACTCTGGTCTTGCAGTGTGTATGGCTGTTGCTTCCCAGATCATACCGTCTATGAACACAGGTACCTCTTCAATCATACCATGTCTTATGTATTCATCAAGAACGATCATAAGTTCTTGAGCCCTACCCACAGCAAATACGGGCATAAGAACTTTCCCGCCACGTTCTAGGGTTCGATAAATGGTTTTAACCAGTTCTTTTTCTGCATCGTTTCTGGATGGTTGCACATCATCATGACCACCATAGGTACTTTCCATAACAAGGGACTCTATACGTGGGAACTTTGAAACTGCAGGTTCTAAAAGTCTGCTTCGTTCGTATTTGAAATCTCCTGTGTAAACGAAGTTATGTTGACCATCACCAATGTGCATGTGGGTTATTGCAGAACCAAGGATATGACCTGCATTATGGAGGGTTAAGCGTATGTCTGGAGCAATATCAGTAACCTCACCATAATCAAGGGTAATTGTATGTTTAATACTCTTTTTAACGTGTTTAATATTGAATGGAAGTGGGTTATCTTCTCTGTGTGCAATATCAATATGATCTAACTGTAAAAGTGTCATTAAATCTCTTGTAGGTGTTGTACAGTACACCGGACCTTCGTATCCGTAGTGGTACAGGTAGGGTAAAAATCCTGAATGATCCAAGTGAGCATGGGAAATTATAACTGCATCAAGATCGTCAAGCACAAATTCCGGAACATTGAGGTAAGGATAAGAGCTTTTATCATCTGATCCAGCCACGTTCACTCCACAGTCAAGCATGATCTTACTGTTGCTTGTCTGCAGGAACAGTGAAGATCTTCCAACCTCTCTAAATCCTCCAAGGGAAGTTAAACGAGTCCATTCGTTTTCACTTGGTAATTCTCTGTGAATTCTGTTTCCCAGAGTTTGTAGGATTTTTTTACGTTCTTTGCTGTTTTTCCTCAGTGTTCTCCTGACTCTTTGAATTACTTCAGAAGTAATTGGAGGTGTTCTAAGAATCTTTGGAGACCAACCTGTTTTTTTTATAATTTCTCTTGAAGTTGAACCGTACTTACCTATTACAAGTCCGGGTTTCCTGGCTTCTATTATCACTTCGCATGTGACTTCGTCGAAGGAAACATTGGTAATTTTGGCTTCTTCAGGGACAATTTCATGTATTCTGTCGATGGTTTTTTCAGGTTCTGTAAGGACAGATTTATCTGATCGTATGATGATCCTTTTCCTGATATCCTTTGCCAGATCCCTTATTAAATCCCCGTTTTCTGTAATAATTTCCGGGTTTTTGGTGTATATAACCACCTCAGGCCCTTCAAATTCCACCTTTGCCACTTGTACTCTGCTAGGTAATCTTTGTACTATTGTATTTTTAATTTCTTGAATCTCTGATCCCATAAAATCACGTCTAAAAAAATAAGAAAATTAATTGAATCACATTCTAAGCCGATGTGATTCTTTAAGCTTTATTTAAAATGTACTGGTGTAGTTAGATTTAAAACTAGTTTAATTCTTCGATTTTTTTGGCTACCTCATCGTCGGGTAGTATTTTAAATCCTTCTTCCTTAGTTATAGTTGCCACCTTAATTCCATTACCAGAATAGGTATCTCTTTCCATAGCAGCTTTTATTGCCCTAATTACAACTGATGTACCCTCTTCAATGTCCATCTCTTGGTTGTAACGGTCTTCAAGAACACCGTAAGCTACTGGCGAACCTGATCCAGTGGAAATCATGAGATCTTTAATTACTCCTCCACTCGGATCTAATGAGAACAGAGCAGGTCCCTTCTCATCCACTCCTCCGAGGAGGGTTTGGACGTAGTAAGGATAAAATCTGGATGCATGAAGTATGTTTGAGGTCATGTTTGCAGCTGCTTCCACACTCATGGGAGCACCATTCCTTAGCCTGTAAAGGGCTACTTCTGCACTAATATATCCCATAAGTTTTTGGGCGTCTGATACTGATCCGGCTATTGTAGCTCCGATATGATCATCAATTTTAAATATCTTGTCTGCAACCTTGTGGGCAATTAAATTACCCATTGAAGCTCTCCTTTCTGTTGCAAACACAATTCCGTCTTTGCAAGTTACACCAACAGTTGTAGTGCCTTTTAATCGATCTTTATCGTTCATGAAATACACCTCTAAAAAAACACGATAAATAAAAATAGTTTTTAAATAATTTTCAAAGTTAATTTCTAGGTCTTATATGTTAAATTCATTCTATATAAATTATTGCTTCAAACTCCAGTTTTTTACACAACTTAAATAATTCAATGCAATGTTTGAAATAATTCTAAATAAAACAACTCAAGAATTTTAAGCCCTCTAATATGCTTTTTTTAGTGGAAGATACTTATAAATCTTTCTTAAAAAAAGCATGGAAAAAGAAGTGTATCTGATGTTTTTAGAAGGATTAATCAATATATTCTAACTAAAAATAAAAAAGGAATAATATTAAGTTATTAATATATCTAACTTGTCCTGTTTGGCACCTTCTTTAATTTCCCTGGCAATTCTACGCCCCATACTCATAAATTCTCCGAATAGGAGGTAACTGTACGCAGAACTGTCCATGAAGGTGTTAGATCCGCCGTCAATCCTGGCACTCATTTCAAACACTATTATTTCCAGATCATCGGTACATAATGTTTGCAGGCAGAAAGGTCCGCTCATTCCTGGTGAAACTAGTTTTTTAGCTCCTTCAACCAGATTATCGCCTATTTCAAACACTTGCGGAAGAAGAGATTCCCTCATGACCACTGGATGATTTCCAGTAATAACGTAGGAAGGATCCAACGAAACATCCAACTGATCCTTGGCAGGAATTCTTGTTAATCCATCGATATTAGATTCGTAACGGCTGTCCATTCCAAGAACTTCAACTTCATTGTTTAGGGGACTGTAGAAGTAGTGAACACAGTAATTACATCCTGAAACATATTCTTCTATGTGGGCATTTTCTACATCTTCTTCTCCAATCCAGTTTCTTTCAAGCATGGAATCTATCTTTTGATGGAATTCTTCAGGTGTAGATGCTACAAAATAGCCCCTACCTCCCCGGGCACCTGGGAATTTGACCATTACAGTCCTGTCTATTTTTGATGGATCCTCAAATTTCAAGGGAATCCTTATGTCAGATTCTATCATCAGTTCCCTCTCAAGATCCCTCTCTGCTTCCCACCTTAAAATATCCCTATTTCCAAACATAGGAACTTTAAAATCATTTTCAATACGATCTAAACCGGCATAAGCAACAAAAGAACCATGTGGCACAACAATACTGTTCATTGCCCTTAATTTTTCCTGCACATCTTCGTTCACTATGTCACTAAATTTATCAACTATGATGTACTCATCAGCCACTTTAAAACGTTTATAAGGAACTTCACGCCCTTTTTCACAAACAACAGCGGTTCTAAAACCTTCTTCTTTTGCTCCCTTCAATATGTGGAGTGATGTGTGACTACCTAACGTTGCAATAGTGATGTCTTCCTTGTCATACCCCTTTAATATTTCGAGAATTTCGTTTCTGTTAACTTTCACCATAAAATCTCTCCTTAATCATTCAAATTTATCAGTCATAATCATTTGAATAACGTTGGTTGGTTGGGGTAATTATCTTTTTTGTCTTCAAGATGGATCCAACGATCTGAAAATATTTAAACTTCCAAATATGAGGTAGTAAGTATGAAGGGGAAGGTCATTGGAGACATACTGGTTGTAAAGGATGATGTAGAAGATGTTGAAAATCTTCTTAAAACACCGGGTGTCAATAGAATAGTCAAGTTAGGACGTATAAGTGGTTTGAAAAGGGAACCCGATGTAGAAGTAATTATTGGGGAAGGAACTGAAACTGTTCACCGGGAAAATAAATGTGGATTTAAGTTGGATGTTTCGAAGATCATGTGGTCCAAGGGCAACACCACAGAAAGAAAAAGAATGTCACTTCTTCCTGAAGATGGGGAGATAATAGTGGATATGTTTGCAGGAATTGGTTACTTTTCAATTCCAATGGCAGTACATTCCAACCCAAAACAGATATATTCCTTGGAAATAAATCCTGTCTCCCATGGTTATCTCTGTGAAAACATCAAGATAAACAAGGTTGATGGAGTGGTGAAGCCAATACTTGGGAACTGCAGGGAAGTGGCACCTAAAGCTGTGGCAGATCGAGTTTTGATGGGTTACATTGGAAACACCCATGAATATCTAGATGTTGCAATGGATGTATTGAAAAAGGGAGGAACACTACACTACCATGAATCTGTGCCAGACAACATCAAATTTAAACGACCTGTTGAACGCATAATTGCAGCTGCAAAAACTGCTGGAAGGGGAGATGTAGAAATTTTAAATGCCAGAATTATTAAACCGTACTCGCCCGGTGTTTATCATGTTGTTGTAGATGCGAAAATTGATTGAACTGGTCTAGGACACCATCTATTTCAATGAATTGAATTTGGCATAAATTTCTTTTCTCTAAATTTTTAAATATATCGGACAACAAAATTATCAAATACAAAACTAGATTTCTTTATAATATTTCTAGGAGTAAAATGGGTTAAATAAGATTGATGCTCATGCTTGATATTTAAATTTATTTTAGACCATTTTCGATTGGTATGTAACTACAATGGATGGGAAAATGAGTTGATTTCATATTTTTGAGTGGGAAAAATGAACAAAAAGAATTTACTCATAGTTGAGGATGAAGGAGTAACAGCTCTTGAAATTCAAAACAAAGTTGAAGAATGGGGTTATTCTGTGGTGGGCGTACTATCTTCTGGAGAAGAAGCAATAACGGTTGCACTGGACAAACGCCCGGACTTAATATTAATGGATGTTGTTCTTAAAGAAAAGGTAAATGGGATTGAAGCGGCAAATATCATAAAAAATAGTTATGATGTTCCGATCATTTATTTAACTGCATACGATGACGAAAAAACCATTGAAGAGGCCAAGATAACATTTCCTCAAGCATACCTTCTCAAACCATTCAATGACCAAGAACTCAAACTAACCATTGAAATAGCACTCTACAAACACCAAATGGAGGCCAGATTAAAACGAAGTGAAGAAACGTATCGTACCCTGGCAGAAAATGCTGAAGATATAATATTTATCATCAGCCTTGAGGACAGGGTGGATTACGTTAACAAATTCGCTGCCAACATATTAGGATTTGAACCCGAGGATATTGTGGGGAAATTAAGACAAAACTTGTTTCCAATGGACATATCTGAAAAACAGAGGAAAAGTATTGATAAGGCCATAGAAACACAATCTCCAGTAAGATCTGAGATTAAGATGGCACTACCCAAGGGTGAGATGTGGCTTGACACCAAAATTATCCCTTTGAAGGATAAAAATGACAAAATATTTGCGGTCATGGGTATTTCAAGGGATGTTACTACCCAGAAAAATACTGAAGCTGCTCTTAGGTCGTCTTTAAATGAAAAAGTGGTACTTTTAAAAGAGATTCACCATAGGGTTAAAAACAACATGCAGATCATTTCAAGCTTAATTAACCTTCAATCGGATTATGCGACTGACGAGTCTACCATAAAAATGTTTGAGGATAGTAAACACAGAATACGCACAATGGCGCTCATCCATGAAAAACTCTACATGTCTGAGGATATATCTTTGATAAACTTTTCAAAGTACATAAAAAGCCTTACAACTAAACTTCTAGAATTTTACAGTTTAAAATCAAGATTGATCACTCTTAAAGTAATATCCGACGACATTACCATGGACATTGATTCTGCAATTCCATGCGGGCTGTTAATCAACGAACTACTATCTAATTCGATTAAATATGCTTTTCCAGATGGTAGAGAAGGGAATATTGTTATTAAAATGCATATAAATGATGGATACTATGTTTTAAGTGTTGAAGATGATGGAGTTGGGTTCCCTGAAGAAATTGATTTTATGAATCCCAATACTTTGGGGCTTCAAATAGTCCAAACCCTGGCACAACAGCTTGATGGTAACATTGAACTCGAAACTAATGGATTCACAAGGTTCAAGATCAGTTTCAAAGTAGAAAACAGTTAACTGTGGCCCATGCCTTCAATCTTTTTAAGTATTCTGGAGTCAAGAAACTCTTCGTTGATATAATCTGGATATACAGGCAGCCTTTCTTTGAGTTTAAACCCTAATTCTTCCGTTAATTTTTTAAGTTCATCTACTTCTGGCCATGGTGCCTCTGGATTAACAAAATCAGGAGTTACTGGTGAAACACCACCCCAGTCATCTGCACCTGCAATCAGAAATATTGGGGAGTGCTGATTGTTGAGGTTTGGAGGAACCTGAACACTCACATCTGGAAACATTAACTTGGTTACAGTTACCATTTTTATCATTTCTATCAATGTTGGTTCGCCATGATTTTCCATGGGAATTCCATGTTTAGGTTTGAAATTTTGGATTATTATCTCCTGGATATGCCCATATTTATTTTGCAGACGCCTTAATTCAAGGAGAGATTCTGCCCTATCCTCAATGGTTTCACCAATACCTATTAAAAGTCCTGTGGTAAAGGGTATCTTCAATTTACCCGCATTTTCGATGGATTTTATTCGGAGTTTCGGTTGTTTTCCCGGACTTTGTTCATGAACAACTGTATTCATTAGTTTTTGACTGGTGGTTTCTAGCATCAGTCCCATGGAGGCATTAACTTCCCGTAACTGTTTAAGTTCTCCCTTGCTCAGTACTCCGGGATTGCTGTGTGGTAGAAGACCTGTTTTTTTTAGGGCTTCATCACACATGTGGTGAAGATAGTCCACAATATTATTAAAACCAAGTGCTTCCAGTTCATTCATCACTACAGCTTCGCTGTCTGCTTGTTCTCCAAATGCAAACAATGCCTCCCTGCAATTAAAACTATCTGCGGTTTTTAATTGTTTCATTATTGAGTCGGGTTTCATGAGGATGGTTGCATCCTTAGAATCAGGATCCCTACGAAATGTACAGTACCCACAGATATTTCTGCAAATATCTGTTATTGGGAGGAATACATTTTTAGAAAAAGTGATTTCGTTGGAGTTCCTATGGGAATTTGCAGCTTCCAAATTTGCTATTAAACTCTTATAATCTCCAGTTAAAAGGGATTCAACTTCAGATTTAGCTAATAACTTCATGGTAACACTTAAAAAGAAAAATTATTTTGAGGTCAAACTCATGCTTCAGCGTTTGATACTACTAGTTCAACAAAGAGAGGACCCATACCACTTTTATCCTTCCATAAAACTAAAAATACGGCTAATTTGCCTATTATGCCTAAAGAATATTCTGTATGACAATTCATTGATTCGAATGATTCTTTAAGACGGTAGATTCCATAGACATCAGTTTCTCCGGGGATTTCCACGGTGGACCGTATATTTTCATCCATTATTCCAATAATATCAGTGGCTTCCTCTGAAAACACATCGATGGTCCTTGCACCAAGCCCCTTCATTGTCCCCGATATGATGGAGGACAGTTCTTCTGGATCGATCCTTTTTCTTGACATTCCCCTAACAATCAAGATTTGAGGAGTATCGATGGCAGGTTTAGATCCATGGAAAGCCTCTAATTCATTCATTACTTTTCCTGCAATTTCATGAGTGGGCATCAATGTCAGCAGCCTCCGTATTGTTGATTTCCCTTTTCAATTCTCCCATGGTAGCTACTTTTTCTGCAAAGGCATTGTGTCTGTGAATACTTTCTTCATTTGTCTGTCTTACAGTTACCAATGCATCATCTGGAAGATGTGAATATTCATTTGCAATGCTTTGAACCATGTTCCTGACGCAGTCCTCAACAAACATTGGATGTTTGTGTGCATGAACAACTACAGCATTTTCATCACTTCTTTTAAGCAGTTCACAAACAGGTGAGCTCATGGAATCTTCAATGATCCTTATTAGGTCTTCAGCCCGAATAACATAATTTTCTGGAACTTCCATCATTATCATACCACGACCCCTTTGGTTGTGGGAAGCAAAGGAAACAGTTTCAAGCACTTTTTCAGTTGTTTCTTCGTCTAAAAACTTTAAAAGTTCTTGTTTTGAAGATTCTTTGGTAGATTCCTGAGCACATGGGCAAACAGTCATCCCAACAACTTCTGCTCCGATCATTTTTCTGATGACTATTCCATCTTCATTGCGCACACCAATTGCATCTGCCATGATGTTGGTCATTTCTTGAGTTTTTATCTGTGTGACTGGTGATTTTTTCATTATCATGTAGTCACTCTTCATACTCACCTCAACCCTCTTGGCATACTTGTGTTTTTTAAGTAAGCAACTGGCAATTTTTGCACACAGTGATTCAATTTCTAGTGTAGTGCCTTCAAGTGCCTGTTCTAAAACCTCACTAATGGCTTCAGGATTTCTTGACATGTGGATCCCCTTTTGGGTACTTGGAAGATCAACGAAGGCATTGAAGGTAGGTAATAGAACTATGGGTCTTTTTTCCTCTCTTTCAATTTTTAAAAGTTTTTTAACGCCTTTAACTCCCACTCTAGTTAAATGCACTGGAATGGTAGGTATTTTGTCCTGGGTATCAGGGAAACATTTGTCCACTTTTTTCACCCCTAAATCTAGATTTCAACATTTAATGAAAACAATTAACTAAATAATTGAAGACAGTTAATTAATAATTTTCTATATTTTTTTCATCACTCACATTTTCTAAGCTAATGATAAGAGTGGCTTGATCTATATTAACCTTAGTTTTATTTAAGAATTTAAAATTTTAAACTATTCCTCAGTGTAAGAGTAGGGTTTATGACATGATGGAAATGAATTCTTCGACTGTTATGTCCTTTAAATTTTCTACAACAACAATTTTTGCGTTGTACATTTCTTTAGCACGTTTAGATAGTAATTCACCAGATTTATCTGATTCAACAAGCACAACCATATTTTCCAACTGGAACTGTTCCATTTTTCGTTCTATATCATTTTTTACGTGCTGAATTTTTTTGGCTATGGGTCCCAAGGCAGATTCTGGCATTTTAGGGTTTAAAATTTGCATATCTTCAGGAACCAGCGGCACTCCTGCCACTACAATTTTCTGAGTGTCGATACCAAATTTGGAAATGGTTTTTTTGAAATTATTTTTAGTTGTTAAAATTAAATAATCTTTAAAATTTTCCTTAACATCTTCTTCAGGAGCTGTCTTGTCAATTACACCAAAATCTGAGAGTATGACATCAATATCTTTTCTTGAAGCCAAAATTTTTGATATAAATTTGGTGGCATCTTCAGAATCAAGTTTGTGTATGGGTCTGCTTGAGTAAATAAATTCTTCTGCTTCCAACAAGTTGTTTATCACAGATTCATAGATATCCACGTTTATAAATCCGGGTTTAGCATTTTTTAATTCTTTATTTTTAGTTTTATTTTTAGCCGCAGACTTTAGAAGATTTTCAGCCTGTTTAATCCTGAAATTTTCCATATCATCACCTCAAACTTGTTGAACGCCCGAAATATTTGTATTTTATCAAGCAGCATCACAATTTCGTTTTTAATTTGAATTCTATTAAAGCATTTTGCTTGATCCAAGGTCTTCCTTTAAAATGTTCAGGACTGTTTGGGTGTATGTTCGCTGTACATCTGGTTCTTGTAGCAGATTTTTCACAAATTCATCCAGTTCTGTTGTGTCTTTGAATCTTGCAACTATCAATGCATCGAATTCCCCTGTAACATCGTACATACAGAGTACGTTTTTATGGTAGGATGTTTTGTCTTCCCAATTTTTGAGGACGCCTCCCTTAACCCTAACACCTATGATTGTTGTGAAGTTGTATCCGAGTTTACTGTGATCGATCACAGGAGCAAATTTTTTAATTACTCCGGACTTAACCAGTTTTTCTATTCTGTTATGAACTGTACCAATAGAAATGTCAAGTTTGCGAGATATTTTTCTGTAGGACATTCTTCCGTCTTCGTTGAAGAGATTAAGAATTTTTTTATCTGTTTCATCGATCTTGACTATTTGGTTTTCATCGTTATTTTTCATAATTTCACCATTATTGAACATTGTATATAATTAACAGCATTATCTTATATATTATTATATTAATATGCATATTTTATTCTGCAAAGAACTATAAATAATTGTGATACGTCTTTTGTTCCTTGAATATTTTTGGATTTTGAATAACTCGTTACTTTAATAATATGTCACATGCAAAACGCGCATAATAACATTCAGCCATGATATGTTTATCATTTGGGCTAATAAGCTATTTAAAAGCCGTAACTGTAATTATCAATTAACATGATTGCATATATGTTTACTCAAGAAATGCCTCTCCAAAAGAACATAATAGGATCGAGTATTTAATTTTTATTATTAATCAAACTTTGCCTATGTGAAAATTTCATAAACCATGGTTGAGTAGGGTGGATGGATATCCATCCCACAACAGATCAGGGTTCATATTCTTCGGTGAATGCTGAGGCATACAACCATGCCAAAGCTCTTCCAAAGAATAGATAAAGATAGGGATAAACAATCAAGGTGAGTAATAACCATCCAAGTAGAGGTATCATTGCAATTATAGTTCCAGCTACAAATATAGTTATACAAATTATAATCATGGCCACATACCAGATTATCAAGTCAACCCATCCTATTTCCGAAATAATCGTTAATATATCTCCAATTTTGAATGCAGATCCCAAATCTCCATTGTGAAATGCCATGTTTCCAATTCCAACGGTCATTATTGGATAAATAATTAAACTGTAAATTGCTGCCAACACTAACCCTACAGCAGCACTTCCGCCAATTAAACTGTAAATTAATGTGGGGTTAAGTGTAGTGGTAGGATTTAAATTACTGAAGGAGTGCAGAGCCATGGCGAATGCGAAGATAGAGTAGATTACAAGGATCATTGCAGGTAACATGTAAATTATGTGAACCAAGAACAATTTAATCCCATCAACCAACATCTCTCCCCATTCCTCAAAATCTGGAAGATCTTCAATACCAGCTAAAGAAGCCTTAATTACCCTAAATACATACCCATATAACAAAAATAACGGTACAATCAAGAAACTAAACATGAATAGTAATCCTAAGATTATAACGTTCTTCCAATTTGTTGAAGGGTACTTCATGGAATCAGAAATAACATACCCTATATCCAAATTCAATCACCTCATTTTTTAGGGATCCATGATCCTTTTAGGTAATATTTCTGGATTCAACTAATATAGTTACCCAGATTTAGTTGGAAATATGGATGTTTAGATAGAAATTGAAATTAAAATAACTCAGCATCCGCAACAATCAAAAAAAAAAATTAGGAATTTTGTATTTATTCTATTAAAGGTTCTTCAGCAGATGTTTCCATGGCTTCAGAGAATAGTAAACCGATTCCACGAGCCTCGAACATTATCAGGTAAGGTAGGATGATCAAAGGCAGTAGTATGATACCTATGATGATGAACATGGTAAATACCCCTATCATCACTCCAATTGCTGCTAGAATCACAATCACTATGTATGTGATTATGTATTTTCCCCATCCAATTGTGGCGATAATGTCAAGAATTTCACTGAATCTAAATGCGGTTCCTAAATCTCCATCATTGTATGCCATGTTGGCGATTGCCATTAGCTCAATTAATCCAATAATCACTGCTATAATAAAGAATACAATATTACCTAATATAAATGCGAGAGCATAACCTGTGCCAAGACTGGTTACTGCTGCGGCTGAATTGCCACCTGTTACTAAACCAACAATTGCTGATAGTATCCATACAGGGATGGCATATACAAACCCTACAACAAAAACCTTAAGACCATCAACAAACATGTCCCCAATTTCATCAAATTCTGGGAGTTCATCAATTCCAGCCAAGGTTGCTTTAATAATTCTGAACATGTACCCTAATACTAAGAAAAAAGGAACAATCAGAATTGATGCTATGGTTATAATTCCCAAGATCAGTACTTTCCCCCAACTTGAGGAGGGATACTTGATTGAGTCAGATATTATATCTCCAACATCCATTTTTTAAACCTCCGTTATTTTGGCTTTTAGCCATTTATTTTTTATGGATTCGATCATTTATAAACCATTGAGTTTAAAAAACCAGCACTTATGTCTTGGTAAATGTAAAAAGATTCAAATTTGTGAACTTTACAGTTCACTTTTGATCAGATTTCAAATTTAAAATAATTTTTTTGAGTTCAATTATCCCTGCATCGGTTTTAAGGGATGTGGGACTAAAATGAGTCTTTGAAACGAAGTAACCCCCATCTTTAAGTTGATCCATAATTTTCTGGAGGGGCGGAGCACCAATCTTCAGATTTTTGCATACTTTATGGATTTCATAGAAACTTACAGGTGCCCTAGACTCTGATAAACAAGTTTCTAATAATTTGATTGCTGCAGGTTCTGTGTTGAGTTCCAATTTTTTAAAGTTCTCTATCATTGAACTCACAAACTCAGGGTCGTACATATCTCCACACCATAATGGCCCTCCAATCAGGATATCCCCGCCACATATGGGACATTTATCAGAAATTATTGGTGCTAACCCTTTGATAACCATTCTATTCATGCAATCTCTGCAGTGTGCAATGTAACCCAAAGCTTTCAATGAGTTATCAGTATTTTCTCCACCTTTGCCCACTGTGGCGTAGATTCTCATGTAATGTTCTGTGCTGTGGGAAAATTTGATTTCAATGAATTTTTTGTACTTGGCAAATGTTCTAGCAACAAAACCTGCTAGTATTCTAAGACCATTTTCATGACAATACTCTGTTTTAAGAGGAACAGCACTGTATTTACGTATGCACGGCTCTGTGTAAGTACCACAAAGAGCAGAAGTATCTGTGGCAGTTACACATATCATGCCTCCTGATCTAATGCTGTGGGCTGCAGAGTCAACAAAGTATGATGGAGTACCAAAGGGATCCAGATCAACAACATCAAATTGTCCCTTGCATTTTCTGAGAATGATATTGGCATCTTCGTTACGTACATCAACCCCTTTAAGCCCGTTTAAATTCACATTTTCCTTGGCAAACTCAACTGCAACAGGGTTTAGATCGTTGACTACGGCTTTTTCAACCCCTTCTATTTCTTTTACATATCTTATGCCTCTTATACCAGTCCCACCAAATGTATCACATACTGTGATGTTGTGATCAACTGTTTCACTGAAAACAGTGAGCGCTGCAACAGAAAGATCTCTGTTAAGCTCCATTACGGGATTGTAAAAAACTGGAGCCTTGGATGAAATTTTTTCATACTCTGGGACCTTGATTGAAACTTTACCTTCATTGATAACTTTACTTTCCATACTACACCAACATAGATTATACTAATACAACAGAAAACTATCATTATGATATTTGTGTTAAACATATAAAAAAATTTATTAAGCACACTTCAAACATTATTACTCAGCTTAAGTGGAGGACTCGTGATGTCGAACATAGAATTTTTAAACAATGCTCATTTGGGAAAAAACAAACCAATGAACTACTTCCTGACCATAGTCATCACCATATTTGGAGGATCCATTGCAGCTATAATTTTCATCATTCTATTGATGTTCATATATCTATTTATTCCTGGAATTAATGCACAAACCCAATTCGACAATCTTGGGGCCAACCCCCTATTATTATTGATGTTAGTAGGTTTAGTGTACGGACTGTATGCCATGCTTTTTTATTTATGCATCAGGTTCATCCACAAAAAGAATTTTCATATTCTGATAAACACTGGAAAAAAGATTAAATGGAAAAGGATCCTAATAGGAGCTGCTCTCTGGACAGGAATTATGGGCGCCTTCACACTACTTTCATTAATTTTTCAGGGGAACAGTTTATCCATCAATTTTGATTATCCCTCATTATTTTACCTTATAATTTTAAGCTTACTTGTATTTCCATTACAGGCATCATTCGAAGAAATATTCTTCAGAGGTTACCTCATGCAGGGAATTAGTTTGATCTTCAAGAAACCTGTAGTTTCACTAGTTCTCACAACGGTCATATTTGCAAGTATACATTACTTCAATGGAAGCAGCATAAGCAACAGCATTTCAATAGTGATATCTGCCATGATACTGGGGTTAATGCTTGGTGTAATAGTTTTAGGAGAGAATGGTCTTGAAACTGCGATTGGAGTACATATTGCAAACAACTTCTTTGTTGCAGTAATTTTAAACTCTTCCGACTCTGGAATGGGAAATTTACCGTCGCTCATCACAGCACAATCAACAGATCCCTATTCTGGAATACCCTTACTTCTCCTGATGGCATTAATCACACTAACGATACTGTTTTGGAACAAAAAATCTAATATTTCCAGAATATTTCAGGGGTAACTTGAATTCCATGAAAAATATAGATGAATATATGACTTGTTAACACTATTTTTATATGGAATTAATTTCCAAATTTAAAATTAAATGAAAAAATTATGATGAAATTTTATTTTAATTAAATCCAGCGTATGATGGAAAACCCGAGGGAATTAATTAATTTTTTCTACATACAAATTTTATGAGTGATAATATGATACCAATTGCCAAACCAATCATAGCAGATGAGGAAATAGAGGAAGTCGTAAATGTATTAAAATCAGGGTTTATTGCACAGGGGCCTAAAGTCGCAGAATTTGAAGCTAAATTTGCAGATTTTGTAGGGGTCACACAAGCAGCTGCTTCAAGTTCGGGAACAACTGCACTTCATTTAGCCCTTCTTGCAGCAGGAGTTGGACCAGAGGATGAAGTGATAACGACTCCATTCACATTTGCAGCAACAGGAAATTCTGTGCTCTACGTCGGAGCAAAACCAGTATTTGTGGACATAGACAGGGATACCTACAACCTAGATCCTGAAAAGATAGAAGAAGCAATCACAGAAAAAACCAAGGTAATCATACCAGTCCATCTCTATGGTCAACCTGCAGACATGGATCCAATTAACAAAATTGCAAAGGACAATGGTTTAACTGTGATAGAAGATGCTGCACAAGCCCATGGTGCAGTTTACAAGGGTAAAAAAGCAGGATCTATTGGAGATATGGGCTGTTTCAGTTTCTATCCCACGAAAAATATGACCACCAGTGAAGGCGGTATGGTAACAACCAACAACGCAGAATTGGCAGAGATGGTACGAATTTTAAGGGCCCATGGAGAAAGTGAACGTTACACACATGTAACACTCGGATATAACTTCAGAATGACAGATATTGCCGCAGCCATCGGGGTGGTGCAACTAAAAAAACTTGAAAAATTCAATGAACAGAGAATCAAGAACGCTAAATACTTATCTGAGAAAATTGATGGTATTGAAGGGATCAAACCCCCATACGTGTCTCCAGATGTGAAGCATGTATTCCACCAGTACACCATACGGGTGGATAAATCCAAAAGAGATGAATTAAAGGAATTCTTAAATGAGAATGGAGTTGGAACAGGTATTCATTATCCAAAACCAATTTACCAGCAGAAACTTTATATGGAACTTGGATTCACAGCATCGTGTCCTGAAGCAGAATCTGCTTCTCTGGAAGTTCTTTCGCTACCAGTACATCCGTCGCTGGAAACAGAAGATCTAGATACGATAGTATCTGTTCTGGAAGCTGCATCTAGCAAGTTTCTCTGATCTTTCCTTCTTTTTTTATAATCCCACGACATTAACTGCTTAATTTTTTATTCACAGAACTGACTTTATCTGATATGGTGCGATTAGAATCTCTCCTATCGTCAATTTTCACATTGGTCGAAACTCTTTCAGCCCCAACAGCAAAAACAGCTTCATGTGCTTCTTTTATTGCATCGAAAACTAAACTAATATCTTCTGACTCTAACAATGTGCCCATACCTGTTAACTCATATTTTATTCCGTTTTTTTCAAGGGCCATAACAGCTGCGGCCACATAGCTACTTAGACTGGTATTTGGTGTTCCAATGGGGATTATAGTTATTTCTGCCGTTATCATAGTTCTATATATGTTAATGATAGCATATATTTTTTCATGAAGATCGATGGAGATGCTTTCAACCAGAGGATAATTGCAGGTGCCAGGGAGGTTATAGATGAGTACAAGCTAATAGATCCCAATGAATTAGTTGTGGTTGCATTATCCGGTGGAAAAGACAGTGTTTTGACCCTTCATATCCTTGCAGATCTTATGGGCGAACTTGAATTTGATCTTGTAGCAGTTTCAATTGATGAAGGTGTAGCTGGCTACAGGTCTGAAGGTGTGGAGGCTGCAAGACTTAATTGTGAAAGTCTTGGAATTAAACTGGTTGAAGGATCATTTAAGGATGAATTTGGATTTAAACTGGATGATCTGCATGGGATGTATCAAAGTTCCTGCATTCCATGCGGTGTGTTCAGAAGACAGCTTTTAAACAAGATTTCACATCAATTAGGTGCTGATAAACTTGCTACTGGCCACAACCTTGATGATGAAATACAATCGTTTTTAATGAGCCTTGCAAAGGCTGAAATCAGAAGATTTTACAAGTTCGGCCCAAAATTGGACAAAATCCATCCAGACATGGTACCAAGGATTAAACCCCTCTGGAAAACTCATGAAAAGGATGTGGGTATATGGGCAGTTCTTAACAATATTGAAGTCCATTTTGCAGAGTGTCCCTATTCAGCAACTTCGTTGAGATCCAAAATAAAGGGATATTTAAATCAATTAGAAGAAAAAAGGCCAGGAACTAAACTATCCATGTTAAAATCATTCTCTAAATCGTTTAAATTTGAAAAAAAAGATGTTCAAATGGGTGTTTGCAGTCTGTGCGGTGAACCATCATCTTTGGATGTTTGTATGGCTTGTGAAATGATGGCAGAAATAAATGATCGTATTAAATGAGATTTAAACTGTTTATCTTATGATTTTGGTGATGGTACCGACACCTTTACTTCTTCCCTCTCGAAATATCAGTTTTTGACCTTCCCTTACATAGCAGGGTCTGTATTTAAATTTCATTTTAACCTTGCCTGTATCACCTGCAGCCATGTATCTAGTTTCAATTGGTTCAAATATCATGGTTTCAGCAATGGTTTCGATGTGGGCGATACATTCGTAACCCTTTTTAATGGTGGTGGGATGAACAAGTATTGCCACATCTGCCTCGAACTCTCTGACTGCATTAACAGGATAATCTGTTCCGCAGAGTATCATTCCACGTTTGATATCATCCACCTCTAAACCTGTTATGGATATTCCAACTATTTCACCAGCTTCTGCAACTTCTTTTCTGTAATGATGCATTTCCATGGATTTTGAGCTGGTTTCAATAAATTTACCAGTTCCTTCAGGACCGATTAATAATTTGTCCCCTGTAGTAATTTTTCCCTGTCTGATCGTACCACTCACAACTGTACCCACTCCCATAACCGAGTAAATTTTGTCTATGTACATCATGAATGGTTTTTTCAGGTCTTTGCCATTGGATGGTACTTTTAGTTTTAAAAATAGGCGGTCAAGTAGATCTATACCTTCACCAGTAACTGGTGAAACCTTTAATATGGGTACAATATGGTTTTCCATGTTTTGTGCAACGAAATCTGCATCTTTCAATGTATTTACCATGAGGGGTATTCTTCCAACCAGTTTTATAAGGCCAAATATCTGTTGTTTGACTTCTTTTATCTTTTCTGGTTCTACTTTATCAATTTTGGTCATGGTAATTATAACTGGAAGGTCCATGGCCAATATTATGCCGAGATGTTCTTTGGTTATATGTGTCGGGCCTTGGATTGCTGAAACTACCACGAGTCCGTAATTTAATTTTTGGCCCACAATACCCCTTATGGTTGTTCTAAGCCAAGGTTCATGGCCAACAGTATCCACGAATGAAACGATCTTTTCGCACTTTTCAATTAGTTTAGATTTTTCATTATTTTTTAAGGGATTTTTGATGCGAACAGGTTCATCTTTGCAAAATCCATAAACAGCAAACGAAAGATCTGCAGACAGCCCCCTTTCAATCTCATGTTTCTGCACATCCAAGAATATTCTGGTACGCCCTGCTCCGTTATCAAGAGATCCTGTTGTTAAGGTTCCGACCAGTGTGCTTTTTCCATGGTCTACATGACCTGCAACACCAACCAGCATGTGTTCCAATCTATTTTTTTGAGGTTTCCCAATCCTCACCTTTGCAACTGTACCATGTTCTGCTTGATGATCTTCGATGTCTAAAATTTTTAGGCCAATTTCTTGGGCTATGTTTTCTAAAACAAAAAGAGATTCTTTGTATTCTGATTCTGGCAATCCAATTAAATGGCCTTCATCATGAACTCCAATAAAATAAATGGCTTCACCCTCGCCCATTTCCATCCTGTATTTCATTTGTGATGCAAGGTGAAGTTTACGGTCTGTTTTAAGATGATAATCTACATTAAGATGTTCTTTAAACTCTATATTATCTCTTTCGCCGTGTTTTGTAATATCGTAGATATTATTTTTCATGTGGTTTAAAAATTAACGTTTGTTAGGAACCTTGTCTGCAGTGGTAAATATTGCCCCTCCATACTTCTCTTCTTGAAGTTCTCTTACCTTATCTGATGCTTGTTCAGCTTCTTCAGTCATGGCAAGAATTCTCCTTTCTTTAACCTTAAGGGTTTTACCACAAACACATTTTTTAGTTGCTGTGCCCTGCTTAGAGTAAACTGCCCTTCCACAGTCGCACCTGAAAACGATGTACATTTTTTTTAACCCAATCTATAATTTGATATTTTTACCTTGTTTAATTGTATGAAACATATTTATAAATTACTACTGAATTTTTTTTAGTTTGACCTACTGTAAAGATCATACTGACTAAATTTTACGGTTCTTTAAGGTTGTTCCCACCAGCTTCGTGTTTAATCAGAAAGTAAAACCTACTTCCCAGGGATGTTGCACTGAAAATGATGATGGTTGCGGTTAATAACGTATTAATCCAATTTGATATGAATATTAAACTGATAAATACGGTTAAAAATAGGAAAGAACCATAATATTTACCTACTGGATCGTAAATTGGAACTTTGAATCTTGATGTGACTATGAACTGAACAAACATGAACGTGAAAAGGATGATCAACCAAGCAGGATACAATCCAACAATACTGAAAGCTGAAAATGCCGCTAATATCCATATAAAATCTGCGAAAACATCGAAGTATGCTCCTTGAGATGTGGTTGTGCCCAATTTTCGGGCGGTGTAACCATCTAATCCATCTGTCACAATTGTTAAAAGAAATATGAATATGGAGTCTAGCTGGGAAAGATTCAGTACGCTGAAAAAGAATATTGGTGCCAGAAGAATCCTTATCGAAGTAATTAAGTGTGGAAGTTTATTTTTGTGTTCTGAAATATTTGGGGACATAGTAATGCCTTAATATTTTTTTACCAACCTATTTACCCTCCAAATATCTTGCCAAACAATGGGAGCACTACATTGGGAATTGTTAGGAAAAGACCGATAGACGCACCAATATTGGTGCCCACAACAACGAGGAGTACCCTAAACAGATTATTTCCCCAAAGTTCTCTGAAGCTGTCAACCTTTGAAATTTCAACTGCATCGTCCATGGATATATGTCTCATTTTAGCTTCAACTATCCCTGAAAACCATCCTGCAGCGAGAAGTGGATGTATAGTTGTTAAGGGGGCAACAACGAACGCGGTTATTGCAGAGTATATCTTTGAACCTGATAAAATGCATCCTAAAAAGCTGAAAGTTCCAGTCAATAAAATGAAATTTATGATGCTTGTCTGGACGTTGATGCCGTGAAGGATGGCCAATGCAAAAATAATTACAAAAACCAGTGGAATCGAGTAGAGAATGATCTTTCCAATGGGTATCCTGGATTTTTTAAGGGTCAGAAGGTCTTCTATTGGGGGCAGCTCTTCGGGATGTTCCATGTATCGAGTGATTCCCTTTTTATGGCCTGCCCCAACAACGGCCACTACACTTTCATTGTTAATTTCAAGAAGCCTGTGGGACATGTAAGCATCCCTCTCTGAAACAAGAACGTCGTAGGCTTTGGGAGACATTTCTTTGAAGTATTCCATGACTTCTGTGAGTTCATCACCGTCTTTTATACTTTCCACATCATCAATTTCTTCGCTACTGAAGAAGGATGTAATGATCCCATATAAAAATTTGGCCTTTTCAATCCAGCTCATCTTTTCAATGGCTCTTTTCAGAGTCAGGCTTATATCCCTATCAATTAGTGCCACATTTGCACCAATTTCTTCTGCTGTATCTACTGCAGCAAGCATTTCTGATCCTGGTTTTACACCCAACTTGTCACCAATCTTTCTCTGCATATATGAGAGGAACATGCTGACAAGGAAGATGCTTAGTTTGTCTCCTTTTATGATCTCCCTGAGATTTATGTCCTGTTTTTCTTGACCGTTCCTTTCTGCCATCATATTTTGAAAACGGTTAAGATCAAGTTCTACAGCGACTACTTTGGGTTGATTTTCAATTATAGCAGCTCTAACTTCTTCGATACTTTCTTTTGATACATGGGCTGTACCAATAAGTTTCAAATTTTCTGGTGCCATGGTGTCACACAATTAATTTTTATTATAAAAAAATCGATTTAATTTGGTTTGTGATAATTCAAAATATTCAATAGGAATTTCTCAACTAAAGTGCATACTTCAACTAAGTATATAAAACTTTCATTGAGCTCCAGTTATACTTCCATTTGCATATACTGGTACATGGTCATATAAGTTGCGTTTCAAACAAAAATTCACATCTTCGGACAATCCAAGTTCACCAAGTCTTCTGGCGGATCTGGAATTTTTTACAGCATTATTCACCATATTTTCATTTAAAGAAGCCATATAAGCTCCCATGGCATTTTCATCCAAATTATGTTCTTGTAGATGGCTTATGATTTCTCCAGCTCCCAAATAATCTTCAATTGCGAATCTTCCCTCAACACCAGCCATAACTAGTTCTATATGTGAACTGGCTAGATTCAAAGCTTCTTTTGCAACTGCCCTTGCATTAACAAATGATCCTATCAATATTTTGGCTTTGATCCCTTCCATAATTCTAGTTCCGTTACTGGTTGTAATTACCAGCACATCTCCATGGAAATTGGAAATTTCCCTGGGAGAATTTCCCGTATCAAAACCTTTTATGGCAGCTCCACGCCTTTCTCCAGCTAAAATAGCATCATATTTTTTTGCCAGGTACTGGGCATCATCAATACTCTTGACAGGAATGATTTTCCCAAAATTTTGGGCAGCGACAGTAATTGTTGTGCTGGCCCTGAGCACATCAACTACCACTGCAACATCTTCAGAATATGAACTATCTAAACTAAGTGAAACCTTCATAAAATCACCAAAAATAGAATTAGAGAAAAAATAGTTATTCCATAAGTCTATTAAATTTTTTCAGCAAATGCAAAACGCCTTCTAACGGATGTTATTTTGACCTTAACTTCGTCACCAACTTTTGTATCAGGTACAAACACGACAAAACCTTCTACTCGGGTAATGCCATCTCCCTCTTTACCAACATCTTCAATTTTAACGTCGTATTCTTCACCCTCTTGAATGGGGGCTGTTTTTGGGCTTTGATCCATTCTGAACAAATTCTTCACTTCCTCAAACCTTGCTAAATAGGTTTTAGTGTATACTTATTTTGTATAATTTATTATATAAATCTTTGGAGATTCAGTTTAATTTATTCCAGAATCCCAATTAGGTTGTTCAGTATCATTGGATTTAATTTTTGAATCATTATATCGCGAGTATTAAATCATATTAAATACAATTATATACTGTTAAGGAGGAATAAAGAGTTTAAGATGAAGATCGTTACAACTCCCATGTGTGAAGATATTTTAAAGCTGGCTGGTTTGAAGGAATATCAAGTAAGTTTGAATCCTGATTCTACTGATGCAGATATAGCGGTTGTGCTATCAGAAACAAATACTGGCATGCAATCCATTAAACTTAAATTAAACACGTTTAAACAGATACAAGAAAGTATTGAAATTGTTCAGACTAAGTTGGGCACAGGAAGCATTGGAGAGGGATCATCAATTCAGCTACCCCATGGGGTTAATACTCGAAATCGAAACATAAAAGTCAAGGTTTATTCAAATTTTCTTAGGGATATTGTTGAGGATATGGGTTACACAGTGGTAAATGGAAACGAACACCATGATTTTCTGGTTTATCCAGATTATATTCGGGATGAGATTCAAGGGGAGCTAGATTCTATGGGCGAAAATTATGTTGAAATAACTTCACATAAAAACAGTCCAATAAATCCAGTTAAAAGGGCTGAACTGAGATACAAACTTCTGGAGAAAAAATTATGTATGAAACACTGACATACACGGGCGGAATTCACAAACACGAGGAAATGACAGAGCTTATTGAAGATCTTGGAGGATTTGTTCTTCAGGAGAACATTAGTCAAATGGATCTTGTTTTGACACTTGCAGTTCCAATCGAAGATATTGATAAAATTGAGGATAAGGCCAAGGAACTTCTAGGATCAATAAAAATTGCTCCAATGGCAGGCACTGAAATTGCAGTAGTTTCTCCAACACTTGCACGTCAACATCTTCCCCACTCAGCATGTGATATTTCAGAGTACCTTAGAAGGTACGGAGCAAAGGATAACATGATTGGACTTTCGAGGGGTGCTGGAAAGGGCATATCCAGGATATCTGAGGATGAAAAGAAATTGATAGAAGAACATGATCTTGCTGTTTTTGCACTGGGAAGTTTTAGGGAATGTATAACCAATAAAACTCATCTTTTCGAAGACATAGAAATACCAGTTGTTGTTACTGGTGCTCCAGATATAGATCTTGATGATATTCCTGGTGCGGATGCTTATGTATCTGGTTTAGGGAGAATACCTCGCAGATTGAAAAGAGGAGAGAATATAAGGGCCCTTAAAAAATTGGTTGAAGTTATTGAAACTATTTTTGATGAGAAAAGGAGGGAAATTCTTTTGGATCCTCCGATTGTTCCACCTGTACTTGTAAAACGAGAGATTGAAAATCAAGTGGAAGCAATTGCTGAAGTTTACTCGCCACTACCAGTTGTAAGCCAGTTGATGGGTGTCAGAGTTAAACTCGACTACGATGAATACCATCAAGAGATTGAAGATGTGATGGTGAGTGATCAAAGGCTTGGCGACATATCAGAGGTTGTTAAATCTAAAATGTACGGTTACACACTCGTAAGACTTCTTTCTGAAACATCTATCATTTAGATTCTATATATTTTTTAGAGTGTTGGGGAGTTTATATGCGCACGATAATCAGATTTGCAGGGTTTATGTCATTTTTTTTCCTGGGATTTTTGGCAGTTAACTACACCATATTCTATGGTACCTACACATTGTTTGGTGTTGAACCTGGACTGGGTTTTTACACCTTACTGGTCATAGCTGCAGTTTCTTATCCCTTGGCTGCCATGATAGAACGTGTAGTTTCCAATAATTATACTAGGATCTTCTACACAGCTGCATCATCTTGGATGGGAATATCATTTTATGTGCTTACATTCATGGCAGTATACTGGATACTATCTATTTTCATAAAGATTCCTGGTGAAGCAGCTGGAACGATAATAATTGTATTATCTGCCCTATTAAGTGGATACTCGCTTATAAACAGCAGCCGTATCGATATTAAACACGTGAAAATTCCATTAAAGGGTCTTGAAAGGCAAGTTAAAGCAGTTCAACTATCTGATATCCATATCGGTTCAATAAGAAATTCTGAATATCTGGAAGAAGTAGTTGAAAAAACCAATAAACTAGATCCTGAGGTGGTTTTTATCACTGGAGATATGGTTGATGGAAGTGCAAGACTCCATACCCACACATTCAATGCAATTAACAAGCTTAAAGCTCCGGTATTTTTTATTATGGGCAACCATGAAACTTATGAAGGATTAGATGAGGTGCTTCGAGTTTTGAATGGGGTTAAAATGAAAATATTGAGGGATCAGAAGGTTGAATTCAACGGGATTCAAATTATTGGGGTTGAATACTCCTTTGAAAGGAATCATATGAAAAATGTGCTTTCGAAAGTTGACTTAGATCCATCAAAACCTTCAATAGTCCTATATCACACTCCAACTGAACTTGAAGCAACTGCTGATGCTGATGTGGGACTCCAGCTTTCGGGCCATACCCATGCCGGTCAAATGCTGCCATTCAATTACCTCGTTAGATTGATGTTCAGGTACATGAATGGGATATATAAATATAAAGACACTTACCTCTATGTTTCACCAGGAACTGGAACTTGGGGGCCTCCAATGAGGTTAGGTTCAAGATGTGAAATAACAGCTTTGGATCTTGAAGCTTCCAAGCCTAAAACAAATCCTAAAGAAAGTTTGATGAAATACAAAAAAATAAATCAATGGCATAGTAAAAAATTGCTTGAAACTCAGAAGTAGTGAATGAAAGAAATAGGGGAATAAAATTCAATTAACAATCCTTTCGGGTTTATTTTTTTCTCACTCCAAAGAAATTAATGGCTTCAATAAGGTCTTCAAAGGCTATTAATTCTTTTTTAAGCACATCTTCTCTACTCAGAGTACCACTCATTTCCCCATCCACCGATAATTTGTCAGGTCCCCTGGCAACTATTCTATCAACACCATCCTTGCTTAAAATATTTTGAGCAACTTTATCGTGTATTAAAGCCCTGCCCGGTATTATAACAGTTTCCTTAAGCTCAGCAAGATCAACACCCTCAACATCTTCCTGAGTTATTAAACAACCAATATCCTGATCAACAGGAACAACGTTTATTAGTTCATCGGCACCTATCATTCCAACAATTTTTTTTATGTAGGGTGCAGCGATGTTACTTGATAGTACAGTTGCTTCAGACTGAACATCAGTTAGAATTTCCAAATATTCACTATTTTTTTCCTTAGAAATTGCAAATGGGGTGTCATTTTCAGGATCACAAAGAGGAGTTCCTGTAACCCGTAAATTAAATTCCTTGTTAATTTTCCTGACCAGAGATTCAAATTCTACCAGTGTGTGTGGAACAACATCCTTCAATATGGGTTCATTTCCCAATATGAGACCTTGATTTCGGAAATTTGCAAATCTCATTAGTATAAATGCCTTTGCACCCCAATCTTCAAGGTTGCTGCAGGTTTCATACAGAACATCTCCGTCATTTACCCCGGGAACTATTACTGAAGCAGCATGTACCTCTGTATTCTCACAAAACAATTTAAGGGCATTTAAAGATTCTCCCTTTGTGGGGTCTTTAACCCAAGAATCCCTAAGTTTCTGGTCTGTTGAAAACACTGTGAAGGTTACTTCATCCACTCCCAAAGAAATAAGTTCTTCAGCAGTTTTAGCACTGTCAAAACCCTTTCCACTGGTATAACCAAGATGTATGGGAAGATTGTACTGGTTGAGTCCGGAAGCAAGTTCTAATAGATGGGGATAACAGCTCACATCCCCTCCTCCGCTGATGTTTGCCTTCAAATTGTTGTCACGTATTTCGCTCATCATTAAAGAATTTTGAACAGAACCCATGACCATAAACGGGTGCATAAACTCATTTCGAGTTTCCCTAACTCCTGTGGAGCAGTTTTCACAACCCACAGTACCTGGAGTACAACTTCTGCATCCTAATGGATCTTCTCCAGTTACTTTTCTGAAATAACAATATTTGCAAAATCCTCTGCAATCTTTACCGGGTATTCCACCTACATCTGCTATTATCTGCATGTTAACCACTTCTTTACCCATTAAAATAAGTAATTTTGTATTTAGAAATCAGGAAAAAACAATATAAAAACTAAAAAAATAATGGGTTATTGTAGCATATATATTTTTCTAATTGAATCAAGAAGAAACTTTAATAACATATAAACCCATAAATGCAGTTTCGTATATCAAAAGGTACCATGGGGAATATCCCCAATGTGAACAGATTCTATCTGGTCACGAATTTGACTTGGTGCACTAAATTGGTGTACATGAATGCGTAGGAGGGAAAAAATGGCAAAGTTTGATGATAAGATCGACTTGTACGACGACAGAGGAAATCTTGTTGAAGAACAGGTCCCGCTAGAAGCCCTAAGTCCATTAAGAAACTCAGCGATTAAAGCAATCGTACAGGGTGTTAAAAGGACTGTAGCTGTAAACCTAGAGGGTGTAGAGAACGCTCTTAAAACCGGTAAACTCGGTGGAGGCAAAATCTTAGGTAGGGAACTCGACCTTGACATAGTGGCTAATGCAGAAGCTATTGCAGCTAAAGCAGCTGAAATGATACAGGTAGAGGAAGGCGACAACACAAACGTAGAATTATTAGTAGGTGGTAAAAGGGCTCTTGTCCAGATTCCACAGGCACGATTTGATGCCGGTGCTGAATATTCAGCCGGACCACTGGTAACTGCTTCAGCATTTATCCAGTCCATAATTGACGTATGTGATGTAAGCATGTACGATGCTAACATGGTCAAAGCAGCAATTCTTGGAAGATACCCACAGTCAGTAGATTACATGGGTGGAAACCTAGCAACCATGCTTGACGTACCTCAGAAATTAGAGGGACCTGGTTACTCCTTGAGGAACATAATGGTTAACCACGTGGTAGCAACAACCTTGAAAAACACCATGAACTCAGCAGCTTTATCAAGTTTACTTGAACAGGCAGCAATGTTCGAGATGGGAGACGCAGTAGGTAAATTTGAAAGAATGCACTTACTTGGACTCGCATATCAGGGAATGAACGCAGACAACATAGTCTTCGACCTTGTTAAAGCAAACGGTAAAGAAGGAACTGTCGGTTCAGTCATAAACGACATGATCGATAGGGCCAAAGAAGACGGTGTAATCGGAGTAGAAAAAGACTTAAGCGGATTCAATGTCTATGGAACAGATGACATGGCTAAATGGAACGCTTACGCTGCAGCCGGTATGATGGCAGCAACTATGGTCAACCAAGCAGCTGCAAGAGCTGCACAGGGTGTTTCATCAACACTTCTATACTACAACGATATATTAGAGTTCGAAACTGGATTACCTGGTGTAGACTTCGGTAGAGTTGAAGGTACTGCTGTAGGATTCTCTTTCTTCAGCCACTCAATTTATGGTGGTGGAGGTCCTGGTATATTTAACGGAAACCACGTTGTAACAAGACACAGTAAAGGATTTGCTATACCATGTGTGGCAGCAGCTATGTCCTTGGATGCAGGAACACAACTGTTCTCCCCAGAAGCAACCTCCGGATTAATTAAGGATGTATTCAGCCAAGTAGACGCGTTCCGTAACCCACTTAAATATGTGAACGAAGCAGCGATCGACTTAAAAGGTAAACTCTAAATAAAATCCACCCTTGGGGGTAAAGAGACATATGGACATCGAGATCTTTCCGCACAGATTATTAAACCCAGAAACCACAGAGAGTCTTTTAAATGCTCTTGATGAAATAGATGGAGTAAAAACAATTGTTCTTCAAGGACAAAGGCTTCCGCCAGAAGCCATAAATTCGGATCACACTACTATAACTGTTAAAGGTGAAGAAGTAGATCTACAAGTCAAAACTGGTAGAGTGTTAATGGAAATTGACACTGAAGACACTATAGAATTAGTAAGACAGAAATGCGAAGAAAATCTGTCTTTTGGATTCAACGTTCACGTTGGTACCTTTATAAGGAAACAAAAGACCGTTTCTGATAAGATAAAATATGGCGAAGCTCTTGAAAACGTACCTGATGAAATGGTAGGTTTAACGGATCAAAACGCCCTACTCAGCGAAAGAGCCACGATACTCAAAAGGAAAGAATAGAAATGATCGGAAAAGCTACACACGTTGTTGACTGCAGAGAAACCATGGGAATGGGCGAAGGAGGAGGAATAGCCCAAAGAGGAACATTTGCAGAGTGTGGAAGTGAAGTTTTAGCAATTGCAATGTCTCCAGGTAGGAGGCACATAACCAAGCCAGTCTGTGAAATAACCTTTGCACTGCGCGAAGCTAACATCCAGACCAGCACACTTGTATTAAACGCAGGAGCTGGCGTACCTCAGGATGCACCATCTGCTGGCGCAGGAAGTTTATTTGGACTAACTCCAAAGGAGATAGAACAGATAAAACGATTCCGCTTGGTAGTAGTACATCTTGGTGGTGTGAGACATCACATCATCTACAAAGCCAGACTGATTTTAAGACATGTAAATCGGCCTTGTGTTGTGATTTGCGAATATCCTGTAGATTTTGAAGATTTTGCTAAAATTGGTGTAAAAACCAGATCTGTTATGCCCAACGAACCTAATACAAAAGGTGAAATTGTGGATATCATTAGTGGCGTCATTAGAGGCGAAACATGTCCCCAAGACAAATTGGATGAGATAATAAGGAAGGTAAAGTTAGCATTAGGAGGTGCATGAACATGGCACAATACTATCCCGGAACAACCAAGGTTGCACAGAACAGAAGAAATCTATGCAACCCTGATTACGACCTCGAAAAATTGAGGGAAATTTCAGACGAAGATGTTGTAAAGATATTAGGTCACAGAGCTCCCGGTGAGGAATACCCAAGCGTACACCCACCACTGGAAGAAATGGACGAACCAGAAGACGCAATTAGAGAAATGGTAGAACCAGTTGACGGTGCAAAAGCCGGTGACAGAGTTCGATATATACAGTTTGCTGACTCAATGTACTTTGCTCCAGCACAACCATTCGCAAGATCCAGAGCATACTTATGTAGATACAGAGGATCTGACGCAGGTACATTATCAGGAAGGCAAATTATAGAAGCAAGGGAAAGAGACCTCGAAAAGATCTCCAAAGAACTTCTTGAAACAGAATTCTTCGACCCTGCAAGAACAGGAATTAGGGGAAAGAGTGTACACGGACACTCATTAAGACTTGACGAAGACGGTATGATGTTTGATATGGTCAGAAGACAGGTCTTAAACAAAGCTACCGGAAACGTCGAAATGGTCAAAAACCAGATTGGTGACGAATTAGACGAACCAGTCATATTAGGAGAACCACTGGAAGAAGCAGTCCTCAAAGAAAAAACAACCATTTACAGGAAAGATGGTGAAGCATACAAAGACGACACTGACGCAGTAGAAGTACTCCACAGAATACACGTAACCAGATCCAACGGTGGATATGGTCCTGAATAAGAAGGAGGTGAAAAAATGGCTGAAAAGATGTTTATAGACGCTTTGAAAAAAGCATTTAAAGAAGACCCAACCGATGATAAAACCACTTTCTACAACAAAGGCGGATGGAAACAGTCTGAAAGAAAAAGGGAATTCGTTGCAGCTGGTAAAGATATTGCAGCTAAACGTGGAATCCCAATGTACGACCCAGACGTAGGTACACCATTAGGACAGAGAGTTTTAATGCCATACCAGGTTTCCACAACTGACACATTTGTTGAAGGTGACGATTTACACTTTGTAAACAACGCAGCAATGCAGCAGTTCTGGGATGATATCAGAAGAACTGTTATTGTGGGTATGAACACAGCTCACATGGTTATTGAAAAGAGGTTAGGTAAAGAAGTTAGCCCAGAAACAATCACCAACTACCTAGAAACTGTAAACCACGCTATGCCTGGTGCAGCGGTAGTTCAGGAACACATGGTAGAAACCAACCCATACTTGGTGGCTGACAGTTACGTGAAAACTTTCACAGGAAATGATGAAATTGCCGATGAAATCGACCCTGCATATGTTCTAAACATTAACAAAATGTTCAATGAAGAACAGGCAGAAGTCCTTAAAGCTGAAGTTGGAGACGGTATTTGGCAGGTTGTCAGGATCCCAACCATAGTTTCAAGGACATGTGATGGAGGTACAACCTCAAGGTGGTCTGCTATGCAGATCGGTATGTCAATGATCTCTGCTTACAAACAAGCAGCAGGGGAAGCCGCTACTGGTGACTTCGCTTACGCTGCTAAACACGCAGAAGTTGTTCACATGGGAACTGCACTACCACAGAGGAGAGCAAGAGGAGAAAACGAACCAGGTGGAATTCCATTTGGTTACTTAGCTGACATATGTCAGTCCTCAAGAGTTAACCCTGAAGACCCAGCCAAAGTTACTCTGGACGTAGTTGCATCCGGAGCAATGTTATACGATCAGATCTGGCTCGGTTCTTACATGTCAGGAGGAGTAGGATTCACTCAGTACGCTACAGCAGCTTACACCGACAACATCCTTGATGACTTTGTTTACTACGGTAAAGAATACGTCGAAGACAAGTTCGGTATGACTGAAGCACCTAACAACATGGACACAGTCCTTGACGTAGGTTCTGAAGTGACATTCTACGCACTAGAACAGTTCGAAGAATACCCAGCACTCTTAGAAACCATATTCGGTGGATCTCAGAGGGCATCCATAGTTGCTGCAGCAGCTGGAGCTTCAACTGGATTTGCTACAGGAAATGCACAGACTGGACTTAGCGCATGGTACCTTTCAATGTACCTGCACAAAGAACAGCACTCCCGTTTAGGTTTCTATGGTTACGACCTTCAGGACCAGTGTGGTGCATCCAACGTGTTCTCCATAAGGAACGACGAAGGATTACCAGTGGAAATGAGAGGACCTAACTATCCAAACTACGCAATGAACGTGGGACACCAGGGAGAATACGCAGGTATTGCACAGTCTGCTCACGCAGCACGTGGAGATGCATTTGTATTCAACCCACTGGTTAAAATCGCATTTGCTGATGATAACCTAGCATTTGATTTCTCAAATGTCAGGGCAGAGTTTGCAAAAGGTGCTTTAAGAGAATTCGAACCAGCAGGAGAAAGAGCTCTTATTTCTCCAGCTAAGTAAATAGGTGTTACGCAAACACCTATTTTTTTGTATTTTTTAAAAAGAAGGAGGAAAGTAATATGGACCCTATGATAACAGGATTAGGTATTGTTGCTCTCATGGGCGCAGCCGCAACCATTGCAGGGGCCGCAGAGGACTTGGAATCTGATGTAGGTTCTATGAGTAACCCAAACTCACAAGTTCAGCTGGCACCGCAGATGGGACACCTTCACAGGATGTTCAACAAGGCCATATCAGGAGAACCCGTACAGATGGGTACACTTGCTGGTATAGCTGGTTCAGTGGCATTTGTTCTTATGAGTTCAGTACATCTACCAGTTATAATGTCAATAGCTGCAGGTGGATTTATTGCAGCATTATTCCATTCTGCATTTGCAACAACATCTTACTTAGGTAGGATTGTAGGACAATCTCAATTTGATCAACCAGTTTTCATGGATGTTATCACTGGTCACTTAGGACCAATAGCAGCCCATGGATTTATCGTTACATTTTGTATAGTAGGATTATCATATCTCATGACTTTACCAGTTCAAGGATTTAATCACCCATTCCCATTACCGCTACTCGCAGTTCTATGGGGTATTACCATTGGTGCTATAGGATCATCCACTGGGGATGTTCACTACGGTGCTGAAAGGGAATACCAGACTTATCCATTTGGTGGGGGTATACCTGTGGCTATCCACGGTGATATCACAACCATGTCTGAACTGGGACCAAGAAACTCAATAGATGTTGTACATTTCTGTGCGAAATATGGAGGACCGGTGACAGGATTCTGTTTTGGACTAATAGTATTCTTCAGTTTCTGGACAACAGTAGTTTTCGGACCAACTGGAGGAGTTATAGCAGGTCTTGTAATAGTTTTAGCAATTATAATCCTCAACAACAGAATCGAGCTTTTCGCACGAAATCAATATGGACCATACAAAGAATGAGGACTAAGGAGGTTTAATGATGGATCCATTATTATTAATAGGAGCTATATCAGTTGGAGGACTTCTAATTGGTGGAGGTGTACACTTCATACCAGTAGGGGGAGCACCAGCAGCTATAGCAACAGCAACAGGAGTCGGAACAGGTACCGCTATGCTCGCAGCAGGTGGAGGTATGACAGGACTTATAGCAGCAGCCGCAATGACAGGACAGCCACTTTGGTTAATCCTTGCTTCAGGTGCTATAGGTTCCATGCTCATGATCGGAATCACCATGCTTGTAGGTAACTTCATATACGTATGGGGTGTGGGATGTGTACCAGCTTCAGCTAAGGTTGAATACGACCCTATAACTAAATACGAACAGAGTAAATATGTTACATCGGGTACAGAAGGCCACGGAATTCCAACAGTATGTTTCGTCAGTGGAATCATTGGAGGAGCATTAGGTGGAATTGGTGGAGGTTTAATCTACTGGGCCCTGTACGAAGGATTATCAATACTACCTGGATATCAACTATCTGCTTTATTAGGTGGAGGAGTATCTCTAACTGCTGCTACAGTTGCAGCAATATTTGCTATTGGTGTTTTCTTCATCAACGCAGTAGTTGCTTCATACAACATAGGTGGTACAATTGAAGGTTTCCACGACCCTAAATTCAAGAGGATACCTCGTGGAGCATTAGCATGTTTAATTGTATCCATAGTGACAGGTTTAATAGCAGTCTTATTGCTTAAAGGAGGTGTCTTCTAATGTCAGCAGCAGGAGGAGGCGAAGCATCAGTAGCAATCGCACCATCAAAAACAATTGCTCTTGGAGTAATTGGAGGACTCGTAGGCATATACGCAACACCATTTAACCCAGTACTAGGACCTTTACTTGCTTCACTTGGAGCAGTGTGTGCTATAGTATGGGGTGCAGACGCAATAAGGAGAGTAGCAAGCTACGGTCTCGGAACAGGTGTTCCATCCATAGGATACATGTCATTAGCTATAGGTATAATAGGTGTTTTAGCAGGACTTTCCGGTGCCATTATGATTGGGCCAACATACACACTCATAAGCCCATTGTTTGCATTTGCAATCGCAATGATTTTAGGTGGAGTAGTAGCAATCATCGGTAAGAAAGTTGTTGGAATGAAAATACCAATACTTGTACAGTGTACCATAGAATTGTCAGGTGCAGCAGCACTTTCAGTTCTAGGATTCTCAGCAGCAATTGCTGGAAGCTACGCAATGCCAGCTATACTGGCATCAGTTGTATCAACTGGTTTCATAGGTCTACTGTTCATTTTGAACACAATGGCTATTCAGCACCCATTCAACGCATGTTTAGGACCTAACGAAGATCAGACCAGGACATTGAAACTTGCAGCAACAACTGCATTTATGTCAATGGCCATAATTGGGCTGCTCGGAATAGGATCTCACTCATCATGGTGGGTTATATCTGTAGTTGGTGCTTTAGGATGGTTCATATCAATGAGGGCATTCCTAACAGATTCACTAGAAAGTGCAGCATCAGTTAAATGGTCTGGACTTTGGCCTAAAGAGGACGAACAGTAAGGAGGAAGCAAAATGGTAGAAATGTTACCTTTAGTAAAAGTAGCTCCTGAACTCAACCTAACACTAGATCCTTCAACTGGTATAATTGGAGCATCTCTAGGTAGAGAAGTCCTAATTTTATCCATGGACGATATAAACGAGCAAATAACAGAATTAGAGGCTGCAGCGGACGATATAGCTAGCGCCCTAGATCCATCCACAGTATCACCTGGTGCCTACCCTGGAAGGGAAGGAGTTTACGCCACAGCTGGTAAATTAACCAACATGGTATATGGATTCGTACTTGGGCTAGTACTGCTGGTTGCCATATTATTATAGGAGGTGTTAAATTGGCTGATAAAAAATCACCCGCAGAAGGATGGCCTGTAATAAACGGTGACTACGTAACCGGCGATCCAGAGAGTCCTGTAGCTGTTGCTACTCTTGCTTCTCACAACGAACAAATTCCTGTGGATGCAGGAGCTGCAATTGCAGGACCATGCAAAACCGAAAACCTCGGAATAGAAAAGATGATCTCAAACTTAATATCCAATCCAAACCTAAGATTCCTAATATTATGCGGAGCTGAGGTTCAGGGACATATTACAGGTGAGAGTATTAAGGCACTCCATGAAAATGGTGTAGATCCTGAAAAAAGAAGTATTGTAGGTGCCCCTGGTGCTATACCATACATCGAAAACGTACCTGACGCAGGATTGGACAGATTCAGATCCCAATTCGAAATAGTAGATCTGATCGATGTCGAGGACGCAGCAGCGATCCAGGCAAAAGTCAAAGAGTGCATCGAAAAAGATCCCGGAGCAATTGAAGAAGAAGCAATGGTAATAGAGATTGAAGAGGAAGGCGAAGAGGAAGAAGGCGAAGAAGTTCGTCCAGTAGCTCCCGAAACAGCCTTAATAGAAGCTAGGATGCGTACCATTCAGAGTGAAGTTAAAGCTGTAGGTTCCATCCAGAGGCAATTCGCAGGAATGTACGCAGGAAAAGTACAGGGAATTGTCGTTGGTCTAGCTTTCATATTGACTCTTGGAACAATACTATTGCTAAAATAACGGGGGTTTTTAAATGATATTATCAAACAAACCTAATGTTAGAGGCATAAAAAGTACTGTAAAAGATATCAAATATCGTACCGGATTAATTGGTAGGGATCAAAGGTTATTTGCAGGACTCATTACTACCAGAGTTTATGGTATGGCAGTGGGATTCATATTTGCACTTCTCCTTGTGGGTCTACCAGTAATTTACAAAACAATGGTGGGGGCATAAGTATGGCAAAAGATAACGTTATACCACGTGTCATTGTCTCTGCAGATGAGTACAACAAAGCTAACGAGAGATTAGATGACATTGAAGAAAAAGTAGAGTTCAACCACGGTGAGATCTCTCAGAAAATGGGTCAACAAATAGGAAGAGACATTGGTATCTTATACGGTATCATGATTGGTCTTATAATTTTATTTGTGGCTTTCAAAGTTGTTAAAATAGGAGCTATCCTATCAACATTTGGTGGAGTCTAATTATAGGAGGATTTAAGTATGTTTAGATTTGACAAAGAACAGGTTGTATTAGATGTTGCTGGCCTCAAAGTAGGTGGACAGCCAGGTGAATACCCAACTGTTTTAGCAGGAACCATCTTCTACGGTGGACACAAGATTATTAGTGATGAAAAAGCAGGAACCTTCGACAAAGATAAAGCTGAAGGTTTAATAAAAATGCAGGAAGAAATGGCGGACGTAACCGGAAACCCACATATTGTACACACTTTTGGTGCAACACCAGAAGCTTTAGTAAAATATCTGGAATTTGTCGGAGACACAACAGACGCACCTTTCTTCATTGACTCAACATCCGGAGAAGCCAGGATGGCTGGAGCAAAATATGTTACAGAAACTGGTTTAGCTGACAGGGGTATATACAACTCCCTGAACATGTCTGCTGATGAAGAAGAACTTAAAGTTCTTACTGAATGTGATATTACCTCTTCCATTGTTCTTGGGTTCAACCCAATGGAAGCAGGAGTAGAAGGTAAAATCAACATCTGGGACAATGGTGGAAGTGTATTAGACAAAGGTCTGCTTGACATGGCAGCTGACTGTGGAATAGACAAACCATTCATGGATGTAGCAGTTACACCATTAGGACAAGGTGCAGGTCCTGCATTAAGGACTTCCTTTGCTGTTAAAAGCAAATGGGGATACCCAGTAGGTAGTGGAATCCACAACGTGCCATCTGCATGGGACTGGTTAAGAGGCTACAAAAAGGAAAACAGAGAAGTATGGCCTGTTAGTGACATAGGCTCCAACCTACTGCAAGTAGCAGCTGGAGGAGACTTTGTCCTCATGGGACCTATAGAAAACGCCAAAATGGCATTTACAGCAGTTGCAATGACCGATATGTTCATGGCAGAAGCTGCTAAAGATATAGGTACCGAGCCAATAGAAACCCACCCATTCAACAAACTGTTATAATTGCAGTTTGTAATGGCGACAATGTCGCCAACTTTCTTATTTTTTTTTAAATTCAATATAACGTCATTTTAATTATAGACCTTGTTCAACACCCATAAATTTCAAAGTCATCTGTAAACTATCTATAACGCTGTTATTTTTACTTTTTGTTACTTATACGTGTCATTATATGGATATAATGTATTATTCAGTTAACAAGAAAGTTTAAATATAATATGGTAATAACAGAAACTGATTAGATGTTTAATATACAAAAACAGTAATTTACTTTAACAAAAAAATGTTGTTTAAATTATAGTTTTTTAATAAAAAAATATTAATAAGTTTAATATAAATTGTGGGAGGGATGTAAGACGAATTTGAGTTTTAAGACTTTAGGAATGCCTCTAGCTATCGTTGCCTTTTTTTTAGTTATGATCATTCCTTTAGGTGATGGGTTGAGTTATTCTGGTCATGCTGCTCTCGCTCTTTTAGCGTTTGCGATTATTATGTGGGCTAGTGAGGCTCAGCATTTGGCTGTTACTTCTTTGATTTTATTGTTTTTACAGCCAATTTTAGGTATTGAGAGTTTTAATAATGCTGTTATTGGTTTTGCCAATCCCATCATCTTCTTGATGATTGGAGGGTTCATTCTTGCAGAGGCCATTCGTAAGAGTGGACTTGCAAAAAGATTTACTTATTTTATGCTGAAGAAGGTGGGTACAACTCCGAGTATGAGTATTTTTGCTGCTGTATTTTCCACAGGGCTTTTATCTGCTTGGATCGAAAATGTGGTTGCTTTTGCAATGTTGCTTCCTATTATTAAGGAAATTGTTCCATTGTTCGGTGTTAATGACGCTGAAAAGGGCAACAGTAACTTTGCCAAAGCAATGATTTTAGGTGCTTCATACGGTTCCCTTGCAGGTGGATTTGGTACAGAAATTGGTACTGCTCCCAACCTGATGGCCGCAGCATACACACATCTTCCATTTGTACAATGGATGATATTTGGTATACCATTATCAATTATAATGCTCTTCGTAACTTGGAAATTGTTGAGCTGGATTTTCCCACCAGAAGTGAAAGGTATCATTGGTGGACATGAAACACTGAACAAGACTTTGAGTGCTATGGGTTCCATTAGTAGGACTGAGAAGATCACAGCAGTTATTCTGTTCTTCACCATTGGTCTCTGGGTAACAACGGGTATCACAGGTATTGACAGCTACTCAGTTGCTTTGATAGGTGCTGCACTGTACTTCATAACTGGTGTTGTTGATTGGAAGGATGCCCAGGAAAATGTAGATTGGGGATTAATCATCTTCTTTGGAGGAGCACTTTCCCTTGGAGCAGCACTACTAAATACCGGAGCTGCAGCATGGTTGATTAATGATCTAGTAACCTTGATGGGTAACAACGTTTCAACAGTGTCTATCATGTTGCTTCTCATGATCATAGGTGTAATTTTCACACAAGTCATGTCGAACATTGCGTTGTCTGCTATTTTAGTGCCGTTATCAGTTACCTTAGCAGCTGCTCAAGGTCAACCTATAGGTGTCTACGCAGTTCCTGTTGCTATTGCATGTTCGCTTTCATTCATGTTCCCAATGGCTGACCCTACAGTTGCAATGGCTTACGGTACTGGATTTGTGAAGATCAAGGAAATACTAAAAGCTGGAATTCCAATGGTTGTAATAGGCATCATACTAACTGTCGTGATAATGCTAACCATTGCACAACCGTTCTTGGGATAAAACAAATCGTTTGCGAAATTTTTAATATTTCTCCTTTTTTTACTTTTTTATGAAAATGTTCTAGGTACATTTTCAAAAAATTTATATTCCATCTCAATGAACTAAGATTAGAACACGCCTATTTTATAGTGTTTAACAATTTGTCAATTGTTTTTAGGAGGAGATTTTATGTCATTGTTAGGTAATTTATTTGGTAGAGGTTCAAAACCCATATTTGCAAAGAGTCATTATATTTACACTGAAACAATTAAATCCACACCTTTTATGAAAAAAACTGCGGGTTCCGGACTCAATATGAAGAGGGATATCTACTACGTTGTAGCATCAGTTGAATTAGGTAACACTACAACCAAATGCATATTAACAGCCACCAACCTCACAACCAGCAAAACTTACCTCCTTGATAAAACAGTTAAAATGACAAGGGACATAAGACCTCCAAAAGAGGGAGAAAAAGTATTTGGAGAAACAGTGTGGGAAGTGGAACTCACCAAAGAATCTGTTTCTGAAATGGTTAGGGACACCATATTAGAATCTCTTAAAAAGGCGCATGTGGATGTTGAAGAGGATCTTGATTTTGTTGTTAGATCAACAGGGGTTACAGCAGGATTTGCAACTCCAGATGAAGTAGGTGAATTGATCATAGCCCTTGCAAAGGGTTGTCTAGAAGCTGGAATACCACCAAGAAAGATGGCTCCTGCAATGTCCAAGGACAACCTTAGGAAGGATCTTCAAGAAGAATCCTACCTTGATCAGGTAATGTTCGATGGGGCAGTAGTGGGCGTGCTACCGCCAACAGGCAGAGTAGTCGTTGCAAACGAAATGGAGGGTGAACTTGTAACAGCTGGTATTAAAGTTGCATCGAACTGGACCAATGTAGACTTCAGAAATCCATGTGTATCAATGGACTTTGGAACAACACTGGCAGGTAGAATAACCAACAACGACAAACCATATGCTCGAACCATAGGAAACTTCTGTGGACTCGCAGGTGCCATATCAGATTCCATCATCCGTGGAACAGAAAAGGTTGATAAGAGGGGAGGTGCTGCCCTTGATCTTTATGAGAAGGGAATTATTAAAGGAGCAGACTGGAAAGCTGCAGCCAAATATGCAACAGAAATCCATGAACATGTAGATATTAGAAAGGTACCAGAGAACAGGGAACGTTTTGGTACTGTGCCAGTTGATCCAAAGGCAGCCTACGAAGCTGGAACCACCCTCATTGGTTGTGATGTAGGTAAAGATGGGGATGAAATTCCAACCTTAGTCAAGTTAGGTCATGAAATATTTGAAACATCAGGAATACACACATTATTCGCAACTCTGGATCATGTCAGTACAAACGTGGTAAAAAGATTGATAGAAGAAGCATTTGAAGAAGGAGTTATAGAAGAGGGGTCCATGCTTGGGGTCACAGGAAGAGCAGGAATCACCGGCAAAAAACCGGAATTAATACTCGATTTTTCAAAGGATTACTTCAAAGAAACAATTTTTGTATCTGATGCCCTTGCAATGGGTTCAGCAATGATGGCAAGATGTATGAATTCATTGGGAACTCCTACCAAACCAGTTGGTGGCTCACAAGGAGGACCATGTATACTGGGACCCAGAAGGAAATTACAGAAGAAATAAGAAAATGGTGTGATTATATGGTTAAAGCTATTGTGATGGCAGGTGGCAAAGGCACAAGAATGGAGGGAGACTCTGAAAAACCACTCAAAGAAGTTTTCAAAAAACCCCTGATACTACATGTGTTGAAGGCACTCAAGGGATCTAAGAATATTAAGGATATTATCATTGCAACCAGTGCAAATACACCTGAAACTGCAAAAGTTGTGGGCAATTGGGGATTTAAAGTGGTTGAAACACCTGGAAATGGATATGTGGAAGATTTACAGTACGTAATTCAAAAATGCTACTCTGATGATGATGAAACAATTTTAACCACCACATCGGACCTGCCTTTAATTAATGCTGATATTATTGACGAAGTTATAGCTGCTTATAACAATTCTCCAAAACCTGCCATGTGTGTGGCAGTTCCAGAGGACATTTTCCAAGAATATGGCTTGAAGCCCAGTATTGTGTTAGATGATGTGGTTCCGTCGGGATTAAATATATTAAGAAGTAACAACAAGCAACAAGATGAGGAAGTACTCAAGCTAAGGAAAATTGAACTGGCCGTAAATATTAATAGCTGTGAGGACATAGTAGTTTTAGAGGAAGTCTTGAGTAACATTGGGATAAAAACATAGGTGATAGCAATGGTTGTTGAAGAGAGAAAACTTATAAAAGGGGAAGAAAAGGTCTGGAGTGAGATCAAAGGTTACCAAGTAGCAACTAACAACGCAAGAATACTGGGCGAACTCGAAGAACTAGTTATAAACGGAAAAACTGGAAAAATTACCGATGTGGTAATAAAAGTTGAGAAGGGCAGAAATGTTCATATCAAGGGAGCTAAGAAAAAGGGAGATAACTTATTAGTACCCTTTGGAAAGGTCGAGAAAGTGGGTGAATTCATAATCATTTCAGAGTAAACCCAAACATTTTTTCCATTTTCATTAATTGAACATTTGAATGAAGAGTCATAACTATCATTTTTCTCTCAATTATCCTTCATTATAATTTTGATACTATTTTAAAGATTAAATCCCTAGAATTATGATTATTATTGTGACTATCTGTTATATTTAATCTCATGGAGCTTGGTCCGGTCTAAATTTTCATTTTTCAAAAGAAAGTTAGGCTTATATAAAAAAGAACATCCATTACAGCATCATCGTATAATTTTAAAAAAAAATAATGGTCAGGTGAGTTGTACCTGAATTATTGTTTTACATTCCTTGAATGCTCAGATCTATCATTCGTTGTGTTTCAGCAGCTAATTCTGGTGGAAGTCCTGCAATGTCCATGCTTAAAAATCCCTTGACTATCATTGATGCGGCTTCTTCCTCTGTGAGCCCCCTGGACATCAGGTATAAAACTTCTTCTTCAGCAATTTTACCCACAGCTGCTTCGTGTGACAGTTCAAGATCTGTGGCACTTCCTTCAAGTTCAGGAACAGAATAGATCAATGAATCATCGGAAAGAACAAGACCCATACATTCTAAATGTCCCTTCACATCGGGTGATTTACCTGCAAGATGGCCCCTTGTGTATATTTGGGATTCATCTTTTGAAACTGCTCTTGTGATCATTTCAGCACTTGAATTTTTGCCTGTGAGAATTGCTCTGGAACCAGTGTCTAAAATGGAGTCTTTTTGACCTCCGAGAATTGACTGAAATACTACCTTTGAGTTTTCTCCCTGACAGTATGCTGTTGGGTATGTCTGTATGGTGTTAACTGGACTAGTTAAAATGTAGTTACTTATGTAGGTTGTATCATCGCTTAATATAACACCAGTTCTTGGTCTAACTTCAACCTGCTCAGCCCAATTATGCACCATTGTGAAGGTTATCTTGGCACCCTTTTTCAGATAAAATTCTGAAACTCCAACATGCATGGCTGACTGTACATCACTGCCAGTTGAGCATCCTGTGATGATATGAAGTTCGGAGTTCTCTTCTGCAATAATTATGTTGTGTGCTGTTTGAGCAACTTTCTCATCCCCAATAAACATGCAAGCCTGTATTGGAAATACTTCCTTGGTGTTTGGAAGCGATCTTATGAAGTACCCTCCAGGTTCTCCTAAAGCAGTTTTTGCAGTGTACTTATCTGTGTCAACAGGAACTGCATTCCACATGTAATCTTTAACCCAATCATATTTATCCAGAGCCTGTGGAAGTCCCATGAGTTCAATATTTTCTGATTCGCAATTACTGCACACTTTCGACTGATCGATCTGTAGGAATGAGCCAGCTCTTCCTGTTTCAGATGGATCTACACCGACTTTAAGTAGAGATTTCTGGTACTTCCCAGGCAGATCCCTTAGGGATTCCACTTCTTCGTGTTCTCCAGCTTCCTCACCTTCGAACTCTTCAATGTCAATGTCTTCACCAAGGGCTGCTTTTTTCTTCTTAGCTTTTTCTGCACGTTCTATTGTATTTTGCAACATTCCACACACCCTTTAAATCCTTCCTTCCTGATATCTTCTAATATTTCGTTTGGATCTCCTGAACAAGCTATTTTACCGTCCATGAGAACATGGGCAGTGTTCGCACCTACGAAGTTTAGTATGTAACCTAAATGTGTGATTAAAAGGCCCGATTTTTCACGTAGACCTGGCTTCTTATCCTTATCCAACAGTACATTAATCTCTTCTGCCAGTAGCTCAACATTTTCAATGTCAACACCTGAATCAGGTTCGTCGAACATTATAAAATCTGGTTGCTGTGCCAACAGTTGAAGAATTTCGGATCTTTTAACCTCTCCGCCTGAGAAACCAAGGTTAACATCCCTTTCAAGGAACTGATCATTTAATTTCAGTTTGTCAGCAAGTGCCAGGGTTTCTGGACTGAGTTCTTGACCCATTGGACTTTTTCCTTTTTTACTGGTTTCAATATTCAACAAGTCTTTAAGTTTGACTCCTCGAATTGCAGGGGGGTTTTGAAAACTAACTCCCAATCCCAGTTCTATTCTTTCAGTTGTTGTCATGTGGGTTATATCTTGGTCTTTGAAGAGTATTTCTCCCCTTGTTATGTTGTACTTGGGAAACCCAAGCAGTGACATAAAGAGCGTACTTTTTCCACTTCCATTTGGTCCAAGCAGTACATGAGTTTCTCCTTTATCGATATACAAATCAATATCCTTTAGTATTTCTTTTCCATTAACTTCTACAGCGAGATCTGTTATTTCAAGCAGCAGTGTAACCACCAACTTATTTTTATTTTTTTAATTTATTGTATTTTTAAATACAATTGAGTCAATTTCTATAACTGATTTTATTTAAAAATGACTAAATATCCCTATAATTAACAGCGTTAAGTTATTAACAACTTAATTTTGATTTAAACAAATAGGCATATAACAAGGTTAAATATGGATATTTAAGTGAATTTGTGCCAAATATTAAATTTCATAATTGAACTTTAAATCTATTTTAAATGAATATTTCCTTATATTAATTGTTAAAAATCAATTATAATATTCCATTTAACAATTAAATGTAAATTTAGAGGATTTAGTCTTAAAAAAATGATATGATAATACTAAACTTGGGAATCATATTCTTATATATATGCCTTTCGGAATCGTTCTTGGAGTAACCTTTATAATAACTATTTTGCTATCCATATAATGTACATTAATAAGTCACCAGAAAATGGTGAACTTGACGGTACATTGATAAATCAGGAGGAAACTCTATGGCTGAGGATGATGTAAAGATCGTTATGTTTTGTTGTAACTGGTGCTCCTATGGTGGAGCAGACACTGCTGGTACTGCAAGGATGCAATATCCTCCAAACGTACGTGTAATCAGAGTTATGTGCTCTGGACGTATAGAACCACAGTTTGTTTTTAAAGCATTCCGTGAGGGAGCAGACGGTGTTATTGTAGCTGGATGTCACCATGGTGACTGTCACTACGATGCAGGAAACTACAAATTAGACAGAAGAATGAGATTAATTTACAAATTAGCAGAAGACCTAGGAATTGGAAGGGAAAGAATTTACCACGACTGGATTTCTGCTTCAGAAGGAGAAAAATTCGCAAATACTGTTACAATGATGGTTAACCGTATAAAGGGTCTGGGAAAATCCCCACTCAAAGAACAACTATCAGTTGAAGCATAAGCGGAGGATTGAAGAATATGGCAGATAAACCAAAAATAGGGACTATGTGGTTGGCTGGATGTTCCGGTTGTCACTTGTCCATTGCAGATATACACGAAGCTATAATCGACGTGATGGGATTAGCAGACTTCGAATTCAGTCCTGTACTCATGGATGTTAAATACGATGAAGTACCAGATGACCTGGATGTTCTAATTATTGAAGGTGGAATCCGAAACGACGAAAACCGTGAACTTGCCGAAATGCTAAGGAAAAAAGCAAAATTCGTCATAGCTTACGGTGTTTGTGCAGTTTATGGTGGAATACCAGGACTCGGAAACCTACACACAGCCGATGAACTTGCACAGGAAGCTTACGTAAACTCTGCAAGTACATACAACGAAGAAGGTATCATCCCAAATGAAGATATACCACACCTCGAAAGCAGAGTAAGACCACTATCAGACGTAATAGATGTTGATCTATCCATACCAGGATGCCCAACAAGGTCTGATGTTTTAGCTGAAGCATTAGTTGCTCTTTTAACAGGAGAAGCTGTTTCACTACCTACAACAAACCTCTGCGAAGTTTGTCCAAGGGAAAAACCACCGGAAGGAATGGCTATGGACAAAATCATCAGGCAGTTTGAACTTGGTAGACCAGATGAAGAACTGTGCTTAGTTCCACAGGGACTCGTATGTATGGGCCCATCAACAACATCTTTATGCGGAGCAGAATGTCCATCAATAGGCATTCCTTGTAGAGGATGTTACGGACCAACAGCAAAGGTTACTGACCAAGGTGCAAAGATGATAAGTGCAATTGGTTCAGACTTCGGTGTTGAACATGATAAAACAGTTGACCCAGAAGAAGTTGCTGACCAGTTAGATGATATTGTGGGTACATTTTACACATACACACTCCCAGCTGCATTAATACCAATGAAGGTGCAAAAGGAGGGAAAATAAATGGTTAAGTTAACAATGGAACCAGTGACAAGGATTGAAGGTCACGCAAAGATAACAGTGCATCTCGATGATGCAGGAAATGTTGAGGAAACCAGACTTCACGTTATGGAATTCAGAGGATTTGAAAAATTCCTCCAAGGAAGACCAGTTGAAGAGGTTCCTAGGATAGTACCAAGAATCTGTGGTATCTGTGATGTGCAGCACCACCTGGCAGCTGCTAAAGCATCAGACCAGTGTTACGGATTCAAAGACGACGAAATTTTACCAGCTGCTTACAAAATGAGGGAATTGATGAACTGGGGTTCATTCATGCACTCCCACGCACTTCACTTCTACTTCTTAGCAGCACCTGATTTCATAGCAGGTAAAGATCGTAAAACAAGAAACGTCTTCCAGATCATTAAAGACGCACCAGACGTTGCACTTCAGGCAATTGAACTGAGGAAAAACGCTTTAGACATAGTCAAAGCAACTGGTGGAAGGTCCATTCACCCAACATCATCCACCCCAGGTGGTATCTCAACAGAACTTGATGCTGAAACTCAGGCAGACCTTCTCAAGAAGGCTCAGAGAAACGTGGAACTTGCACAGGCAACCTTTGACCTTGCAAAACCAATCTTCGAAGAAAACCTAGAATTAGTTGAAACCTTAGGAGCTGTTGAAACTTACCACACCGGTTTAGTTAACAAGGGTGTTTGGGATGTTTACAACGGTGATGTCAGGATGAAAGACAAGGAAGGTAAAATATACGCTGAATTTGGAAGCGAAAACTACCTTGACTATATGGCTGAGAAAGTTAAACCTTACTCATGGCTCAAATTCCCATACATCAAAGACTTAGGATACCCAGAAGGTATCTACAGAGTTGCTCCTCTATCCAGGCTAAACGTGGCTGACAAAATGCCATCACCAATAGCACAGGATGCATTCAAAGAGTTCAAAGAAACCTTTGGATACGCTCAACAACCACTACTCTTCCACTGGGCAAGATTAATCGAACTCATAGCAGCTGCAGAAATGGCTGCAGATGCTCTTGAAGGAGATTTATCCGGTGAAAAATTCCCTGGACCTATCGAAAGACAGGCTGGAGAAGGTGTGGGTATAGTTGAAGCAGCAAGGGGTACATTAACCCACCACTACCAGACAGATGAAGATGGACTCGTAACCAAAGCAAACATTGTGGTTGCAACAATCCAGAACAACCCTGCCATGGAAATGGGTATACAGAAAGTTGCTAAAGATTACATAAAACCTGGAGTTGAAGTAGATGATAAAATATTCAACCTCATGGAAATGGTAATAAGAGCATACGATCCATGTCTATCCTGTGCAACTCACACAATCGACTCAAACATGAAACTCGCAACAGTTGAAGTGTACGACGGTCAAGGACACCTCATAAACAAGGTATAACCGCAGGTGATAAAATGATAGTAGTCAACAAGGAAGACTGCATCAGATGCGGCGCATGCCAGGGTGCATGTCCTACAGCAGCCATAGAAGTTTCACCCGAAGATGTGATATTCTGTGATGTCTGTGGAGGCGCACCTAAATGTGTGGATATATGCCCAAAAGGTGCATTGAAAACCGAAGAAATTACTGTTGGTGAAAACGGAGTTGCACAAGCTCGTGTAGCTTACAACCCCGCCCTTTGTGATAAATGCGGTGACTGTATTGATGTTTGCCCACCACAAGTACTGAAACTCGATGAAGGTAAAGTAAGCAAGATTCCACTTGAAGGATACTGTGTCATGTGTCAGAGATGTGTTGACATATGCCCAGTTGAAGTCATAGGAGTTGAAGGTGTCAAAGAACCTAAACATACTGATATTGACATCAGCGGACCTATAGCCATCGTCGACTGTGTAGGTTGTGGAATGTGTGTGGATGAATGTCCAGTAGACGCAATCACACTCGACGAAATTGGTGGAAGTATTGCCATTGATGAAGAAACCTGTATAAAATGTGGTGTCTGTTCACAGACCTGTCCATGGAATGCAGTTTACATTTCAGGCAAGAAACCAGAAAAACGTTCCAAGAACATGCTCAAATTTGAAGTGGATGAGAACACCTGTATAGGGTGCAATCTCTGTGTTGAAGAATGTCCTGGTGACTTTATAGAACCTAAACCATCTACATTATCAGTTACCCTTCCAGAAGTCTGTACAGCGTGCGGATTATGTGAAAAACTGTGTCCTGTAGATGCTATAGATCTTGAAGTTGAATTAGGTCCTTCCAAACCTGCATCAGAAGAGGGTATAGTATGGGACGAATCCAAATGTGATCATATTGGAGCATGTGCAAGAATATGCCCAACTGACGCAATAAGGGTAGTTACCAACACTGGAATGGAAGTTCCTGGAGATGCTAAAACAGGTGCAGAACCATCATTTGCAATGTGTACACGTTGCGGTGCTTGTACCACAGCATGTCCTGAAGGAGCTCTAACCATATCTGAGATTGACAAAGTAATAGACGGCAAAGTCGTTAAACGAAACAGGATCTCATTTAGCCCAGACAAGTGCACAGAATGTGGTGACTGTGTGGATGTATGTCCATACAATATGCTGAAACTCACTGGAGAAAAAGTACCTCTCAAGGGTTACTGTATACTCTGTGACCAGTGTATAGAACCATGTCCTAAGGACGCACTATCAATGAAGTAATTAATTTGTTTGAATGGTGGATTTAAATCCACCAACCATTTTTTTTTAAAGCATTTCATTAATACTTGAAACCTAACTATTCTAATCTAATTTTAAGAACAAGGATCTAATTAAAAAAAATATTTTATCATCAAAAAAAGAAAATTAATTGAGTTTGATGTATATTCCATGTTTATCAAGATCAATTTCAACAATCACTCCAGACAACTCTTTTTTCATGCCCAATATGTCAGTGAGATAAATTTTATTGCCATCAATTTTAATGTTCAACACATCTTCCATTATCATTGAATTTTCAGTTGAGTACACAGTTGATTCACACATTTTCTACCACCTTCTTGTATCTACATATTATCTTCCGAGCTTTATCAATTTACTGTTTAATGAAATTGTTTTAGTTAAACTGTTGCAAAGAAGTAAATATACCTATTTAAATCATAATCCAACAATAATAATTTTGAAATATAATTAATAGGACAAATTTAAGAAATTAAATTAACTTTAATTATCTAGATAGTAGTAAAAAAATCTTCTGTAGAAAATTTTTCAACTGTAGACATGGTTTCCAATGGCCTTGAATACTTCGGAGTCTTTCATTATGATTTCACCCCTTAAAATCGTCATTATTGGAACTCCTGTAACTTTCATTCCATCGAAAGGAGAATAATGTGCCATTGAATAGAAATTATCAGAATCGATGATCCACTCTTTTTTCATATCCACCACAACGAAATCAGCATCCATCCCTGTCTTTATATGTCCTTTATTCTTAATTTTAAACCTTTCTGCAGGATTTTCACATAGGAGTCTCCTGATTTCATTGAAAGAAATATTTCCCAGATTGATCTGGTTTAACAGTAATGGAAGTGCAGTTTCAAGTCCAGGAATTCCTGGAGGGGCGTTCCAGACATTTTTTTCCTTTTCTGCAATGGTGTGTGGGGCATGATCAGTGCCCACAATATCTGTTATTGGAAGATCTTTGAGTCTTATCTTCTTTGAATCACTCCTGAGGGGAGGGTTGGTTTTGGCAAAATTGGCAAATTTCTTAAGGTAACTCGAATCTAAAAACAGATGATGGGGTGTTACTTCACTACTTATATTACAGCCTTCTGTTTTGGCATTTTGTATTGAATTCAAAGACGTTTCAGTACTTGCATGACAAATATGGACCTTTAAATTAAATTCTTTGGCCATCATTATTGCCTTAGAAACAGCCACATCTTCTGCAAGTGGTGGTCTTGCATCTGCATACACCATGGAATCACTCCTAGTTTCAGATGATTTCATAGTTGTGTACTTTTTCACGATCTCCTGATCCTCTGCATGGATAGAAACTAGATGATCATGGGTCCCTGATTGATTGAGATCAGAAATTTCTGAAAATAGATTCATTAAAAATTCGTCATCATGGAGATCCATGAACACTTTAAAGGATGCAGGATTAAGATCTCCTAAACCTGGAATCTCTTCAGGATTAGCAGTACCTGCGTGAAGTCCGAAATCAACAATTGATTTTGATCCTGCTATTTTTAACTTATTTTTAAAATCATGAGCTGTGTTGGTGGGAGGTTTTGTATTGGGCATGTCCAGGACAGTTGTAAAACCTCCTGCAGCAGCAGATTCTGTTCCTGTTTTGAAATTTTCCTTGTAAGTAAGTCCAGGGTCCCTCATATGAACATGGACATCTATCAATCCAGGTAATATTATTTTTCCATTCAAATCAACAATTTCATCAGCTACAGATGGTAACCGTTGTATCGAAACAATTTTCCCATTTTCAATGCCTATGGAACATTCCTGATCTGATGGGTTTAGCCTACAATTTACTATGCACATGTCCAACATTGTATCATGAATCCTTATTTTAAAGAGTTTTATATGTTTTGTAGAGTGAACTATTAATTATGTTCTAGATATCGTAGAATGTAAATAAAATGTTTGGGGTAATTAATTGGTTGAAGCTGAATTGATAACTAAAATTTTCAAGAGGGATGAAAAACTCTTCAAAGGAGACCTAAATAAACAACCTTCCTACGGTGATGTTAAATCTGATGTGAAGATAATTGCAGATTTTACTGAGTATTCACCCATGCACTTGGGCCATAGGTACTGTATGGAACAAGCCAAAAAGCAGGTTCCAGAAGGAATATTTGTTGCCATTGTTCCTGGACTTTTTGAGAGAAATGGAAGGGGAAATCCTTATATCATGACCCGAGAGGCACGTGCTGATACAGCTGTTTCTGTGGGTGCAGATATTGTTGTGGAAGGTCCTCCAATGGGTATTATGGGTTCTGGACAGTATTCCATGTGTCTTGCAGCCACATTCAAAGCATTGGATGCAGATTACATTCCAAGAGGATACAGGCCATTTGATGGTTTTCAAACCATATTAAACAGGATATCAAATGGCTTTGGTGTGGCACCTAAACCCTACAAAATAGTGGACATGGAAACCAAAGATGTTCTCTATCAAGGCAAGTTAGACGAAGACAACTACGTGATAGTATCCCTTTCCAAATCATTAAACAAAATAAATTTTGATTTTAAAAACAAATTCATATTTATAAAACGCTTAGAAGGGGTTAGTGGCACAAAAATAAGGGAAAATGTTGGAGATGGTGATCTGCATGCCGTTGAAACTATGCTCCCCACTGAAACCATGAGAATTTTAGAAAGGGAAATTGAGTATGGTAGGGCACCCATGGACCAGCTCAGAAATTATAATGGAATACTGGACAGGGTGAACAACAGCAATATCAATGAACTCAGATCGTTAACAATGATGGATGAAAGAACATTGATGTCCCTAATTGAAAACAGACCGTTTAAAACAGTTTTAGAACTAGAAAAATCAATTTCTAGAGGTTTCAGCAGACACCATAAAAACAGGGTTTTATCAGCACTTGAGGCTGGTATTTTTAAGGAAGATATACATAAGTATATAGACAGATACCCATCTGTAATACGGGTACTGAAATATAAAAATGAAGAAGTTCTAAATGAATTTCGAAAAAGAATACCACACAGGAGGCTAGAGTTATGGCAGTGAAAGAAGGAGATTTTGTTAAGATAGGCTACACAGCTAAAATTCAGGAAACAGGGGACGTATTTGACACAACTGACGAGACTGCAGCTAAAGAAGCAGGAATTCATGTAGAAAATAAATCTTACGGACCAATACCAATAGTTGTTAATGGCGGACATGTTTTAAAAGGTCTTGACGAAGCATTAGTTGGAATGGAAGAAGGTGAAGAGAAAACAGTGGAAATAGCACCTGAAAACGGATTTGGAATGAGAGATCCTAAATTAATGCAGCTAATTCCAATGTCAGAATTCAGGAAACAGGGAATGAAACCTGAAGTTGGAATGGCAATATCCTCAGAGGGAACCACTGGAATCATAAGAAGCATCAGCGGTGGAAGGGTCACTGTTGACTTCAACCATGAACTCGCTGGTAAAAACCTTGTATATGATATTAAAGTGGAAGATGTCATTGAAGATGATGTTGAAAAGGTTAAAAGCATGATCGAACTCCATTACAAGGCACCTAACCTTGATTCAGACAAACACGATATCCAGATTGAAGATGGTGTTGTGAGGATTGCAATGGATGAAATGGCTAAGTTTGATAAACAACCTTACATGGACGTCACATTTGCTAGGTTCAGAATTTCCAGAGACATCTGGGAAAACATTGAAAACATTGAAAAAGTTGAATTTGTAGATGTTTTTGAGAAAAAGGTTGAAGAAGCTGCTGAAGAAGTAGTAGCAGAAGAAGTAGCCGAAGAAGTTCTAACAGACGAAGATAAAAAGGAATAGATTTAAATTTATTTCAATGATATTATTTTGTTGAAATCATTTTTATTTACTTTCTTTGATTAATTTTCTTTTTTTTACGCTTTTTTATTTTTTCTGTTCTTTTTTTATTGGCTGATTTAATTCTAAATTTATGTATTACATAGACTAGAACTGCTAGAAAGAATCCAAAACCTACGAGAATGGTTTTAAGGTTGATCATTAAGGTTCCTTTAAAAATTACGGTTTTTTAGTTAGTTCAGCAATTTTTTCAACCATGGTTTCGCAGAAAATCAGATCGTCTGCAGTTGCAAGCAAACGTCCAACAGAATCACCCTCAATACAGCAGATCATAGATTCATTTTCAACATAAGACTCGATATAACCCACATTGTCGGGGTGGAGTGATTCGTATGCTGCCTCAGCGTATTCTGGGTTGATGTATCTGAACTCGATCTTGGCTGTTATCTTCATGGTTAATCCCTAACTTTATTTATCCATTTCAACAATTTTCGAAGCAATATTCCCTATGGAAGCCAAGGCCTTTGAATCAGGATAGTCCACCAGGGCTTTTCCTTCCATATCTGCCTCAACAACCCTATTATCTCGGGGTATGGTTCCTAAAACATTAATTTCGAGTCCATTAAGTTTATTTTTTACAAAAATTTCTTCTTCAGGGCTTGAAACTTTGTTTACCACAGCTGCTATTTTTTTGATTCCTATGTCATTGGCAAGTCTCTTTATTCTTTCGGCTGTTTCAAGTGATTTTAGACCAGGTTCAACTAAGATGATCATGATATCCACTGCTTCGGCAGTTTTTCTTCCCAAGTGTTCCACACCGGCTTCCATATCCAAAATGACCATTTCATCCTTTTTAAGGATTAAATTACGCATTAATGCCTTTAAAAGTACTGATGCAGGGCAGACACAACCATCTCCTCCCTTATCCACAGTCCCCATGACTAAAATCTTCAATCTGCCAGCTTCATCGTAGTTAATTGATAATGATTCTGGAAGGTCAGATATCTTTGGGTTCATCCTGAAAACTTCACCAAAGGATGATCCTGGTGTTGCTCCAGTTCTCTCCTGGATAAGCTCTTTCATACTGGATATTGGAGTTATTTTTTCATGAATACCCAAGCTACTTGCCAGGTTCATATCGGGGTCTGCATCGATAGCGAATACTTTATAAGTCTGTGACAATAAACATGCCAGTGTGCCCGAAAGGGTTGTTTTTCCAACCCCTCCTTTTCCAGTTACTGCAATTTTCATCATATCACGATCCTATTGATTGATATCTTCGATGTTTTTTAATGGAAATATGGAGTTACCATGTTATGGGTATATTATAGGGCAACGTTTATTATAGTTATAGACTAAAGTTTCTAAAAAGGAGGATTATTAATGGTTAGAGCATACACTAGAAAAGATTACATTAGAAAAATTCCCGGTTCAAGAATTGTTCAATATGATATGGGAAACTTATCAGGGGATTTCCCTTTAAAAGTCACACTAGCAGTTAAAGAACATGCACATTTATCTCACAACGCACTTGAAGCAGCAAGGATAGCTTCAAACAGGTACATGCAGAGGAAAGCAGGTAGGATGGGTTACCATCTTAAGATAAGGGTATACCCTCATCATATAGTTAGAGAAAACCCTATGGCAACTGGTGCAGGTGCTGACAGGGTTCAGGACGGTATGAGAAAAGCATTTGGTAAGCCAGTAAGTTCTGTTGCTATAGTTAAACCAAATCAAAAGGTTTTAACAGTATTTACCAATAAGAGAAACTTCAATGATGCTAAGGAAGCTTTAAGAAGAGCAGCAATGAAGTTCCCGGTAACATGTAGGATTGAAGTGGAAGAAGGCGCAGATTTAGTTAAATAAAAAAAATAAAGAGTGTTTAGCATGAAGCATGTCGAATTTTTTGAAGAACTGAGAAAGGAAGATGTAGATGTTGCAGGCGGAAAGGGTGCAAACCTAGGAGAGCTAACTCAAGCAGGAATACCAGTACCCCCGGGTTTTGTTGTAACATCCAAAACCTATGATCAATTTATTAAAGAAACAGGAATCTTCGATGAAATAATGGACATTCTTAATGCCCTAGACGTCAATAACAACAAGGAACTTCAAGCAGCATCTGTGGAAATTAAGAATATTATTGTTCAAACCAGAATGCCTGATGAAATTAGGACCATAGTGGTAGAAGCATACAATGCATTATGTCACAGAATTGGCAAAGATGACGTTTTTGTAGCCATAAGATCATCTGCAACAGCTGAAGATTTACCAGAAGCATCATTTGCAGGACAGCAAGATACTTATCTTAATATAAGGGGCAGTGATGAAGTTGTGGAATATGTCCAAAAATGCTGGGCATCTCTTTTTGAATCTCGTGCAATTTTTTACAGGGAAGAGAATGATTTTGATCATTCCAAAGTTTACATAGCAGTGGTAGTTCAGGAAATGGTTAATGCTGAGAAAGCAGGAGTGATGTTCACAGTACACCCATCAACTGGAGAGGAAAAAATTCTCATAGAAGCTGCATGGGGACTTGGTGAAGGAGTTGTTTCAGGAACTGTTACTCCTGACACTTGCTGGTACGATAAAGAAACGAATGAAGTTCTTGATTACAAAGTGAGTGACAAAAAAACCATGTTTAAAAGGGACCCTGAAACTGGACACACAGTACAAGTGGAAGTACCAGAAACACTCCGTGAAGAACGTGTTTTAAGTCTTGAAGAAATTGGTAAACTTGCAGATCTAGGAAAGAGGATACAAGGCCATTATAATTTTCCACAGGATACTGAATGGGCAATTAACAACGGCGAAATATTCATGTTACAATCCCGACCCGTTACAACCCTTAACATGAACAACGGATCATCTGATTCAGAAGAATCTGATGAGAGAATAATTATTACAAAGGGACTTGGTGCAAGCCCTGGAATGGCATCTGGTGCAGTTAAAATTGTTAAAAACACCGATGAGCTTGATAAAATAGAAAAAGGAGATGTTCTGGTCACTGTAATGACTACACCAGATATGGTTCCTGCTATGAAAAGAGCCGATGGTATTATAACAGATGAAGGTGGTGTAACCTGCCACGCAGCAATTGTTTCCAGGGAACTTGGTATACCTTGTGTTGTTGGTACTGGGGAAGGTAGTAAGATACTCAAAGAAAATTCCATTGTCACACTCGATGGTAGTAAGGGATTTGTCTACGAAGGTAAACTCAAAACAAGTGAATCTAAAGATGAAACTGGCCCAAAAACAGCAACAATTGTTCAAAATCAGCCAATTTTAACTGTAACGGAGGTTAAAGTCAATGTAAGTATGCCTGAAGCCGCCCAAAAGGCATCTGAAACAGGTGCTGACGGTGTGGGTCTACTCAGAACAGAACATATGATGCTTGCATTGGGAGTGCACCCTAAAAAATTCATCATGGATGGAAAAGAGGATGAACTTGTTAAGGCACTGGTTGAAAACATACTCAAAGTAGCAGATGCTTTCTATCCTAAAACTGTATGGTACCGAACACTGGACGCACCTACAGATGAATTCCAATCCCTAGAAGGTGGAGAAAACGAACCCCATGAACACAACCCTATGCTTGGTTGGAGGGGAATACGCAGAGAACTCGATGAACCTGAAATTTTAAGGGCAGAATTCAAAGCAGTTAAAAAACTTCATGAAGAAGGATACACCAACATAGGTGTTATGCTGCCTCTTGTACAGCACCCTAGTGAATTGAGGGAAGCTAAGAAGATCGCAAGGGAAGTTGGTTTAAGACCTCAAGAGAATATCGAATGGGGAATAATGGTTGAAACACCAGCAGCAGCTTTAACAATAGAAGATTTTATTGCTGAAGGAATAGACTTTGTAAGTTTTGGAACCAACGATCTGACACAGTACACACTTGCAATTGACAGGAACAATGAACATGTAGCTGGATTATACTCAGAAAGACATCCTGCCATAATGAAATTGATTGGAAGGGTTATTAAAGAGTGTAACAAGGCAGGAGTCAAAACCAGTATTTGTGGACAGGCCGGAAGTATGCCTGACATAGTAGAACAGCTTGTTGAATTAGGAATTACAAGTGTATCTGCCAACACCGATGCAGTTGCTACCGTAAGAGAGGTTGTTGCAAGGGTTGAAAAGAAACTGGTACTTAAAGCAGCAAGAAAAATGATGCAGGGATAGATCCCCATCTACTCTATTTTTTTTTACGGTTTGAATTTTTTTTTAACTAGAATTTTTTTTATTTTAATATCAAAACAACCAACGTACGATAAACTCACCAAATCTATCAAGGGGTAACAATGGAAGATAAGGGAAGATCAGAAACTGAAATATTTGATGAATTACATCAGTTCAAAACTAGGGATATGACTCACCGTTCAGGTAAGATACTTGGATCGATGTGCACATGTCCCCATCCTATAGGTTTAAATGCATTTAAAATGTTTTTAGAATCAAATTTAGGAGATCCTGGATTATTCAAAGGAACGCAAGCCATGGAAGATGAGGTTATAAGCTCATTAGGCGAACTACTGGGTGAACGTGATGTTTATGGACACATCATTACAGGCGGTACAGAGGCCAATATAATGGCAATGAGGGCTGCCAGGAACACATTCAAACACAACTATCCAGATTGTGAAGACGTAAATATAGTTGTCCCTAAATCTGCCCATTTTAGTTTTAAAAAGGCTGCAGATATGCTGTGTTTAGATCTTCTAGAAGCGGAACTGGATGAGAATTACAGGGTGGATATAAATTCATTGGATGAACTGATAAATGAAAATACAGCGGCTGTTGTTGCAATTGCTGGAACAACCGAACTTGGTAAGATAGATCCTGTGGAGAAAATATCTGAACTCTGTTTGAAAAGGGGAGTTTATCTACATGTTGATGCAGCCTTTGGAGGTTATTCAATTCCATTTTTAAATGAAATGGGTTATGACCTTCCAAATTTTGATTTTAGTCTTCCTGGAGTTTGTTCCATTACCATAGATCCGCACAAGATGGGACTGGCACCAATACCCACGGGTGGCATCCTTTTTAGAAAAAAAACTTTCCTAGAATCCATAAGTATTGAAACTCCTTACCTAACTGAAGACAGGCAATCTACCATTGTTGGCACCAGAACTGGAGCTTCAACAGCAGCAACCTGGGCTTTAATGAATTATTTGGGTAAAGAAGGATACAGAAAGGTTTCAAAGGAATGTATGGAAATAACAGAATTACTTCACAGGGGTGTTGTTGAAGCAGGGTTCAATCCAGTCACAGAACCCGAACTGAACATAGTAGCTTTCACATCCGATGAAATGACTGTGGATGAGATTGCAGATGGTCTTGAAAGATCAGGTTGGGCTGTATCTATATCATCCTATCCTCGTGCAATCAGGATCATAGTCATGCCCCATGTTAAAGAGGAACATGTTGAACTTTTACTAGATGATCTGAGGGAACTGAGATCTCTACATTCTAAGGAGTGAATAAAATTGAAGGATGTAGTAGAATTAAGAACACCCATAACCCTAAAAAACATTCGAGAGATCGTAGTGGGCGACTGGTTGGAGTTAAGTGGAGTTATTTTAACTGGTAGGGATGCTGCCCTTCCAAAATTGGTCAGTTCCATAAAAAATGGCCAGCCTGCAGTTAATATTCAGGGAATGGTCATAATGCACACTGCAGTTAGTGATGCAGGAATATCTCCAACAACCAGTAACAAGGAAGAAATTGAGGAAAGCATACCATTTCTATCCCAAGAAGGTGTTAGGATCCATTTGGGAAAGGGCGCTCTATCAGAAAAAACAGTTGATGCTTTGAATCAATTTAATTCCATCTATGCAGTCACTCCACCTGCAGCTGCACTTTTAACCAGCAAAGTAAAAAATCGTAAAGTAGCAGCGTTTGAAGAGGAGGGAATGGAAGCAATTCATGCACTTGAAGTTTCAAGACTTCCATGCATTGTTGCTTCTGCACATGGAAAAACCATCTACTAGGGATTCAAATTCTATTTTTTTTGGAAGGGTTTTCCAAAGGATATATCTCCAGCGTCTCCCAGCCCTGGGACTATGTAACCATCACTGTTAACATCGTTGTCTATGGCACAGGTGTATATCTCTATTTCTGGATGAGATTTCTGCAGGTTGTCAATTCCTTCCCTGGAAGCTATAATATTGAACAGGACAATTCTTGCGGGGGTGCCCCGGGATTTTATTTCATTTAAAATTTCCTTGAGGGTGTGGCCTGTTGCAAGCATTGGATCTGCTACTATCACTATTTTTCCATTTATATCTGGTACTTTGATGTAGTTCACATTGACTTTAAATGGAACGGTTTCTTCACGCCAAGCTCCTATCATTCCGCACTCTGCTTCATTGAATATCCTGATTATGCCATCTACAAGGGGAACTGCTGCCCTTAAAACGTTTATAACGATAATATTTGATTCATCTTCAAAAATTTCTCCTTCTGTTACTGCAAGTGGGGTTTTAACATTAACTGTCTTTGTTTTGAGTGTTTTTGCAAATTCATAGCCCATAAACATCCCTATTTCTGTCATGAACCTTCGAAAGTCGGCCCCTTTGATACCTGATCTCCTTAACCTCGTGACTCTATCTTGTACTGGTAGATGGTCTAATAACTCTATCTCCATAACTATGCACCTCATGAGCATTTATCATTTTGAACCAATTAAACTTTCAATGTTACATTAGATCTTCAGTTTAAACGATGGTTATTTGAATTATTATCATGGTTTCAATTGATCCTGTTTTCCAAAAGTTTGAAGTGGGTTAAAACTAATATTATTGTATTGATTTAATACAAGATTAAAATTAAGTATTGGGGCAATTGTAATGGAAAAAAAGTATTTGGTGGCCGTAATTATCGTTCTCATTTTAGTTGTGGTAGCAATACTGGTATTTCCTAAAAACTACAATCAAACTGGTTTTCAGTCTGATGTTATAGCTCAGAACCTTCAAGTTCCATGGGCCATTGATTTTTTACCAAATAACACCATGATATTCACACAGAGGGATGGTGAGGTTAAGATCATCGATCCTGCGGGATCTGAAACAGTTGGGAAAATGGCTGTAACTGCCCAGGGGGAATCTGGTCTCCTTGGGTTGGCAGTCGATCCCGACTTCTCAAACAATAACTACATCTACGTTTATTACACGGCATCTGATGGAAACAGGGTTTCGAGGTTTGTTTTTAATGGGACCCTCAAAAATGAAACAATATTGTTGGATAAAATTCCCTCCAACAACATTCACAATGGAGGTAGAATAAAATTTGGGCCCGACGGACTCCTCTACATCACAACGGGTGATGCTGGTAACAATGCTTCTGCACAGGATCTAAACTCCCTCGCAGGAAAGGTTCTTAGAATGGATAAAAATGGTTCTGTACCGGTTGAAAATCCCTATAACAACTACGTTTACACCTATGGTCACAGAGATCCCCAGGGTTTGGCATGGAGCTCAAATGGCACACTTTACGAATCTGAACATGGGGACAACCATAACGATGAGATAAATATTCTTGTTTCTGGAGGAAATTATGGCTGGCCTCTGTATCAAGGAAACAACACCGCCCCAGGATACATCCTCCCCATGATCGTGTACACTGACTACACTCTGGCACCATCAGGAATTGCATTTTACAACAACAAGTTATACGTGGCCGGATTGAGGGGTTCACAACTTAGACAGATAAGTCTAACTTCTAATGGTTCCAGTTTCACAGGACAACAAGCACTTTTCACACAGCTTGGAAGAATTAGGGAAGTAGTTTCCCATGATGGATATCTTTACATTGCAACATCAAACACAGATGGAAGGGGAGTTCCGCAGTTGGGTGATGATAAAATAATAAGGATAACAGTCAATTGAAGCTATCCTTATAAAAACAAACATAATTTCACTTTTTTTCAGTTTCTATAATCCTTTCCTTGGTTAAAACAGTTTTTCCATGCGGATTTGGAACAACCTTTAGTTCACTCCCTTCAAAATCAATATCGTATTCCTTTCCATCGTAGAGAGTGTGTAAAAATATTGATAATGCTGCAACCTCTGAATGGGGCTGGTTGGTTACTGAAACATTCCAGTTTGCATCTTGGTAAACTTTAGAAGGAACCCTGGAACCACCAACAACCACTAATTTATCCTTGGATGATTGGGCAATGGTTCCTGTAATTTCCTGCACTGCTTCGCCGTACATGGTTAGATGTACCACTTCCCCACCGTCTGATTTCCAATCATCTATGTATTTGCTCCAGTTTTTACAGTAATCTATTTCAAAATCACCGCCCCAACGCTCAACCACATCCCTAACATTTCCTATAATTTTTTTATCGTTATCACCGCTCAGAACAACTTTTGAAGCTCCAAATGCACGTGCTGTTAAACACACGTGGGTAGTAATCCTTGCATCTCTGACCCTTCTATGGTCGAGTCTTAAAACAACAACTTTCATTTTATCAACCTATAACAATGTATAATCCTTTTCTCTTATTTAATTACTAAATGGTTAAAGCTACCATTACTAAAATAGCCAGCATACGTGCCACTTCATTTGAAGTTCCCAGAACATCTCCAGTTGCATACACGAAATTTTTACGGGCAACTATGGCCACTAAAAATCCAGCTGTCATGCCTGTTAGTACTCCGATGACGCCTGTTGTGTTGAAGATCAAAAATCCAACAGCTGATGTTAGAACAACTGACAGAACTAATCTGGTTTTGCTCATGGAAACAATGAAACTTTTCCCAGTGCCATTTGGAAATGGCTTTGAAACTGTTGCACAGCCCACTATTCCCATTTTTCCTGCCATTTCAGAAATGATCAGGATGTAAAAGATCAATGCGGCATGTGCCGATCCAATGGCTGCAAATGTTATGAGGCCTGCCATTAATAAGTAGGCAATACCACCGGTTCCTATTCTCTTGTCCCTCATTACATCGATCTTTTTTTCTGGTGTTCCATGAACCATCATTCCGTCACCAAAGTCTATGAGTCCGTCTAGATGATGGAATCCTGTGAACCATATTGAAAAACTGTAGATGAGTGCAGCAGCTATGAATGGGGATAGATGTAATAGATCCATGGTTGCATACCCGAAGCAACCAACCACCAAACCAATCATGGCACCAATCATTGGCCATACCCATGTGAAGCTTGCCATTTCTTCGATGGTTGTGTGAATATTTAGGGGTAGTATTGTGGAAAATGAAATTAGACCTAAAAATCCTCTGATACTAGTACCAATTCCATCATCAACCTTGTTGTCAGTCATGTAGATCTCCTTTAAACCTCAAAAATTTTAGACATACATCCTGCAACAACACCTGCAAAAATATCATCCAAAACAGGCCCAAGTTCACTGATTATTCCAGGTTTTTCTTCGTCATATCTTTTAAAGTTGAATATTGCCTTGGTACCAGCTATCTGATTTGCAACAGACATCCCAAACACTTCATCTGAGTACAAGTATGCGGGGTCATCATCCACATCAACTCCGCGCACCCTGTGTTTTTCATAATCTTCCTCTAAACGAATCCCTGCGATAATGAAGGATACTACATTTAAATCTTCTAGAGAATGATATATTTGGGCTTTAAGTTTTTCACGCAGTTCTGTTGTTTCATCAACACCCACAATCAGTTGCATACCTGCATCAACTAGATCATCAACTTCTACACCAACATCTCTCATGAACTCAATAACGCCCTTTGGAAATCCTTCTTTATTAAGGGCAGTTTTTACTGTTTCACGCACAGAACGTTGAACTCTTGAAATGATATCATGATCCAGTTTGTAGTTAAACTCATCCGAGGATCCCTTGGCTGCAATTAAAATTGATTCATCATCATCAGTATCCACAGGATCGAATGAAAAATGATTTATAACTCCTAAATCCCATAATGCTGCCATTTTTGATTCTATTATGGATTTGTACATTTTAACCATGGTTTTGGGGTTCAGGTCGTGATCCACGAAAACTAAAATGTTAAGAAACAGTGCACTGTCTTTAACAGCAGACACTAAAATTGTATAATCCGTATCAGAACAAATCTCAAATTCAAAATTCTTCAATGGAAGGAGTATGGATGCAGCAGGTTCTTTAACACCTTTAAAATCCAAAACAGTAGTTAAATATTCGTTTCTTTCCATCACTCGCTCATGTTCTTCTATTTCTTCATCATTGTATGGAACTGGATGTTTCTGATTATCAAGGCCATGGTACACTATTGAATTTACATGTCCATGTCCATTTCCAGTTGTTGTTGATCCCATGACTTCAAAACCATCTTCCCGGTAAATTAACATGGTTTGTTCGTCTTTTTTTATCTTAACTTTGTCTATGCAGATGTTCATTTTTAATCACATGTTTTAAGTTTTTTATTTTAATTTTTTTTAGCATAATGGTGTTTAATATTTAAACCTCAATGGATCAAAGATATCCTTCAAATAACTTTCATTATCATGGATAAGATCTGCAATAACCATTCCTGCAGTTGTTCCATTGTTCATACCCCAAAATCCGAATCCTGTAGCAACATAAACAGCATTCAAAGAGGTCATTCCAATCATTGGCAGCCCATCATCAGTTACACTATCATGGCTGGACCATCTGTATCTGACAGATTCCACATCCAAATGGTTTTTAGCATAGGATTCCAATTTATCGTAATAGATCTGTCTGCTTTCAACGTTCATTTCACTGTGCTCGCCTGCCACTATCACAAGCTGTCCCTTGGGTGTTGGGGTTGTTCTGTAGGTGTGAACTGGATTGAATTCTACGAACATTCCATCGGGAAATTCTTTTCGAGTGTACAAACCAATAACATATGATCTGCCGGGGTTTAAATGGTCCTTCAGATGATCTGGATCGTAGAATGGAGTGTGTGTGGCAATAATAACGTTACTGGCCATAATTGAACCCTGATCTGTAACAACTTCCTTAACATCTCCATCATGCACTGAGATGGCACGAGTTTTTTCAAAAACATGACTTCCATTCCCTTCAATTTCCTCTGCAAGGCCAAGAAGATACTTTCTAGGATGAAACTGGGCTTGATTAGGATATTTCAATGAGCAGCTAGTTTTAAATGGTAATGGATTGTGGTGGTTCAACTCAACATCAAATCCCAAGTCCTTCGCAGCAATATATTCTTCTTCAAGCCTTTTTATTCCTGCTGATGATTCTGTGTATATGTAGAGTGGTGTTTTGTGAAATTCACAATCTATGCCTTTAGTTGATACTAATTCTTCTATCTTTTTAAGGGCGTTTTTATTGGCTTTTGCAATTTTCAGGGCAATTTCTTTGCCAAATTTTTCCATGAGATCATGGTAAATCATGTTTGGAGCCACACTAATTTTTGCAGTGGTACCAACTGTAACTTCTTTAACTATCCTGTCTGATTCCAGTACAGCCACATCGTAACCCATATCCTTCAGAAGGATGCCTGCAGTAATTCCTGCAATTCCTCCACCAATAATAACAGTATCTACTTTTAATCCTAGTTTTAAAGGTTGAAAATTGGTTGCAGGACATGTTTTAAGCCAGTAAGATCCTGAATTTCCGTTTAAATCTTTATTTGCCATTTTTTCACCACGTTTCTAATACTAATATTGATTCTCAATTGTTTAAAGTTTTGGAAGATAACTACAGGGGAATTTGATTTTTGTAGTACCACAGATAATTTATTTAGATATGTCAAACAAAATATTGTATAGGTGATAGCATGAAGGTACATCTTCGTGTCTTTGTTGAGATTGAAAACCTTGCAAAAGCCATGAATGCCCTTACAGATGCAGGTATTACTGGTTTTTATATTTTAGAATACAGGGGAATGTCTCCTCAAGACTGGAAAGGTTTTTCAATTAAGGAGGATCCTGAATCTGCAATAGGCATAATAAGGGATTATGCTGTAGATGCAGTGCTGGTTTGTAGTGTGGTGGATGAGGACCTGGTGGACAGTATTGTCAAATCAGTAGAAATAGCCCTTAAAGGAGAAAAATACACGATTTTAGAGGTTCCAATTAGAAGAATCATAGTCAGCTACGGTGGTAGCAAGAAAAAAATCGATGAAAACCAGAACGAACTTCAATAAATACTCTTAATTTTCAGGGGGATACTGATAGTTAAGAACCCAACAAGAAACTGTTAATGGACTTAGTTCTCAAAACCATAATTGAAGGTAAATAATCTTATCTCCATATCTCAAGAAACAAAGAAAACTAGCAAAAAAAAATAACAAAATTTGTAAAAAAACCTCCAGAAGAGATTTTTTTTATAAATGCTCATACAATGAAGTTTCTAAATTAAATTATCAGTGCAGTATGTATGTTACGATGTAGTAGAAAATTACTGCTACAACAATGAAAAGAAATATAGATCTCCAATCCAATTTTTACACATCCTATTTGTTTTTTACAGTTTTTTTTTAAATATTCCAACAAATTCTATTAGAATTAATGGGTAAACTATTTTTAGAGATCAGTTGTTAAAATTAAGATAAACTTTTTTCGTTTTCAGACAGCCTATATAAAACGATCCAGTGGGTAAAAAGTTACAAACTCATCTCAAAATTTCATTTCAATTAACAGTTACTACAAATGACTTGTTGGATATTCACCGATCATGGCAATGATCTTCAAAGGTTTACGTGACTAAAAAAAATAAAAAACTAAATGTCTCGAGGTTCATTTCTTTAATATAAACGTTCAACAGATTATAAAGGCATGAGATATTTTTCAGGCAGAGGTTGAATAGTCATGATTGAAACCAACAACTCGGAAGATGATTATAAATTCATGATGGAAGCATTAAAAGAGGCTAAAAAATCCTTAGAATCTGGTGGAATTCCAATTGGTGCAATTTTAGTTAAAGATGGGGTAATTGTGGGGCGAGGACATAATAATCTTCTTCAAAAAAATTCTACAATACTCCATGCAGAGATGGACTGTATAGAAAATTCAGGCAGACTCAAGGGCAAAGACTACAAAAGATCCACGTTGTACACAACATTATCTCCCTGTGAAATGTGTTCCGGTACCATAATACTCTACAAAATATCTAGAGTTGTTATTGGAGAGAATGAAAACTTGAAAGGACCTGAAAAATGTCTGATTGAATCAGGTATTGAATTAAAAAATTTGGATCTTCCAGAGTGCAAAGAAATGCTTGGAAGTTACATCCTCCAAAATCCTGATCTTTGGGCAGATGAAATAGAAAGGATACATGAATAATTTTTGATCCTTATCGTGGAAATCTAAATTAGACTATAAAACCAAATAAATTATTGAAAGGGGCAAAAAATGACTTTAATCGTAGATCCACAGAACTCCGGTATTTCAGGAAACATGGTTGTGGGGGCGTTGGTAGATTTTGGAGTAGACAATGAAGTATTGAAGGAAGTCATGGAACACTACGGATCCTTTTTTGGAAAGGTTGAAGTAACAATTAACAAAACCATTAAAGCAGGAATTTCTTCCAGTTTTGTGCAAGTTAAAGCCAGGGATTCTCAAGCAGTGACCTACAAAGAACTCATTGAAACCTTGGATGGCATAGAACATCCTGAAATTACAGAAGAAATAAGAGAATTTGCAAAAAAGGTTTATAAAACCATGGCAGAAGCTGAATCCCATGTTCATGGAACCACCATGGATAAAGTTCATTTCCATGAGGTTGGGGCTGCAGATGCAGTTGCAGATGTAATTGGAGCATCATATCTTTTCCATAAATTGGAATTGAAAAAAGCCAAGGTCTATGGAATGCCAGTAGCTTTAGGGGGCGGCAGAATTGACAGCATGCATGGCAAGTTAGCTGTACCAGCTCCTGCAACACTGGAAATTCTGAAAACTGTTCCCACATTTGGAGGGCCCGTGGACAAAGAACTAACAACACCTACAGGAGCTGCTCTCTACATGAACATGGTGGATGAATTCATCAAATTTTATCCGCTGTTGAGCAACAAAACAGTAGGTTACGGTGCAGGGAAGATGGAACTTGAATATCCAAACGTTTTGAGGATGATTAAAGGTGTTGGTGAAATGGAACATGAAAATGTGTCTATTTTGGAAACCAATGTTGACGATGTATCTGGTGAAGTGCTTGGACATATTTTCGAAGGACTCATGAAAAGTGGTGCGAGGGATGTGAGCATAATACCGACCATCACTAAGAAGAATAGACCCGGCCATCTTTTAAGGGTCATTGCAAAACCAAAGGATACAGAACAGATTTCAGAAGAATTAATCCGAGAAACAGGCACGCTTGGTGTGCGTGTTTTACCCTACGCCCACAGAAACATTGCCCAGAGAAAAATCGTACCAATGAATGTGATCATTGATGGTAAACCATATAAAATTGATATAAAGGTTGGAATGATTGGAGAAGATGTCATAAGTGTTAAACCAGAATATGAAGATGTAAAACACGTAGCTTATCTCACAGGCAGACAATTAAAGTACGTTACAGACATTGCAGTGCAACAATTTAGAAACTCAGAATTTAAAATTAATTAAAAAAAGGTGCTTGAATGAAGAAAAAAGCAATAACAGTACTTTCAGGTGGGCTAGATTCCACAGTTGCGAGTGCGAAGTTTAGAGAAGATTACCAAATACATGCATTAACTTTTAACTACGGCCAGAAAAGTGCTGAGATGGAAATTAAATCTGCAAAAGCAGTTTGTAAAGAACTGGGTGCAGAACACACCGTAATTGAACTGCCATGGCTTGCAGAATTAGGGAATTCAGCACTAACATCTGAGGAATCTATTCCAGAACCTGAAGACAGTGAACTTGATGATATTGAATCCGCCTTAAAAACAGCTAAGAGTGTGTGGGTACCTGGAAGAAATGTTGTTTTCACAGCAATAGCCAATTCATTTGCTGAGGCAGAGAATGCTAGCATCATAATAGTAGGTTGGGATCTTGAAGAGGCAGTAACTTTTCCTGATAACTCTAAAGAATTTTTAGAAGCATTCAACACAGTGCTGGAAGTTGGTTCATTTGATGTTATCAAAATAGAAGCTCCTTTAATAGGCATGAACAAGAACGAAATTGTTGAGTATGGTGACAGTATTGGAGCTCCTATGGAATTAAGTTATTCCTGTTACAAAGGGTTAAATTACCATTGTGGTGTGTGCGAATCATGCATGAGACGTAAAAGAGCGTTTAAAAATACAGGTGTAGAAGACAAAACAGTTTATTCTGAAGATTCATGATACTATTTGGCGGGGGTTAAGGGTTTGGAAAATGGGAAGATTAAAAGGGCTATAAAAAATTACAGGGAACTTGCAGCCCATGAAATTGAAGTAGAAAAATGTGTCGGTGATGCATTAAATGGTCCTAGACCTGAAATAGATGGTAAATTAGAGCTAAGCCAAATGATAAATCCTAAAAGACCTTTTTTTGCTTCAATGGTGAACTCAGACGAGAAATATGTGAGCACGTTTCGAATGGGTCATTTCAACACCCCAGAAATATTATCAAAAAGTGTTAGGGGAGCCAATTATGTTGGTGGCATGGAATTCGGTTCGAATTTAATTAAACAAAAATTAGTCACAGACTTTGATGATCTGGTTTCCTTCCTTTTGGATTACAAATTTGGAATATTGGATATTGTGGATGAAAATGAGATAAATGGAAAAACTGTACTGGATCTGAGGGTGTATGAGTGCATTGAATGTGCATGTTTGCCCAACCTTGGTAAACCCACCTGCATTTTTGAAGCAGGTATGATAACAGGAATACTAACAGAAATGACAAAAAAGGATGTCATTGCAAAAGAAGTAAGATGCTGGACCAATGGCTACTCATTTTGCCAGTTTGAAGTAACATTGGAATGAACTACTTCAATTAAATTTTATCCAAAATTTCATTCACTTGCAAAGCTCGAGATTCCATCTCAAACAAAATTAAGCCTAACTGCGCTTCAGGTTCAGTTAAAGCAGTTAATATGGCCTTGGAACCTGCAGGTAACAGTACTATTGTACCTTTTTCTGTTTTTACGGATATTTGATCCACACTGCCAGTGTTCAATTGTCCAGAAGCTGCTTCTGCAGCACCCATTATTGTTGAACAAAGTGCAGAAAATATTCTTGCATCAACATCGGGAGGAGTTCTAGAATCTATGAGAAGACCTTCTTTGGATACAACTCCACAGGCCTTAATCTGACCAACCTGCAAAATCCCTGCCAGAACATCGTCTAATAATTCTTTCTTAGTTTTGGCCATGAAATACACCTTTAAATAAAAAAAAGAGTGGTAATTATCATTTAATTACCATAAGGGTTTGTCCAGCTGTAACTGTGTCTCCTTCCTGTATGTAAATCTCTTCAACAGTACCGGATTCCGGAGCATGGACATCATTTTCCATTTTCATTGCTTCGAGCACTGCAACAATATCTCCAGCATTGACCTTGTCGCCAGTTGCAACTTTAAGTTTAAGTATCATTCCCTGCATGCTTGAAGGAACTCCTCCTTCAACAGGCCCGCTAGGTGCTTTGTTGCTTGATTCTATTTCCATGTAACCGGTTGGAACAACCTTCACATCAAACATTTCCCCGTCAACTTCAACATTGTACTCTGTTGGAAGTGAGGATGGAGCTGAACTCTCAGTTTCCCTTGGTTTTTCAAGGGGTTCTTCAATCAGTTCTCCTCTTAAAAATTTAGGGGCCACAGCAGGGTAAAGGGCGTAGGTCAAAACATCTTCGTCCTTCTTTATGATGCCCATTTTTTCTCCTTCCGACCTGTATTTTTCGAGTTCGTACTCTAAAAGATCCCCCGGCCTGCTGTCTATAACCTCAGCATCTCCTATGATGAGTTCGGCAATTTCAGGGTTAACTGGAGAAGGTGGCCTACCGTAGTAGCCCTTTATATAATCTTTAACTTCTTTTGAAACACTTTTATACCTTTCGCCACCAAGGACATTCATAACTGCCTGTATTCCCACGATTTGGCTTGTAGGAGTCACGAGTGGGGGATATCCAAGATCAGCACGAACTTTGGGAACCTCTTTAAGCACTTCTTCGTACTGGTCAAGGGCATTTTGTTCTTTTAGTTGGGATACGAAGTTTGAAAGCATTCCTCCAGGAATCTGGTAAAGAAGAACATCTGTATCGACCTTCTCAGAAATTGGGTCTATCAAACTGCTGTATTTCTTTCTTATTCCCTCGAAGTACTTCTTTATTTCGCTTAACGTTTTAAGATCCAGTCCTGTGGAATATCCTGTTCCTTCAAGGGCTGCCACAACACTTTCTGTTGGTGGTTGGGAAGCCCCCCATGATAGTGGGGATATGGCAGTATCAAGAAGATCTACTCCTGCCTGGCATGCTGCGTAGTAACTCATTGGTGTCATTCCACTTGTACAGTGGCAGTGCAGGTTTATCAAGAGATCAGTCTCTTCTTTCAAGGTTGTTACTAGTTCAAATGTATCATGCGGAGTTATGAGTCCTGCCATGTCCTTGATTGTGACTGAGTCACAGCCAACAGCTTCAAGTTCTTTGGCAATTTCCACATATTTTTCAATGGTGTGGAATGGGCTTGTTGTGTAACTGATTGTTCCTTGAACATGTGCTCCCTGTTCCTTTGCAACTTTTATTGAAAGTTCCATGTTTCTGATATCGTTTAAAGCATCAAATATCCTGAAAACATCAATTCCATTTTCATATGATTTTTCAACGAAGCTTCTCACAACATCGTCGGGGTAATGTTTGTATCCTACTAGGTTCTGTCCTCGTAGTAACATCTGTAGTGGTGTTTTTGTGACCACTTCTTTGAGCTGTGTAAGGCGTTCCCATGGATCCTCGTTCAAATACCGTATACAAGTATCAAAAGTAGCACCTCCCCATGCTTCCAGAGAGAAAAATCCCACACTATCCATTTTTTCGGCAATGGGTAGCATATCTCGGGTTCTCATCCTTGTGGCAAGGAGTGATTGATGCGCATCTCGAAATGCTGTTTCAATGATCTTTATCTTTTTCATTTTGACCCTCACAATAAGCTTGGATTTCTTCAATTGTCTTAATATAAATAGTCCTAACTTCCTTATATATTTGGCAATAAAATTCCTTAAACCGATGTTATCTTACACTAAACTTTCAATATATTTGTGTTTCAACACTCGAATTTGAATAATGTTCAAAAGGATATCTGGTATTAAATCAACTGTCTTGTTTTTGACAGACTATAAAATTCTCATTTTCATAAACCACCTTAAAATAACTGGGTTGAGTTAAATTTAAATCATTATAATACTTTTGATTGAAGTAAAATAGGGGATAAAGTTCTGTAGTTACTTTTGATTCGTTTAAGCTTGCATTTTCATTTGGTAGCACCAATCGTTTATCATAAACAATATAACCAACATTTCCGATGTCAAAGAAGGATCTGGGGGTGCTAGAGTTAAGATATTCGAATCCGAAATTTATGGGCATTCCTGTTTGCTCTGCAATGAAAATTCCCGTGTAAATATTTTGTATCAGTATGGACTGATTTTTGTTACCGTTCACTTTAAACCAGTCTGCAAGCTCAACTTCAGATTCTGAAGGTGGTGCAATTTGCACAGATCCAAATTCAGTTTTAGCTGAGAAAGTACCCATGGTAGGATTAGCTGCTGTCATGATTCCAAACACAACTGCAAGTGAAAACACAACCAAGAGGAACATTGATCTAAATTTTTCGGATGAAAAACGTTCTGTAGTTTTAAGTCGGTTGTAAATATTTTTAACACCAAATCCTCCGAGGATTGATAATGGAATCACAATATAAATAAGAAGTCTCGGTGCAAGCACATTTATACCTATTAAATATGCATTACTGAGCAACAAAAGGGAAACTATCCATGTAAATATATAAATATCCTTCCTTCTTCTTAATTTCACGGCAAAATAGGTACCTACCAATGCAAAACCTGTTACCAGCACGCCAAAATACTGCAAATACTTCAATGGGCTCAGCTGGATGGTGTAATTAATTGATGTGCTGTAACCAAGGGTGGCACTGATTCCCTGATCAAGAATGTTCTGAAACAGTTCTGGTTTGAATAGTGCAAGGGCTATTACAACAGCCACCGCAAGAATTAACATGGATGATATGAACGCACCGTAATTCTTGAAAATAGATAGTTCACGATAAAATAGAATATCTACAATGGTCATGGAACTTATTACAATGAAAAGGCATAACAGCGCTGCTTGATGGGTTGCAGCTACTATCAACATTAAAATTCCTGCTATAAATGCGTACTTTAACTTTCTGTTCTTCACTGAGCTGTAGTAGAAGTAAACAGCCAACGGTAGAAATATGAGTGCTAAATTTTCAGGTACTGGGAGCATTATTCTATAGATGATGTAGCTGGAGATCATTAAAAATCCAGCTGAAATTCCTGCCAGATTGCCGTAGAATTTTTTTCCAACGTAACTAACAGACAGCACAACAAAGAATGCAAGAAACGGTTGCAGCACCCTGGCAATCAACATGTACTCCTGATGAGAAACAGTTCCGAGGAATGCAATTAAGAAATGGAAAAGTGGAGGGTATGCTATTTTTAGACCAACTGGCGAACCTAGGAGAGGATTGACAAGAACAAAACCATACTTAGTATACACTTCTGCATACAGGACATGGTAGATCACGTCCCAACTGAGCGGCCATTTATGTGTCAAGGTAGGTATTAGTGTGATTAAAAATATTGCGATTGCAGGGATGATAATTTGAAGTTTGTTTAAATAAGTTTTTTGCTTCATTGATCTGCCCCAACTAATAATTATAAGTGGTAAAAAAAGTTATGATAAAAGTTTGTATTTAAAATTTAAAAAAAATTATGGATGAGGGAGGTTTTTACCTTTCCCTTTCACCTTCAATGAACTCATCAACCATCTCCTTGGCCAAATCATCGGTGAACTGTTCTGGAGGATGTTTCATTGTGTAGGCTGAGATTGATTTTAATTGTCCACCAACACCTCTTTCGAGTGCAAGTTTACAGCATCGTATGGCATCTATAACACAACCTGCTGAATTTGGTGAATCTTCAACACTCAATCGGAGTTCTATATTCATTGGAACATCACCGAATGTTTTTCCTTCCATTCTGAGGAAGCATAGTTTGTTATCTTTCTGCCAAGTTACGTAATCACTTGGACCTATGTGAATATTTTCATCTTCCAACCTTTCATCTAGTACAGATTGAACAGCTTCAGTTTTTGATTCCTTCTTAGAATCAAGTCTGCTTCTATTTAACATGTTAAGGAAGTCTGTGTTACCTCCTGTGTTGAGTTGGTAGGTTCTTTCGAGCTTCACACCCCTATCACGAAACAGGTTTGCTAGGGTCCTGTGGGTGATTGTTGCACCTATCTGTGCTTTAATATCGTCTCCAACAATTGGAATTCCTTTTGCTTCGAATTTAGCTGCCCATTCTGGGTTACTCACTATGAATACAGGCATGTTGTTTATGAATGCAACTCCTGCATCCAGGGCACACTGTGCATAAAATCTTGTGGCTTCTTCAGAACCCACAGGTAAGTAGTTAAGCAGAACTTCTGCTCCACTGTCCTTTATGATCTTAACAACTTCGTCTTTTTCATTTTCCTTTGCATCTGAAACAACAAATGCGAATTCCTTTTTATGGTCTGCCATGTGCGGTGCTACACCATCTAAAATTTTCCCCATGGATACTTCTACTCCATATTCAGGGATATCACTACAGAAAACTTGTGTACAGTTGGGTTTTGCAAAAATAGCTTCGCTTACATCTTTGCCTACTTTTCTACAGTCAATGTCAAAGGCAGCTACAACTTCTATGTCAGAAGGTTTGTAACCTCCTATGTCCCAGTGCATGAGCCCAATGGCTTCATCAGGATTCTTATCTTCGTAATAATGAATTCCTTGGATTAGTGAGCTTGCACAATTACCAATACCGACTATCGCTACTTTTATCTTCTCCAATTAAAACACCTTTTAAAATATCGTTAATATAACGTGAATTGTGCCATGTTAATTTATTCTAAAATCAATACATTTCCAAATTCATGACGGTTATTATCTTTAAAGAAAGTTTGCTTATAATACTATTAAATGTTTCGATCTAATCAAATTAAATCATTCTAGGTAAATAAACTTATTCTGAAGGTTTCGTTCGATGAAGATTGTTTAATTTAGATTCAAACGTTATAAACCCAAAAAATCCAAAACTTCTCCTAGGTTTGTTGTGTTTAAAAGTATTTCGTGGGAACTAATTGTTTGTGAAGGATTCTAAATTTAACAAACCATAAAATGCAACTAAAGTTAATACGACGCTCCATATAACAATTCCAACGGACATCCAGAGCAATAATCTATTTTTAGGCGCTCCAAGTCCCACACCTATAGCAGCTCCAAGCGGGGCTCCAAATAGTAGGGGTGACAGCAATCCCAAACCAATAATACCATATTTATTCCAGATTTTATATATTCGGCCATGTTCAATTGAACCAGATCCATACCTCCATTTTATGAACCATTTTCTCACTCCCTCTCCCAAGGTCACAACTAAAAAGGCAGATATAATGGATCCTGCAGCTGCAGCAACAATGATTAATATGGGATTAAGTTTTAAAACAAGTCCAAGTGGTATTGATAGCCATAATTCCACAACACTGGCCAAAAAGACAAGTAGAATTGATTCAAATATGTTCAAAGTAGTTTCACCTTTATTAGATCACATTTTTCTTGCATATCACTATTAACATCTTTCAAACAATAAATTTTCGGATTCACAGAAACAATTGTTGATAGAGGGTATACTCATTTTAAAAAAAAATGGAAGGGAAATATTTTTGTTGATGTTAGATGACGGCTATCGAAGCATAAACAAACAACCACCACAGAACTACCAGCAGGGTCATGCTGAAGAGGGGTAATTTGTTTAGCTGAATAGTTGCGAATTTTCTACCATTGTACCAGCTTAACAACAGTATAACAACAAATATTAGGCTGTTCACTATTCCAACAATGTTAAAGGGATCCTTGTACATCACGTAGAACCAAACTACTGCTGTTATTAAGATTCCAATCCACATCATTGGTTTTAGCAGTGAATAGACTTTAATTGTTAACTGGGTTATTTCCTCTGATTTTCGGGCTTTAATAAGCATGAAGTAGAGTACCATTGTTGATCCCAGTGCAAATATTAATCCGAGGAATTCTAAGAAGAGGTTAGTAACTGGTTTTCCAAAGAACTGTTCTTTGAGTAGGGGTATGGTAACGAGGGCCTTTAAAGATTCATCAATAGGAAACGATTCCGTTTCTCCTACTGCTATGTTGTATTTTCCCTGATTTTCTGCGTTGAATATTTTTATGTAGTAATCTCCTGCAGGAAGTTGTTCAGTGACTTCAGGTCCTTTGAGATAATAATCTCCACCAAATTCTTCGAAGTAGGGCTCCCAAGTAGAGTTAGTTCCATTTAGTGTTAAGAGAATATTGCCGTTTGTGTCAAGAACTTGTGCTGAAACAAAATCTGCTTGAATTCCTGGACTCTGGGGAACTAGAAGATTGAGGTAAAATTTGAAAGGAACATCTGAACTGATTTTGTAGTAATCAGGACTGCCATGCAGGGTGCTGTAAAAAGCTTGGGAAATTTCTGGGTTTTCAATGATGATGGGATTACTCATTGAAGTATTGATTCCTGTTTCCAGTCTGGGCTGATGTGCTGCCACAGCTGATATTGAAATAAATAAAACAAGCATGGTTACAATGATAATACTTGAACTTATTTTTCCAGATTTCATGATATTAATTATGTATTGAAATCTTTAAAAAAATTACTAAAAAAAATAATAAATAAAGGTTTGAAACCAGTTGTTCTAACTGAGTTTCAAGGTTTGCAGTAAATTATTGTAGGCTTGTTCAGTTTGGTTCAGTGCAAATCTAGGGCAAATGTAGGTTATCAAGTAATAATTGTTGTCTTTGTCTATTATGGTGTATTTGCTGGCTATGTTATTTCCAACACTGCCAACCTGTGAAGCTGTTATATTGTTCACAGTTGTTGAAGCTACTGATGAGTTTGTGGTGTTTAAAAGTATGTTGTTGGTACTTGGAAGGTTCAATGAACCAGTTGCTTTTGCTTGCATTTGCAACACAATATATGCTGGTTGCGTTTTACCACTTGAATCTGCGTAGTTAGTTGTTAAAGTAACAGATGAATATATAGAACTATTGCTGAAATTACCAACTAAACTGTCTTGTGACCAAGAATTGGGATATTGGAATGATACTGTCCCTGTATTAAATGTGTTGTTACCTGAAACACTCAATGCTAAAATTAACGCTATAATTACCACCAGAACGATTATTACCGGCATTAGGTATTGATTTTTTTCCACGATCTATGACCCCCATTATAATTATTGTTGTTATTATTTTGTACCTCTAGAATTATATGTTTTTCTTATTATCATCTACAAACTATCGGGCCGGATAAACTTACTTAGCGGCCATGTTTGCACTGATTAATTGTTTAACGAACTCATCCTTTGGACTGGCATATCTATCCTTGAGAATTCTTGATAATTTGCAGATTTTTTGAGGATTTAAGATTATTATCTTTGAAATTTTTGGTACCAACAACCATTATATGAATGTTAAATCAAAAAATACTAATCATAAATTCGGGGTGCTTAACTTTGAAAAAACGAAAACATATCTTTCTCGATGACAAGTCGAAAATTTCAAGAATCGAGAAAAAAATCATGAAGTACGAAAGGTACAAACCATACCATGAAAAAACCGCCGACGAAGATTTTCGTTTGAATGAAAAACTTGCATTACTCAGTATAGTAGCAAGTAATTTTATGATGACTGGCCATAGTCCAACCCTTGTAATGACCAAAAGAGAAGAAGGAGATGAAGTTCTATTACCTGTTGGCGGTGGGCAAAAAGACAAGGCCCGTGAAATAATATCTAGGGTTGATTTTAGAAAACTCTATAGAGGGGGAAAGGGAAGAAAAATAGATCCACTCATGATCATCACGGCCATTTGTATGTACGTAATGAGAAAGGATAACCCTAGGAGAGGAGATATAAGATATTCTAATGATTTTATTAGGAATACTGGACTAACTAAGGAAATTTATGACCACATTAGTGGTAAGCTTGATGTTTATGGGGGTTTGTGATTTCTGATGGGTCGCTCTATATAGTGATAGCAAAATTTTGTATGGTTTTTGTTTTTTCTAGTTTTTGGGGTTTTCTTGTTTATTTTATCTTGGGTTTTATTTGTTAATGGGAGTTTTTTTAGGAAATTTGGCTTATCTGGGGATTTTTAAGGTTTTGTTAGTGGTAAGCTTGATGTTTATGGGGGTTTGTGATTTCTGATGGGTCGCTCTATATAGTGATAGCAAAATTTTGCATGGTTTTTGTTTTTCTAGTTTTATCTGAATTTCTATTTTAAAGTAGATAATTACAAAAATAATGAGTCAAATGATTTTTTTTAATAAAGTTTAGAAATGGATTAATATATCACTGATCTAAAGTTTTTATGAAGTTGATAATTGCAGTAACTGTTTGATTTTGTTGTTCTTGTCTGGTTATTGTGCTGTTGTTATCGCCTGATTGTACTCCATAGTCACCGAAGTTGTAGTGGTTTCCCCCATCAATGGTGATGATGGTTGTGTTTTTTGGGAACTTGTCAAGATTTTTAGTTATTTGATCCTGTGTTGCAAGCCCGTCAAGGGATCCTCTGATGGATAAAGCTTTAAAAGTTGCGTTAGATGCATTGGTATTGGGATATGCTGCTAAATAAATCACACCTTTAATTTTATCCTGATGTTTCACTGCAAAGTCTGATGCAAACACACCACCCAATGAATGGCCTCCAATAACCCAGGTTTTAATATCTTGATGCTGGTTTATTACATCATTTGCTTTGTCAACCCCAAATATTGCTAAATTAAAGGGCATTTTAACAATAATTGTTGTATAACCATTTTGAGCCAATTTCGATGCGATTACTGAGTAAGCTTCAGGTTGTACCTTGGCACCTGGATAAAAAATGATTCCCGTAGTTGTTTTGTTGTTGGTTGGGATGAAAGTTATTGAATCAGAATTATTAATGACACTGTAACCATTATTTGATGAAAGAGCTTCAGTTGCATTGGAATCTGCATGATAATAATCAGATACATAGTAACTGAAACCAGCCACAGCTACCACAACAACAAGGAGTAATATCAGTAAAATCAGTCTTTTTTTGGAATTGATATACTTCATTAAATATCCCTATAATAAAATTCACCAATTTGATATTTATATTTAGTTCTCAAATAAAAAAAGAAAATAGAATATCATTTAAACTGTTTAAAAAAAGAATTTTGAAATATATGCAGCCAAAATAAAATATTAAAATGAAATTGATTCTATAAGTTCAAAAAGTGTAATGTATTAGAAGGCCTTACATTAACCTTCTAACATCAACAACTTCTATACTTGCTATTTCAGTTATTTTAGAAAGATTCTCTTCCACGGCTTCTGTTCCGCCTTCACCATCATCTACAATGACCATGAGGTTGATTGCAACGAGGCCAAACGCGATTGGTTCTTCCTCAATACTGTGTAATTCTGTATTTTCTGGTATAGAACTTGTTATTTCTGCCTTAACTTTTTCAAGGTCAATTTCAGGACTTTCTGGCATTAACTTTATTGTAGCTACTACTTCTCCCATAGTGTTACCTCCAAAAATGTTTTAAGATTTATTTGGAATTAAATCCCAATATGTTAAATAATTCCGTGAGAATTAATTTACGGTCCTTTAAATCCACATTCACATTTGTATAAATGTCCGAATGTTCTGCATTTTTGACATCTGTACAAAGTTTTCTCACATTCTGGGCATGGAAACTTAACATAGTTTTCCACTGGTGATATTTCCTGTTTACAGGAAGTACATTCTATTTTTTTCATTTAATTTCCTCCAATGAGTGTATATTTAGAGCTTTTGCCTTTAATTATCGATAGAATCCTCTCTGGGTATTTACCATTTACAACGTAGCATTCCGATTGATATCTGATCAAAAGCTCAGGTAAAAATTCATCAACCGATGTTTCACCAAAATTTAGTAGTTTGTTTGCACTTATAGTATCTATAAGTTTCGCACCATCGTTGATAGGATCATGCGTGTATATACCATCTACATCTGTTGCTATTAATAGTTTGGCCTTGAGTAGATTTGAAATGTATAGTGCGATTGAATCTGATGTGACCCTCCATGAATGTTCGAGTGGATCATGATCTTCCATCAAGGTATATGAATTCAGTACAGGAATTTTCCCATGTTCAGAAACTTTCAAAGCATCTTCAAGGGAATTCGCAGATTCTAGTCCTTCAACTTTATCTGCAAGAAGGGTTCCAATTATGTCCATGCACATGATTGCAGATCTGTGGTTGGCGGTGTTTGAAAAGCCAAGCAGATCGTTGTAGTTCCTCACTTTATTTGCAAACTCTCCCCCACCACAAACAATTATGATTTCAGCATCTAAATCAGTTTGATTAACAATAAATTCGCAGAGATCAATTGCTTTTTCTGGAAATAAACTGCCACCAATCTTTAAAACCCAATCCATTTAAAACCACCATTACTTTAAAAGCTTCAGATCCTGGGTGATCTTATCAATTTTCTCATCTTCATCTGGACCAATACCCAGGCAAGTAACTGTTGCTTTAGGAATTTCAGTGTGCCCTGCATCATGCACTAAATAAATAGGCATGTTGGTGACCTTAACCAGTTCGTAGATCTCAAATAGTTCCTCAAGGCTGTTAACTTTTAAAACCACCTTTTTTTCTCCTTCAGATTCCCATTTTTTTGATGATTTCTCATCAGCCTTTTTATATGCGCCTAAACTGGCATGGCATGCTTGAGCTGCTATTTTGCCCCTGCTCATATTGAGATCTGCCCTCATAACAATGATTTGTTTCATATTAAGTCCTCTAAATATTTCCTAAAAAAATTACCAATCAATTAGTTTCTAAACTACTTTTTAAGTCGTTTACCTGCCCTGTTTACATCCACAGAGAAAAGTTCCATTTCTGGGATCAGAACTCTCACAACTGGTATTTGAATCTCCTGCCTAGTCAGGTCAACGTATAAAATATCTTTAAACCCTTGTTTGCCCAGGAGTTTCTGGCTGGTTTCTATGTCCTCTTTGAAGGTTTTCCCTGAATAATTTCTGATCTCCTTAAGATCAACTTCACTTTGGGATTCTCCAAACCAGTGTTTGTTGATACGTTTCATTCTTTCATAACCGGCTTTCCTCATGAAAACTGCACGAACAGTGTCTTCCCTAGTTCCATGAATCTGTGTGGCTCTGCTTTGGGCAACTTCAGTTAGCGCCCTTATAACTGCTACTTCTGGATCGAGATGAGTTCCAACTCCAAGGGTCAAAAGTGCAGGATCCTTAAGGACAGTATCATCTGAAACTGCTGCAATAGTGGTTATTTCAACATCGGCAGTTAAATTTACCAGTTTAACATGTATACCTGCCTTTTTGAAAAGATGAAGAATGTTGTTTATGAGTGGGTTTTCAATGGTTTCAAGGTTTATTTCAGGTTTAGGTTTATGCCTAGCTTCAAAAATGCTCCAAGCATCCCTCTCCACAACTTCCATCATTCCATGGAATATTGCTTCTTCTATCAGGTTTCCAGAAGCCAAACCATTGGTGTTTGACTGGAAAAGCTTGGAAATATTCTCAGAGTCGTAGGGATGATAAACTGCATTTGCAGGAACAAAAACAGTTTTGTCGTTAGTTATATCAACGGCTTTAACCCATTCTAAACCTTCTGTTTTAGAATTAAATCCGAGTTTTGGAAGTATCAGTTTATCTGGATCTAGGTAGTTGTGGAGGTCTGATTCTTCGAAGTTTCCCCTTACGAAATTTTTTCTGTCTAAATCTGTGATCTCTGCCGAAAATCTTTCGAAGGATTCCATCATGGCCGATGCTTTGGCCTGGGATTTGGTGGCTCCCTTACCTGCGTATATGCTTACAGCACCTTCAGCAGCTCCGGGTCTGATGGCAGAATAAACAGGAATTCCTATCCTATCAAGGTGTGTTATTTCAGCCACCCTGGTGACACCAGCAGCCCGAAGTTTGGGCTCAACATTTTCTATTGTTTTCTCTGGAGCCACGGCCCTGTGAGTGCATCCAAAATATTTAACTGGAACTTCGTTAAGCATAATATCACTTAAAACTTTTTTTAACAATGAATTTGTATTAATCTGGATTTGGTAGTAGTTTGTTTAATTATGGATGGCTTATTGTTTAATAAATACCAAAATAAGCCTTAATTGCTAACATAATTGCCATAATAAATATTAGTATCCATATTACAGGATTCCAACTCAAAACTTTGCCACCATCTAACGGCCCGAATGGAATTAAGTTAAATACCGCGAGTAAGCTGTTTATTATGAAACCATAGGTTACAATAACATGGAGTTCGTATCCCACAATATCTGTAGGGTTGTGTGAAACCAATGGAAACAAGCTGAGGAAGAAAAGTGCCAGCGCAATGTTAACTAATGGTCCTGCAATGGATATTTTACCATTTTGTTCCTTGCTAATGTTGGTTCCATGGATGTAAACTGCTCCTGGTGCTACGAAGACAACGCTAAAAATAAACGCTGTGAAAAGTGCGAACATCAAACCTTCAACCCACATCCGGAACTCTGCATAAAATCCGTATCTAACAGCAACAAATTTATGTGCGAGTTCGTGGAGTACAAATCCCAATCCAACAGAAACTAGGAGTGCAGGGATCAATAGAATGAAGTTATTCAGAAATATTTCTGTCCCGTTTGCTAGTAGTCCTTTGCTGAATAAATAAGCAAAAATTGCTGCTATTACAAACATGGAGATCAATATGTCCCTGACCTCACGGGCTGTAAAACTTACCATAGTTTATAGACCTAGTTCTAAATATATAATGATTTCCATGGTGCTTGATGAAAGTTCGTTCAAATTCTTTGAATGTATTCCATGGGCTGAAAATTAATTTTAAACTCTGTTCCATGGTCAAATATTACATCTATAGTTCCATCAAGTTGTAAAACAAGATTTGTAATTAATTGCAATCCTAAAGTGTCTGTGTTTCTAAAATCAATGGTTTCAGGAAATCCAACACCATTATCCTTGACACATAAAGTATATTCTCCATTGGATTCAAAGAGTTTAACACGTATTAATCCAGGCATACCATTTGGAAAACCATGTTTTATCGAATTAGTTACCAATTCGTTGATTATCAAACCACATGGGACTGCTGTGTCAATGTTCAAATGGATGTCATCCACTTCTGTTTCGATGGTTATAGAACTATTCATATACACATAGGACTGTCGTAGAAACATTGTAAGTTGGTATATGTAGTCTCTAAAATCGATCCTAGCCAGTTCAGTGGACTGGTAAAGCTTTTCATGGATCATGGCCATGGATTTAACACGGTTTTGGCTTTCCATTAATATGTCAACAACATTTTCATCGTTGGTGTAGGTTGTTTGGAGATTCAAAAGACTGGAAATGATCTGCATATTATTTTTGACTCTGTGGTGAATTTCCCTGAGCAAAACCTTTTTCTCTTCAAGTGATTTTTTTATCTTATTCTCTGCTTCCTTTCGTTCAGTTATATCCCTAACCACCATTACTATGTAGAGTTCATCACCAAAATTAACTGTACTGGCACTTATCTCCACAGGAATTTTGATTCCCCCAGAGTCTAAAAACATTGAATAAAAGGTTTTCCGATCCTGGGACTTATTAGCAAGTTGGTTGAACAATTCATTGAAATCTTCAATTTCATCCTTGTCAACAAGATCATGGATGGATGTGATTGGAACTTCCTTTGAATTCAATCCGAAACGTTCTGATGCAGATTTGTTCACGTCTGAAAATTTGCCTGAAGGAATATTAAGTAAAAATATATGATCGTTAGTTTCATCTAAAAGAGATCTGAATCTTTCAAGTTCTGCCAATCGTTTTTGCAGTTCAGGATAGTAGCTTTTCTGTATGGAAGATTCTCCAAGACCGATAATTTTGTCTCGCAGCGTGTTCCAATCAGGATGTTCATCTGGATTAAAGGGCATTTTTAAATATGGCCTCCACATCAGATTGTTTAGGAATTATGGGATTTGTAGCTATGCACGGGTCGTTCATGGCTCGATAAGAAAGGTTTTTTAAGTCTTCAAGATTCACGCCCCGATCTTTGAGTGTGTGGTTAATTCCAAGATTTTCTTTCAGTTCCTGGATCATGAGTAGGAATTCTGTTTTATTTGTAGCTTTTCCCATGCACATGTTGTTTGCTATTTTCAAATATCTTTCAGGTTCATATTCGAAATTAAATTCAACTACATGTTCGAGAAGCAATGCATTCAGTTCTCCGTGGGGCAGATCTTTCAAACCCCCAAGACTGTGGGCCATGGCATGCACCAAACCCAAACTTGCATTTGAAAATGCCAATCCTGCATGAAGGCTTGCGAGCATTAAGTTACCCCTGTACTTAATATTATCTGGATCATCAAGCACCGGAAGTATGTTTGAAGAATATAATTTAATTGCTTCGTTAGAATGAATATCTGTAATTGGAGAACTTGCATTTGAAACATTGGCTTCGATAGCATGACTTAAAATATCAAATCCTGCATAGATGGTCATATATTTGTTCATGGTGGTTGTTGTAACAGGATCAATAAGTGCCACATCTGGTACAAGCTTTTTACTGATAATAGCCATTTTACTTCCCTGGGATTTATCAGAAATTATTGCAAACTGTGATACGTCTGCAGAACTGCCTGCAGTGGTGGGTATGCATATTAAAGGTGGTGAGGGTAATGAAACCTTATCGACTCCTTCAAATTCTTTAATATTTTTATTATTTGAACTGACAATCCCAATCCCTTTAGCACAGTCCATTGGACTACCGCCACCAATTGCAACTATTACGTCACAGCCTTCATCTAGGTATAAATCTGCTCCCTTCATGACATCATCAGTACTCGGATTCGGTTTAATTTTGGAATAAATTTCATAGCTGTAACAGTCGGATTCAAGTACTCTAACAACTGAATCAACCCATCCAGAAGATATTATGCCTCTGTCAGTAACTAACAGAATTTTCTTTGCTGCAAAGTTATTTAAATATCTTCCAACAAGAAGACGAGCATCCAAACCAAAAACAAATTCCGGTGCAACAAACTTTCTCAACTCGAAATTAGCTTCCAAACAGTTAACCTCCTTAATCCGATGTATTGAGTAATTATATTAGTATATTATTCCTTCTAGGTTATTAATTTAATTTTGTAAAGCACGACTTCGAGATTATAATAAAATATTTATTTTCCAAATTCAATTCTTATATTAGTAGATAGATGTCGACCAATTTAAAAAGAAATAAACATTAAATAATTCTTTAAGGGTTGTTTTCATGATATGTGCGTACTGTGGAAGTATTGGATACGGAAGGTTAATTTCAGAGAGATCGTACTGGACCATTCATCTCGCACCAAGTCAGCGCTACCTTGGCACATGTGTTGTTGCAATTAAAAGACAGTGCAGTAACTTATCTGAGCTTGAAACTGAAGAATGGAAAGAATTTACAGAAATTGTTCGAGAAATGGAGAATGCTCTCAACCATATTTTTAGACCCACACTTTTCAACTGGAGCTGTTTTAAAAATGCCTCCTATCGTGATAAAACTCCTCATCCTCAGGTTCATTGGCATTTAATTCCGCGATATGATGAAATTAAATTCTTTGAAGGCATAAAATTTGAAGACTTGGACTTCGGATATATTCCACAACCAATAAGCAGGAAAGTTTCAGAAGATGCGATGGAAACTATGTGGATCAAAATCAGTGAACAGCTAAATAATTCTAAGAATTAATTAAATTAATTATTTGAGGGAACAACAATGGAAACTAAGTTAAAACAAGTAATAGAATCGATGCACGAACAAAAAATAGACTCAATGATAGTATTAAAACCAGAAAATATAAGATATCTAACAGGATTTAGACCCACAAGCTCATCAGTGCTGATATTGAAAGACGAACCTCTCCTTTTAGCATCTAAAATAGACAACGAAGATGCATCCAAAAATTCCATGGTAAATTTGGAAGTGTACAAAAAATTTGATGATCTTAAGAATTTCTTGGAGGGATGTGTGGGTGTAGAAAATTCAATGACAGTAGAAACCTACAGAAAACTGGAAGATTTTAAAGTTGTGACCACCGAAGTTGTAGAAACATCCAGAGCAGTTAAAACCGACTGGGAAATAAAAAATATAGAAAAAGCATTGGAAATTGCTGAGAAATCCCTCCTTGAATTGGATTTTAAGGGAACTGAAGTTGAAATGGCAGCAGAGTTGGAATATAACATGCGCATCAATGGATCCCAGAGACCTTCCTTCGAAACTATAATGGCTTCAGGGGCAAGAACAAGCCTGCCACATGGATCACCCACAACCAACAAAATTGAGAGACCAATTTTGATAGATTGGGGAGCTGTATATAACAATTACTCCTCAGATACCACAAGAACAATTATTGAAACAGAGAAACAGGAAGAAATTTTCGATATAGTACTGGAAGCTCAACAAACTGCCATAAAATCTATCAAACCCGGAATTAAATGTGGGGAAATCGATAATATTGCAAGGGAAGTTATTACAGAGTATGGATACGGTGAATCATTCATTCATTCAACTGGCCATGGTGTTGGTCTTGAAATTCATGAAAAACCATCATTTTCAAAAAATGATGAGACAGAACTTCAAAAGGGAATGGTGGTAACTGTCGAACCTGGAATATATATTAAAGGTGAATTTGGTGTTAGAATTGAAGATATGGTGCTGGTGGAAAATAAAGCAAAGGTGTTAAACAAAATTGATTCAAAGTTAAGTGTTTAACATCAAATTTTGTATTTTTAAGCAATTTGTTCATAATTTAACATTTTTCACGAAAAAAAAATAAGAACGTATATAAAGGTATAATAAAAGATAGTAAAATAATAAATAGGTGTGAAAAATGGCAATTATACCTCCCGCATTATCCCCGGTGTCAAGGATTCTTGACGATGTATTACCAGAAAGGTACACGGTTTTCATGCAAGAAAACCTCATCAGATCAGGGATGTATGTTAAAGCATCAGATCTAATCACACTGATGCTAATTGCAGGTATTATTTTTGGATTAATTGGATTGTTATCCTTTTCTTTAATCGGAATAACTCCAATATTAGGATTTTTAGTAGGATTTTTAACTCCGTCGTTCATTGTTTTGGGTTGGCTATTTTTTTCAATGGAACGTAGGGTAGATGCAATAGAACAAACTACTCCAGATTTCTTAAGGCAGATATCCTCCCTTTTAAGGGCTGGTGTTGGTATTGAAACAGCCCTAGAAGATATTTCAAAACAGGGCGGAGGACCATTAAATGCAGAACTCAAACGTGCTGTAATCGAAATTAAAATAGGAAGTAGCTTTGACGAAGCCCTCCTATCAATGGGGGAAAGATTAAAATCCAAAACCCTTGATAGAACCTTTAGAATGATTTTAGAAGGTAAAAGGGTAGGGGGAAGTTTATCTGATGTTATTGAAACTGTGGCTGAAGATTTAAGAGCTGTTCTTGCACTTAAACGTGAACGTAGAGCAAATGTGATGATGTCAGTAATGTTTTTAATTATATCTGCGATTATTGCTGCTCCATTTGCACTGGGAATGATAATGATTTATTCACATTTCATACAGTCACTGGGTAAAGTTAATCCACTAGCTGAAGTTGCATACACATCTGCTGCGGGTTACCTCATCATTCACTCGATAATAGTAGGAGTGCTAATAGGAATTGTTCTTTACGGCAGTGCTAGAAAAGGAGTAAAATTTTCCCTTGCTCTAGTTCCACTGGCCTATGTAATATTTTATGTGATATCAACATACGGTGGTCTCTTAATTGGATTTTAATTATTAGGGGTGTACAAATATGAATATTTATGATGATGAAGCAGCTCAATCAAGTGTAGAATTGATCTTATTATTTGGTGGAGTCATAGCAATAGTGGTTGTTGGTGCAGCCTTTTATAAAAATTATTTGAGTGGTCTTGGGGGAAACATAACTAGTAACGACTTGAGCAGTGTTACCAACAGCATCAATGGAACTGGAAACAGTCTCATAAATAAATTCAATTGATCATTTTATTTTAATTGGGGAGTTTAATCCCTTAAAAACCTATTTTTATTTTATCAAATTCATTATTCACCACAAATGACAAATTGAACAGTTATATGGGAGGCTTTAATAGTGAAAATGATTATTAACGGGAGTTTAGTGGATTCTGACGAAAAAATTGATGTGGTCAATCCGGTGAACAATCAAGTGATTGATACTGTACCTTCAGGAACCATTGAGGACGTAAAAACTGCGCTGGAAACAGCTTATGAGGCTCAAAAGGTTTTTGCAAACTACTCTTCTAGAAAAGTATCAAGGATAATGTACGATATTTACGAGGATCTTAAACAAAATTCAAAGGAACTTGCAGATCTTTTAACACGTGAAACAGGCAAACCCATAAAGGATTCCAATGACGAGATAAAAAGATCTATTGAAACTGTTCTGCTGGCTGCTGAAGAGTCAAAAAGAATTTATGGTGAAACAGTACCGTTGGACGCAGGTATAGGTGGTAGGACTGCACTTGGATTCACAGTCAAAGTTCCATTGGGAATTGTAACTGCCATTACTCCATTCAATTACCCAGTAAACCTTGCTGTGCATAAAATAGCACCGGCTATTGCTGCTAAAAATGCTGTTATCCTGAAACCGTCCACTCAAGCGCCATTAGCTGCCTTGAAAATGGTGCAAATATTTAATTCACATCTTCCAGCTGGCGTGGTAAGTGCAGTTACAGGAAAAAGCAGCGTTATTGGAGATGAGCTGGTAACGAATCCTCGCGTTAATAAAATATCATTTACAGGAAGTGTTGAAACTGGGGTTTCAATCTCTGAAAAGGCAGGCATGAAGAGAATAAACATGGAACTTGGGGGAAACGACCCTTTAATAGTCTTAGAAGATGCTGATATTGACAGGGCAGTGGAAGCTGCCATTAAAGGTTCTTTCTTATTTTCTGGGCAGGTCTGTATAGCAGTTAAAAGAATTATCCTTGAAGAATCCATTGCAGATGAATTTGCGGCTAAAATGGTCCAAAGAACTAAAAAATTGAAGGTAGGAGATCCTTTAAACCCTGAAACAGATATGGGGCCTATGATAGATGAACAAGCAGCAATAAATGTAGAAAATCTGGTTAATAATGCCAAAAGTAGTGGAGCCAAACTACTTGTGGGTGGTGAGAGGGAAGGAGCATTTTACTTACCAACCATACTGGACCATGTTGAAACATCTATGGATATGGTTTGTAACGAAACTTTCGGACCTGTTGCACCACTTTTAAGGGTTAAGAATCTTGATGAAGCTATAAATATTGCCAATGATACTCAATACGGATTACAGGCAGGAATATTCACAAAGAGTATTGAAAATGCCCTTAAAGCTGCAAGGGAAATTGAAGCGGGATCAGTTATAATAAACAGACAATCCACTTTCAGAACAGATAACATGCCATTCGGAGGATTTAAAATGAGTGGTACTGGTAAAGAGGGCATTAAATATGCTGTTGAAGATATGACTCGAAGCAAACTGATAATATTTGGGTAAAATTAAACCAGGATTCTAGGAAATTTTCCATTATTTTTTTAAATACAATCTTTATTTTTGAGGATCCAAACTTCGAACTAAAGAAAAAAAAGAAAATGAATAAGAACTTTTTTTGTACTACTTGAGGAATGTTTCTACCAAGTTTCTTGTTTCATTTAGCGCATCTAATGGTATTCCGTGGGGCATAGTTCCAAGTTCTCCTTCAACATTCTTCAGAATTCCTTCACCGGCTCCTAAGAACATTCCTTCACTTGTAACTCCCTGAAATACTGATGGTGGAAGTACTGCAACCCCTACTTTGTTACCCTCTTTGACAGTTAAATCATTGGTAACTACCGTTATGGCCCTGGTACCTAGGTTCACATTACAAACCATGAGGTTGTCCTTCTTTTGTATACTTACAATTTCTCCTGTTTTGATGTCAATTCCAATAACTGGATCGTTAATAGGTCCAAGTTTCAGTCTTTCATCCACAGTGGATATTGTATTCAATGCAAACTTCATTTTTGCAATGGATTCGACCAGTTTTTCCTTTTCATCCTTGTTAACCAAATTTAGGAATTGGACATGCCACTGATCTCCACCCAAGGCGTCAATTATATCTTTTACCTTTAGTTTCATGTCTTCAACTTGTGGAGATTCTGCAAGGGCTGCGGGTTCCATGTACGAAAAATACATGATCTGAATTTCTGGGAGCATGGATCTTGCAGAAGTTAAACATTTCTTTTTATTCCATATTCCCTTTAAATTTGCTCCTTCAGCTGTTTTTATGAATAATTCCACAGATTTTTCTAAAACACGTAACCTGTAATCTTTACTACTGTCCCACATAATTACCACCTTTAATTTTAGTGAATTGTTTATCTTATGAATAATCAAATACAATCAGACTCAAAAATTCATGGATTATCATTCCATGCTTATCCTTTTAAACCAATCCCGGGGATTGCTTTATTAATCTCCAAATAATACCATAACTTGGAAAAATTTAAGTCGAATCAAACCAATTCATATCTTGATATGATTTACTTGAATTATATATTTAATTTGTCATAGGATTTTTTTACAAGAAATTAAATGTGGAGATCAAGATGGATCAAACTGATTACAAGATTATTTCAAATTCAAACAGATGTCAAAAATGTTATTTTAGATTTGAAGTTGTTCTAGATGACATTGAAGAGATCAATATCTCATGCAGACACCCCATGGGTCCGGGAAATTCAATGCACTGTATTTACTTCAAAAATATGGATATGGACTAGGCATTTTTAAGGTTTCAATATAGATTAATTAGCTAGATTTTGTTTGGTACAGCTTACAAAATTCAATTTTTTTATGTATTTCAAGTGAAAAGAGGATTATCAACTCATAAGTAGTAAGGTTTAAGTATATAGAAGGATTTAAAATTATATCAGTAAATGAAATTGATTATCAGATTAAAAAAGATTTATGGCCATCTTCATCAGAGGAAAATGCCATAGTAAAGGATAGGTGGTAATAATGGTAGATTTATCAAGCCTGTACAATTTGGATGTGTACACAACACGAGGAAACTACGTTGGAAGAATTCAAGACGTTGTACTGAACATTAAGAAAGGCAGGGTATCCATCTTAAAAACAACAGCAATGAAACCCGACAAAAAAAGTGTTGGAATTAAAGATGTAATAAAAACAAGCATCAGAATAGTTCCAGAAGGGGATGAAATCCGCCCTCTCAAAGAAGAAGGAAGCATAGAAATTCCCTACGAGAGAGTGCAGGCAGTCGGAGACATTCTGTTAATAAGCCCTGAGATTGTAAAAACACCTGTTGAAACAACACCTCAACTCTAGGAAACAAATTATGAAGGTTGGAATTCTTGGATGCGGCGCCATAGCTAACATAATAACTAATTTTGCTGTAGAAGGTAAGCTTGGTGTTGATCTAAATTTTTTTTACGATCGTGATATGGAAAGAGCTGAAAATTTAGCTTCTCAAGTTGATGGAACTGTTGCCCTAGACATTAACAGCATGCTGGAAAATGTTGATTTGGTCATTGAAGCAGCAGCCCCCCAGGCCGTATCAGAAACAGTACCCCTAGTTCTTGAACATGGTGTAGATGTCATAATCATGAGTATTGGTGCACTGATGGATACTGAGCTCAGGAAAACTCTAGAAAACTTGGCAGCAAAAAACAATGCAAAGATATATGCACCTTCCGGAGCTATTGTAGGTCTTGATGGCATCAAGGCAGCTTCCATTGGAAAAATACAAAGTGCTACCTTGGTAACACGTAAACCACCAAGATCTCTGGGAGTTTCAGCAGAAGAAGAAACTATACTCTACGAAGGAAAAGCAGGGGATGCTGTTAGGAAGTTCCCAATGAACATCAATGTTGCAGCAGCATTAAGCTTGGCCTGTGGAAAAGAAGTAGATGTTAAAATAATAGCAGATCCAAGTGTGGATAGAAATATGCATGAAGTTCAAGTTATAGGTGATTTTGGAGAAATTAAAACTATAACACAGAATGTAAGATGTTCAATGAATCCAAAAACTAGTGTAATGGCTGCTTACTCGGCCATAAAGCTTCTTAATAGTTTAAATGAAACCTTTAGAATAGGAACCTGAAGATCTTTGGATCACAATAACTTGAATAAAATTTAAGAAAAAATATATTCGATGATTAATCATTGAATACGAAACTATTTTATTGAAATTATCCATAATCAAATTTCATATTTTTTATCAAACCTTTAACAGATGGTATTTAGAATGAAAGAATGTGAGATATTTTCTAACCTAAGAGTTCCATGTGGCTCTGAAGTTGTTGTGCGTGTGGATGGAAGAAAATTTTCCAATTTATCCGCGGAGCTTGAGCTAGAAAAGCCATACGACCAAGATTTTACCAATCTAATGTGTGAAGTCTGTTCAGAATTCTTTAAAGAGTTTGCACCAAAATTCATATACACCTTTTCTGATGAGATAAACATTCTCCTTTCGGACATACCATTCAATGGCCGCATAGAAAAACTTAACTCTGTTTTTGCAGGATTTATATCGGCCTCCTTTCAAAAAAATCTTTTAAAAATTGAGAAATTCAAGGAAATAATCGATGAACATGATATAAAACCAGTATCATTCGATTCCAGAATAATACCATTGGCATTGGAAGGAACCATTGATTACTTCAAAAACAGACAGAGTGAATCATGGAGAAACTGTATAAATGGGTACAGTTACTGGAAGTTAAGAGAAAACCATGATAAAACCAGTGCCGTTGAAATTTTAAATAAAAAGAAGAGCAGTGAACTTCATGATCTCCTCTTTGAAAATGGATTAAACATTTCTGAGGTACCAATCTGGCAGAGGAGGGGTATTGGGATTTACAGAACAGCTAACGAAGTTGAAGGATACAATCCAGTTGAGAACAAAAGGGTAAAAACCATGAGGTACTTGCCAATGGTTGATCGTGAACTACCCATCATCAACCGAGAGTTCTTTGAAAACAGAATATTTTACTGGTATCCATAGAAAATAAGGAAGTTTAAGATGTTTGGTTTAGGTAAAAAGAAGTATAAAGAGGTTCATGTGGATCATGAGCTTGTGGAAGAAATTATTGACATAGCAAAGGAATCGTATCCAAACGAATTCAGTGCAATGCTTCATGGTCTTGTTGAAGATGATATATTGAAGATCGATGAACTGATCTTCCTGCCTGGAGCAGCATCAGAATCTGGTGCAGTTATGGAAATATTCATGTTACCTATGTTGTCAGATGATGTGGGTTCAGTTCACAGTCATCCTGGTTACAGTGCCGAACCTTCAGGTGCGGATCTTCAATTCTTTTCTAAAAGAGGTACATTCCATATGATCATAGCCCTTCCCTACACTGAAGATAGTATTATAGCCTACAACAGTTACGGTGAGCAAATACCCTTTTCAATAGTTAGAGAATAAAGATCTGAAAATAAAAAAAAATAAAAGAAAATATTCAGGTTTAACCTGAAAAAATTAATTTTTTTTGGAATTAAAGATTCACTGCAACAGCATCGTTTACATCTTCGAGCTGTTTAAGTTCTTCGATCACATTTAAAGGAACCTGCTGATCAACCTTTAAAACCATGACAGCTTCTCCGCCAAGTTCTTTTCTTCCAACTTGCATTTTAGCTATGTTTATGTTGTGTTTACCAATTTTTGTTCCTATGGCTCCTATTACTCCAGGTTTATCTTTGTACTTGGAGATCAACATGGTGCCTTCAGTTTCAACATCTACTTGGTAGCCGTTTATCATGATTATTTTAGGTTCATCTGCCATAATTCCCTCAATACTAACATCGTTGAAATCAGATTTCATTTCCACCTTGATCAGATTTTTGTAACCCTTAGCATCACATCTTTTACCTTCAGTCACAATTATTCCCCGTTTTTCAGCAACTGATGTTGCATTTACAAGGTTCACTGGTTCTGTTAGTATTGGATTTAAAACTTCTTGAAGTATCATACGGGTTAATATATCATGCTTTCTAAGCTCTGAGAGATCACCGCAGTAAGTCACATCGATCTCCTTTATATTTCCCTTTGCAGTTTGAATCATGAACTTGCCAATCTTTTCAATGAGTCCGAAGTAGGGCTTGACCATGGAGAAGGTTTCAGGATCCAATACAGGCATGTTTAAAACATTTTTTGGAGACCTGCCTTGGAAAACTTTTTTAATCTCATTAGCCACTATTATGGCAGCGTCCCTTTGTGCTTCTGAAGTTGAAGCTGCTATGTGTGGAGTTAAAACCACGTTGTCAAGGGTGAATAATGGACTGTTTTCTGGAGGTTCAACTTCGTAGACATCCAGGCCAGCACCTCTTATTCTGTTGTTTGACAGGGCTTCGTAGAGATCTTCTTCATTGATGATTCCGCCCCTTGCACAGTTTATGATAATTGCATTTTCCTTCATGATTTCAAACTGTGGCTTTGATATTAGGTGTTTTGTTTCTGGTGTTAATGGCACGTGTATGGTCATGACATCGGATTCCTTTAGGAGAGTTTCCAGGTCTACCACTGTAACTCCAAGTTCAGATGCTGATTTTTCTGTGATGTATGGATCGTAGACAACAGTTTCCATTCCAAAAGCTTTTGAACGGGTAACTACTTGGCTTCCAATTCTGCCCATACCAATAACACCTAGGGTTTTTCCATTCAATTCTATACCCATGAACCTGCTTTTTTCCCATTTACCATCCTTCACTGAGCTGTCTGCTATTGATATTTTACGTGAAAGTGAAAGTATTAGCCCCATGGTGTGTTCTGCAACTGTGATGGATGTTGATTCTGGTGCGTTTATCACCATAATACCACGTTCTGTAGCTGCCTGAACATCTACGTTGTCCACACCCACTCCTGCCCTGGCTATTATCTTCAATTTATCTGCAGCTTCAATCACTTCCCTCGTGACTTTTGTTCTGCTTCTTACAATTATGGCATCATAATCTGCTATTTCCTTTACCAATTCCTCTTTTGAAATTGTGAAGTTGCTTACAATCTCAGCAACATCTTTTAATTCATCTATTCCCTTTTCGTTTATTTGATCAGCGATAAGTACTTTTTTATCCATATTTTCACCCTGAGTTCTCTCATAATATTATCTATGAATCTGAATGAGTTTAAATTTATATTAGAACTTGCATTTATAAATTCCATTCAATAGTTCTTCAATATAATATTGCAATCCAACATCTAAATTCAATTAAAAAATAGTTATGGAACTTTCATATAATAAATTATTTACATGAACCACATCGTTGTCCGAGTTTGATTTGGAAAAAGATATATCGATCCAAACAAAATTTAAAGGTATACTAACAACAAGAAATGGTTTAAATGGAGGTTTAGGAAATGGTTTCTGTCGATGAATTCATAATAGTTAGCTCAAATTATGTGCCGGGATATGAAATTTTAGAAACAAAGGGATTTGTGTATGGACTGACTGTTCGAAGTAGGGGTGTTGGAGGACAACTTGGTGCAGGTATCCGTTCCATGTTTGGAGGGGAAATAAAAGAATACGTTCAAATGATGCAGGAATCAAGGAATGAAGCTCTTGAAAGATGTATTGATCATGCTCGGGAAATGGGTGCAAATGCAATTATAAGTGCACGTTTTGATTCTGATGCAATTTCTGACATCATGCAAGAAATATTGGCCTATGGAACTGCAGTCGTTGCTCAACCGGTGGAATAATTAGATGTTTGATGGCAGTATCAAAATATCAAACAAGGATATTCCCAGAACCTTGCTTGGATCTTCCCCATTCGTTGCAGCTCCTCAATTTGGACACAGGGCAAGGTTGTACCAGCTTGATCTCTACAACAATCCAGAAAATATTGCGAAGATAATTCAGAAATCCCATGATATGGGAGTTAAGGGAATTCAGGTAATGCCCGAACCTCCTGTTATCGAAGCAATAGGACTTGCACGTGATGCAGGCATCAAAATGGATATTGTGGGCACATTGATGCCAGAAACTGAAGCTGAAGACATTGAACTATTCTCTGATTTGGGTGCAGTATCTGTAATGATTCATGGAACCCTAACAGACACTGAAAATTGGGATGCCATCGAAGAAAAACTTTTGAAGATCAAAGAAATTGAAGCGGTTCCAGGACTCGTAACCCACAGTCCCTTCAAAACCACGTCAAGTTTGTTGAAATCCGATGTATTGGATCTGTTCGATATTTACAGTGTTCCTGTTAACAAACTCGGATACCTCATGGACTGTGATGTGTATGATAAGGAAGTTAGGGCGAACTTGGACAACATGATGGAAGAATTAAACAAAACAATCATGGTTAGAAATGTTCTGGCAGCAGGTGTTTTAATGCCTGAAGATGCATTTAACTACCTTAAAACAGTTTCATTTGCAGATGTTGTGGCTTTGGGAATTGCTTCAGTTGATGAAGCACAGGAAACATTTAGTCTGCTCAAATCTCTTTAAATTCCATTTTTTTTATTAAATAATGGAAATATATTTTTTTTTAAATCATATTATGAACAAGGAATTTGGCGTGGAGTTAAGTTTGAATCAACGTAGAAAGAATATAAAAAAATTTGTATTGTAACAATAGATTGAGATGTTTAGTTACAGTCTCTCCGTTCCCTAACCAGTTTTAGGAACTCCTTTGAATGTTCCATTTCTTTAATTTCCCAGTTATAAACAACTGGCACACCTTCAATACATTTCAATGGTTTTTTATCTTCCAATAAAAATACTGCATCTGTTCCAGTGATTCCTGACAAATCTTTTACATTTAGGGCCATTCGTTTTAGCATCTGTTGGTTTCTGTTCTTCTCTAAATTGGTAATGACTGTACTGTCCTTTTTAGTAAGTTTGCCTGTGCTTTCTTTTTTAGCCAGAGCATCAAACGGGGTTCTGTTGGTAGATATAACTCCGAATCCCAAATTTTGGAGTGTAGTCTGGTTTTCCACCGACAACTCTGGTTTTGGTGTATTGGTATCCCTAACATCTGCCCTTTTCTCCACTTCTGGAACACTTAAAAGATTTACAGAGAGGGTTATCTTCATGTTAAGTATGCTTTCAAGCATCATGGCAGTTTCAGGGAATGCCCTTACCATACCACGTTCATATTTGTAAATAGTTTCCTTGGATACATGGGCCTTATCAGCCAAATCTTTCCTGGAAATATTTTGAGTTTCCCTAACCTGTTTAATTATTTCCCCATCGATCTGAACGTAGTAACCACCACGATCAGCAAACACCTCGGGATATATATCGTCTACAACCATATTTCTGAGGGTTTCCCTGGCAATAACAGGAATACCATGACGTTCATATATAACGTCTTCTTCAAGATACTCATTTTTAGATTTTATTCCCACAACTAGGGGTGATGCTAGAAATGTGTCGGCAACCTTTTTTATTTCCTCTGCCTGGCTTCCTGTGAAACCATCTATATTAATCAGAATCTTCAAAAGTAATAGTTCAAATTCCTTTCTAGCCACCATATCAAAACAACTTCTATCATATATATTAGAAGTTTCAAATCCATGGTTAGAGAGAAGATCATTTATCTCAATGAGGACCTGATCCCTTTGGGGTGAAATGTTGGCTTTCTGCATTTAATCACCGGTGAAAAAATATGAACGATATATTATTATATGTTGGAATCGATGACACTGATTCCAGTTCTGGAATGTGTACTACCTATGTAACTTGTGTTATAATCTCCAAACTTAAAGATTACGGTTTTAATATTTCAGGATATCCCAGACTCATAAGGCTTAATCCGTTTGCAAGATTTAAAACCAGAGGAAACGGTGCACTATCCTTCAAATTAAAACTTAAAACAGAAAAAGAAGTTGAGGAAGTAAAAAAATTAGTATTAGAGAATGTTCAGACATTATCAGAACTTCAAGATGAAAAAACCAACCCTGGAGTTGTTTTCTACCAAAATGATGTCACACTTGAACTCGAGGAATTTGCAGACAGAACAATAAGGAACATAGTGTCAATAACAGAAACAGAATCCATTTTAAAGAATATTGGTGCTGACTACTACAAATTTAAAAATGGCAGGGGAATAATAGGTGCATTGGCAGCCATAGGATGCAACCTAACAGATCAAACCTTTGAGCTTCTGGCCTACAGAACTCCAGAGAACTACGGTTCAAAAAGAAGGATTGACCATGAATCTGTAGTTGAAATGGATACAAAAACATATCCTTCAACCTTTGACAATCTTGACCACGGATATATTGCAATAGAACCTCACACTCCCTGCCCTGTACTTTATGGAATAAGGGGCGAGAATCCTGATGTACTTGAACAGGCCAGAACAATGGTCCGTGTCATGGAACCAGTTGAAAGGCACTGCATCTTCCAAACCAACCAACATACAGACATGCACCTCAAACCCATAGACAATATTTCAGACATGGAGAAGTTCAAATGTTACATTGTAAATGGCAAGGTAATGGACAAACCCCATGTTATAGATGGGGGACATCTTATCTTCAGATTAGAAGATGAGTCAGGAAATATTGAATGTGCAGCATACGAACCAACCAAACAATTCAGAAATTACGTTCGAAAATTGGAACCTGGGGATATATTGGAGGTTTATGGAGGAGTTGGAGAAGGAATAAACAATCAAGGCACCCTTAACATAGAAAAATTCCAGTTAAAGGAACTTGCTAAAACAGAAAAATTTGTTAATCCAATGTGCAGCTGTGGAAAAAGAATGAAGTCAGCTGGAAAAAACAAAGGATTCAAATGTCCGAGCTGCAGTAAAATAGAAAGGAATGGAGAAAAAGTAGCGGTAGAAGTGCCTAGAAATATAGAAAAAGGATTTTACGAAACTCCTCCCTCTGCAAGAAGACATTTAAGCAAACCTTTAGTTAGAGATGGACTTTGATACCAACAGGAAATACCCTAATATTAATTTAAACCATAAAAATCGTTTGAGTTCATAAAATATGATAACAGAAGATCTAGCCAGTAAAATAGCTGAAATAAACTATGATGAACTTCCAAAGGAAGTCGTATCCCAAGCAAAACTCTGTTTTTTAGATTTTTTAGCCGTGGCAATGAGGGGATCAAATAGTCCAAGCGGAAAAATAGTTAAAGAAATATTTAACTGCGCAAAAGATGAGGTAATAGTTGATTTAGACAAGTTAAGCGTAATGGATGCTGCTTTTTGTAATGGGGTCTTTGCGCACAGTCTTGATCTTGATGATGGTCACAGACATGCTCAACTTCACCCAGGATGTGCTGTTATCCCTGCTTCACTTGCGGCGGCTGATTTTCATAAAAAAACCGGCAAGGAACTGTTAGAAGCCATTGTTGCAGGTTATCAAGTTTCTATATTAATGGGAAAACTTTCAAACCCCATGCACAGAAATAATGGTTTTCACAGCACAGGAACCTGCGGCACATTGGGTGCTGCAGCAGCGGTATGTAAAATTATGGAACTCAACGAAGAAAAAATAATCAATGCACTGGGACTTGCAGGAACCCAGGCAGCGGGTTTGTTGGAATCTGATCATGCCGGGACTATGGGCAAACATCTGCATGCAGGAAAGGCTGCACATGCAGGAGTTATTGCCGCAGTACTGGCTGAAAAAGGATTTACAGGAGCTAAATCAATAATTGATGGAAAACAGGGTTTTTACATGGCAATGGTTTCAGATTCAGATATTTCAATCTTAGAAAACAGTTGGAAAGAAATGGATAAGGATCGCTATCATATTTTAGATATTTACTTCAAGCAGTATCCATTATGCAGACATTTACATTCTTCAATCGATGCAGCTAGGTTCATAAAGGATAAAATGGAAACAGAAGGTTCAAATTTAGATGATATTCGTAGAATATATATCAAAACATATAAAATTGCTGCTGAACACGATAATTACCAGCCAGAAACTGTTGAAGATTTAAGGCAGAGCCTTCCATTTGCAGTGGCAATAAGTCTAATAAAAGGAGCACCAAACACTGAAAACATGGAAATAACAGACTTAACAAGATCTTTAGCCTCAAAGACAGTCATTGAAACAGATGCTAAATTGGATGGATCGTACCCCTCTAAAAGACCATCTGAAATCAGTGTTGAAACTGGAAATGGGGTTTACAACTGCCAGGTAGATCTTCCCCTTGGAGAACCTGAAAATCCCCTGGATCTGCAGGACCTAACTCAAAAATTTCAAGAACTAAACCCCCACGTTAATGTTGAATTGATGAACCCAATCGAACAAATTGAATCTATATATATACATGATTTTATGGAGATGTTAAATCTTAATATTAAATAGGAAATAATTCTTACTATCATAAATCTTATCATATTAAATTATTAACGAGTTGGTGATTCTATGGACACTGAAAAATTTTTAAATTCAATAGGAATTGGAAACCAAAATAATGAACCATCTGCAAAACGCTTTCCTGACGGTGCCCAGTACCGTTTTGAAGTTCCAGGAATTCAAAATCCCAATGCAATGGCTGCACTTTTTGAAGCAACAGACAGTTATGGGGTAAACATTCACAGGGTAACTCAAACCAAGGGAATAATGCTTTTAACAGATGCTGAAATCGAAGAAATGGTCACTATAGCAGCTGATGAAAAGGTAGAACTGTTCCTGAGTGTGGGACCCAGGGCCACCTACGATACCAGCGCATCAGCTAACACACCAGAAGGAGCAAGAATAGGTTACAGATTGAGGGGATACAAAAACTTGTTCTATGGTTTGGAAGATGTTAAAAGGGCTGTAGCACTGGGTGTTAGGGGCATAGTTGTATACGATGAAGGTCTACTCTGGGTGTTGGGTGAGATGCGTAAGAAGGGTGAACTTCCTGAAGACGTACATTTCAAAGTATCAGCACACTGTGGACATGGAAACCCTGCCAGTGCCAAACTCTTAGAACTCATTGGAGCAGATTCTTTCAATCCAGTAAGGGATCTTCAGATACCCATGATGGCAGAAATCAGGAGATCCATCAACATTTCCCTGGATCTGCACATGGAAAATCCTAAATCTTCAGGAGGATTCATACGTCACTACGAAGCTCCTGAAATAATAAAGGCAGCAGCACCTGTTTACCTGAAAACAGGAGGATCAGTTGCTGCCCACCATGGATGGGATACCAGTGCAAGTCAAGCTGCTGAAAGAATTAAACAGGTGTACCTAGTCCAAAGTATGATCGATAGATATTATCCTGAAGCAAAACTTTCTAAAACTGGGGCAGAGGATATGTCCATCCCAGAAAAATAGAATTAATTTGGAGATTTTCAATGGACCTCATAAATTTAGTTAAAGATGCAGTAATCGATGCAAGCACCAATTTCCGTGAAGATCAGTTAACAGCCTATAAAAATGCTGTTAAAACTGAAACCAATCCCAATGCTCGGTGGGTATTGGAATTACTCTTAAAAAATGCAGAAATAGCAAGTACAAATAAAGTTCCGCTCTGTGATGATACCGGTGTTCCCCATGTTCTTATTGAAGTAGGTAGGGAAGTTAATTTGGCTCCTGGATTTTTTGAAGATATAACCAAGGGAATAGAAGCAGGATTGAAGGAACTTCCAGCAAGACCAATGGCAGTCAAGGGTAACTCAATAGAGAGAATTGAACAATCCCAAGGACTTTATAACCAGCCAGAAATGCTTCCAGCACCACCTTTTTCAGTAACAGGGATTAAGGGCGATGTTGTGAAAATTCATGTGTTGATGCTTGGGGGAGGGCCAGAAATTCGTGCCCATACATATAAGGTTTTCCACAAGAGGGATCATAGAAAAGTATTTTTAGAAGTATTAACATGGTTGAGATCAGAGATTGCAATGTTAGGATGCACACCGTGTATTCCTGCAATTGGCATTGGAAGAACTCATTTTGAAGCTTCATCGCTTATGCTGAAAGCTATGGCTTACGGCAACCTTAATATCCAGTCTGAATTGGAAAATTGTATGACTGGAAAATTGAACAATACAAATATAGGGTCGCTTGGAATTGGCGGTTCTGTAACTGCACTGGGATCTTTTATCGAAGTTGGGCCCCAACGGGCGAGTGGCGTTAGAGTAGTTTCTATGCGTCCATGTTGCTGTGTGGAGCCAAGACGATCCACTGTGCAACTATCCAAATTTTTGGAGTGATTAAATTATGGCCATTGGTAGAAAAACCGTCGAAAATTTACTTAAATTAACTAATCCCAAATGGAAAACTTCCATTACTCGTGTTGAACCTAATAAATTGGTTACTCGAGGATATTCACAGGAAGATCTAATTGGTAAAATATCATTTCCTGAAATGGTTTATCTACTTGTTAACGGAGAATTGCCTTCAGAAATTGATTCTAAAATGTTAGAAGCTGTTCTAGTTTCTTTTTGTGATCATGGTGTAACACCACCCAGTACACAGGTTGCAAGATTGATGGCCTCGACAGGTTCATCAATGAAGGAGTGTGTGTCTGGAGGACTGCTTTCATTTGGCAAGTTCCATGCCGGAGCAATGGAAAGATCCATGCAGATGCTACAATATTTGGCATTGAATGGAGTTCCTGAATTCAGGGGTCCATTGAAATCTGGTCAGGACGTAAAAGCCGTTGCAGAAAAAGTGGTGGATGAATATTTATCTAAAAATGAGAAAATACCAGGATATGGGCATAGATATCATTCTGAAGATCCTAGGGCGGCTAAATTGATTCAAGTTGCCAAAAAATTGGAATGTGTAGGTGTTCACACTCAACTGGCTTTATCCATTGAAGAAATTTTATATGAAACCAAGGAAATAAAGATGAACATAGATGGTGCAAATGCAGGTATCTTATCAGATCTTGGTTTTGATTGGAAGGTTGGAACTGGAATTTTCATGATGGGAAGACTTCCCGGAATTATTTCACATGTTTTCGAAGAACAGACCGTTGAAACACCATTTAGAAAGTTAATTGACACTGAAGAAATTCACTATAGTGAAAAGGGGTGATTACTGCAGAATTAACTGAAATTATTCAATTATTTGCAATATGTATTATTATTTGAGTCTTTTTATTGGAAATTCAAATAGTAAAAGATAAATATAACACAATAGAAACTTTGCTTATAAATCATGGTGATTTAAATGACAACAATATCGGAAGCTATTACAACGATAAAAAAGGCTGAAAATGATGCTGACAAGTTAATAGAAGATACTAATGAATTAAAATCCGAAAGAATCGAAGAAGCCCGCTCAAAGTCCAAAGAAATCATAGCAAAATCAAAAGAAGAAGCTTCTGCTGAAGCCGAAAATATGGCTGTAGAAGCTGAAACCAAGGCCAAGAAAGAGGCCTTACATATTTCCAATACAACCAGTGAAGAAGTTCGAGTGACTAAAAGCACAGCAATGAATAAGGTTGACGAGGCAGCGGATTTAATAGTTAAAAGTATTTTATAGTGTGAGTACAATGTTCAAGCCGGCGAGAATGAAAAAACTCAAGGTTATAACCTTGGATAAGTACGCAGACACTGCAGTGAATACTCTTCACGATGCAGGACTGGTACAGATCCAAGATATATCTGAGAGAATACAACAAGATGCAGAGTGGAAGCAAATTCTTAAACCCGCCCATGCAACTCCTTTTCTCGGCAAAATTTCCTCTCTTTTAATGAAAACAACTGCTACATCCGATTTTTTAAGTTCTGTTAGCAGGAAGGATGAGGGCATTTTAGCCATGGCCAAAGGATTTATTAATCCTCCCAAAATTGAGAAAAAGGAAGTTGAAGAGGTAGAGGTTGAAGAACTTCTGAAATATGCAGAAACTTTCCTTGATGAAGTAGAATCTAAAACCAAACCATTGGAAGAAAATTTAAATGAATTAGAATCTAAGCTTTCCAACCTGGAAACTGCTAGGAAGGCAGCAGAGAATTTGAAAAATTTCGATGTTGACCTTGCAGAATTGACAGATACAAAATTTGTTTCTGTTATTGCTGGAAAAATTTCTTTAACTTCCTATGAAGAGTTCAAGGCAAGTATGAAGGACCTGCCTGATGAGATCCTTGTTGAGGATAATGACACTGAAGATAAATTATACAAAATTTTGGTTGTTATTAGCCTGAGCAAGTATGGTGATGAGATTTCAACTTTACTTAGAAAACTCGAATTCGAAAGATTCGATCTATCAGGAATTTCTGGAAAACCAGAAGAAATTTTAAGAAACTTTGAATCTGAAAAACAAGCAATAATAAAACAAAAAGAAGCTACTTTAAACGAACTTGGAGCAATATCTGAGGAATCATTATCTGATCTCATTGTTTTAAAAGAACTTCTTGAAATTGAAAAACAAAGAAGCGAAATTTTTTCATCATTTGGTGAAACAAACAACACTGTAATGTTGGAGGGATGGGTAACAAAGAAAAATCTAGAAGAAACTCTGGCACTCATTGAAACCACTACTGAAGGATATTCCATAGTAGAAGTTTCAGATCCTGATGTTGAGAAAGATGAAATTCCAATTCATTTGGACAATCCTAGGTTTGCAAAACCCTACGAGCTTTTTGTTAATATGTACTCCCCACCAGATTACAGGGAGTTTGATCCAACCATACTCATGGCAATTATATTCCCATTCTTCTTTGGTTTCTGTTTAACAGATGCTGGTTATGGTGTGGTAGATGCATTAATTGGTGTAGTTTTAATTTATGGACTCGGTAAAAACAGCAAGATGATGAAAAACATGGGACTTATATTAGTTGCATGTGGTGTCTGGGCGTTTATACTGGGTATGGTTACCAATGGTTTCATTGGAGACTTTTTCCCAAGATGGATTCTTGGAGGAGTAGCACTACCAACAACTATACATTCCATAGACGCATTCGTACATCCAGAAAATATTTTATACATTGCACTAGCAATAGGTGTTATCCACATTAACATGGGTCTTATAATAGGTGCATACAACAACATCACCCGTGGAAATGTCAGTGATGCTTTAGGAGCACAAATAGTCTGGTTTGTTTTAGAAGCAGGAATTGTTGCATACGTACTAACAAGTTCATTATATATTGCAGCCCCGATACTCGTGTTAAGCCTTATAATGCTCATATACTTCAATGGAGCATTTGGTCTCATGGATCTCACAGGGTTCTTGGGAAACCTGTTATCATATGCAAGGCTTTTAGCACTTTGTCTTTCAACAGGCGGAATTGCTATGACTGTTAACATTTTAACAGGATTATGTGATAGTATGATACCTGTTGTTGGAGTAATATTGGCACCTCTAGTCTTTATTGGAGGTCACATAGCCAACTGTGCATTCCAGAGTCTGGGAGCATTTATAAATTCATTACGTTTGCATTATGTTGAGTACTTTGCTCAATTTTACATAGGTGGAAGTCAGAAGTTCAGGGCATTCCGTACAAAAAGAATACATACTGATGTAGGAGGTAAATAATATGGTAGAAATAGTATTAGGAACAGCATTAGCAGCAATCGGCGCAGGTCTAGCAGTCGGTTTAGCAGGATTAGGATCAGGTATAGGACAGGGTATTGCAGCAGCAGGGAGTGTAGGTGCAGTAGCAGAAGACCCTGATATGTTTGCAAGAGGTATCATATTTACAGCCCTTCCAGAAACACAGGCTATATACGGTTTTCTTATAGCTATCTTGCTCCTGGTTTTCTCAGGAATAATGAACCCTTCACTAACATTGAATGTTTCACAGGGTATAATAGCAGTTGGTGCAGGTGCAGCAATTGGATTTGCAGGTTTAGGTTCTGGTATGGGTCAAGGTATTACAGCATCCTCATCAGTAGGAGCTGTTGTTGAAGAACCAGACATGTTTGCAAGGGGTATTATATTTACAGCACTATCTGAAACACAGGCTATCTACGGTTTCCTTATAGCTATATTGCTTATGGTATTCGCTAAAATTCTTGGAGGATAAACATGAGTGCCGGGACAGAAAAAATAGTCTCAAGTATAATATCTGAAGCTCAAACTAAGGCTAGTTCAATCGAAGAAGAAGCTGAAGTAGAGAGTAAATCCATTTTAGAAGAGGGTGAAAAAATCGCCCTCATTGAAAAGGAAAAGATCTTAGAGGATGGTAAAAAACAATCCACCATGAGATATCAGCAAATAATCTCAGAGGCTAAGATGAATTCCAGAAGAATGGAACTTGATGCTAGAGAAGAAATAATTGAAGAGTCCTTTAAAAAGGCTGTGGAAAACCTGAAGGAAATTGCTTCTTCAGATTCAACAGAATACAAGGAATCTTTAAATGAAATTATTATTGAAGCTGCAACTGAAATTGGTGGCGGAGACTTGATCGTGTCTGTCAAAGCTGAAGATGTGGCCAAGATAAAAGTTTCAATATCATCCATCGAAAATGAAGTAAAAGAAAAAACTGGTAACGAGACTAAGTTAGAAATTGGAGATAACATAAACACCATTGGAGGAGCGGTTCTCAAAACCAAAAATGGTGAAATAGAAGTTAACAATACTATCGAGGCTAGATTGCTGAGATTTAAAAAATCTCTAAGATCAGAAGTTGCAAGAATATTATTCAAATAGGGGAGATTCACCATGGTAGAAGATATAACTACACTAGTTACTGCACTTGGATTTCCCTCATATGAAATTTTTTTAGCAGTTATGATCTTAGCCATCATAGTTATTGGTGCAATTGTTGTTATAACAATAATTAGGCCTGTTTTGGGGTTCTTTCCCTACACTTACCCTAATGCAAGGGTCAGGGCAAGAACTGGAAGGTTATTTAATGAAAAGGAATTTTCAGAAATAGTTGAATCCCAAAATGTTGAAGAAGTTAAAAACTATTTGAGGGGAGTTCCAGACTACGCCAAGTACATAGATACCTACCCTCTTGAAAAGGCATTGGATTCTCAGTTAGCTGAAACCTACGATTTGATTGCAAGGATCACTCCTGATGACAGTAAAGACAGTTTCAAGTTTTTACTGAAAAAATGGGACATCAAAAATATCAAAAGCATAATAATAGCTAAGGAAGCAGGTTTGAGCCAGGAACAAACAGTTGATCTGCTTGTACCATTTGGAGAATTGAGCAACAAGCTTGATTCTTTAATAGATACAGATTCAGTCGAAGAAGTACTCAATGCATTGGAAGGAACTGAGTATCCAAAGATTGTTGAAGATGCACTACCAATATACAAGGAAACAGGTTTATTGTTACCTTTAGAAGCTTCAATGGACAAATATTTGCTAGAAAATCTTTTAAAAACATCTGCAACACCTGAAGATGAGAACACCACTCTACTTCACAATTACATTGGTACAATGGTTGATGTTGCCAACATAAAGATCATTCTAAGGGCAAAGGCAGACAACATTAAGTACGAAGACATAGAACCCTACATGGTTTCAGATGGATACGAAATTCGGGAATGGAAACTCAAAGAGTTAATGGAAGCAGAAGATGTATCTGGAGTTATAAGTGGATTAGAAGGAACTGATTATGCTCCAATGCTTTCTGATGCCATGTCAGAATTTAATGAAACAGGTTCAATGGCAACTTTCGAGAAATTGCTCGACAGCTACGTTGTCAAAACAGCTAAAACCATTTCCTTGAAGAATCAGTTTGGAATTGGCCCTATGATAGGATTTTTAAGTAGGAAGGAAACTGAAGTTAAAAACTTAAAAATTATTGCTAGGGGAAAAAGGGAAGCTGGATTCTCACCATCAATGATCAAGGAGATGTTAGTATGAACTCAAATATCGCTGTGATGGCAGACGAGGATATTGTCACAGGCTTCATGCTTGGAGGTATCAAAGAAGGACACCCTGTTAAGGATATGGATGAAGCAGAAAAAACCTTAAAAGAATTGGTAAGTAGGAATTTTTCTGTCATTATCACCACCGAAAAAATAGGGGACGCACTCAGGAAAACAATCAACAAGGTAACAAACGAAAGCGCATTACCTATGATAATTGAAATACCAGACAAAACAGGCTCAATTAGAAGGGAATCTGACCCTATGAGTGAGCTTATTAAAAGAGTAATTGGGGTTGAGATGGTAAAATGATTACAGGAAATATAATTAAAATAGCTGGCCCTGTTATTGTCGGAGACGGCATGAAGGGAACCCAGATGCACGAAATGGTGAAGGTCGGGAACGATAAGTTGATCGGTGAGATCATTGAACTCGAAGGAGACAAAGCAACCATACAAGTTTACGAAGAAACAGCAGGTATGAAACCTGGTGAACCAATCGAAAGTACTGGAGGACCACTATCAGTTGAACTAGGCCCTGGTATATTAGGTTCCATTTTTGACGGAATTCAAAGACCACTGGAAAAGATCAAAATAATGACAGGTGATTATCTCCAGAGGGGAATAAGTGTTCCATCATTGAATAAAGAAACCAAATGGACATTTAAACCAACCTTAGCTGCAGGAATAGATGTAAAGGGTGGAGATGTAATAGGAGAAGTACAGGAAACATCTGCAATTCTTCAAAAAATTATGATACCTCCAAAGGTTGAAGGTAAACTATTAAGCATAGTTTCCGAAGGCCAGTACACTGTGGAAGAAGTAGTTGCAGAAGTCGAAACATCAACAGGAACTGTTGAAGTTACAATGATGCAAAAATGGCCTGTAAGAGTTGGAAGACCATACAAAGCCAAACTAGATCCAGATGTGCCTTTGGTAACAGGTCAGAGGGCTCAGGATACATTTTTCCCAGTTGCAAAGGGAGGTACCTCTGCAATGCCCGGACCATTTGGTTCAGGAAAAACAGTTACACAGCAGCAGCTCGCTAAATGGGCAGATGCAGACATAATTGTGTATGTAGGATGCGGTGAACGTGGAAACGAAATGACAGAAGTTCTAAAGGAATTTCCGCAATTAGAAGATCCAAAAACTGGTAAACCATTGATGGACAGAACAGTTCTCATAGCAAACACCTCAAACATGCCTGTGGCAGCTAGGGAAGCTTGTGTGTACACCGGTATAACCATTGCTGAATACTTCCGTGACATGGGTTACGATGTAGCTCTAATGGCAGATTCAACCTCAAGATGGGCAGAAGCAATGAGGGAAATATCAGGTAGGCTAGAAGAAATGCCTGGTGAAGAAGGATACCCAGCATACCTCGCATCAAGACTTGCTCAATTCTATGAAAGAGCAGGAAGAATAACCACCATAGGTACTGAAGATAAAACATCATCTGTAACAGTTGTAGGTGCTGTATCACCACCTGGTGGAGATTTATCAGAACCTGTTACACAGAACACACTTCGTATATCCAAAGTGTTCTGGGCACTGGATGCATCACTTGCAGACAAACGTCACTTCCCTTCAATAGACTGGTTACAAAGTTACTCACTCTATGTTGACAGCGTGCAGAATTGGTGGAACACCAATACTGGTGCAGATTGGAGAGAAACAAGGGATACAGCAATGGCACTGCTTCAGAAGGAATCTGAACTGCAGGAAATTGTACAGCTCGTAGGTCCGGATGCTTTACCAGACCGTGAAAGAATCACCCTCGAAACCACTAGGATGATCAGGGAAGATTTCCTCCAACAAAACGCATATCACGAAGTAGACACATACTGTGCTCCAAAGAAACAGTACGAAATGCTTAAAACAATTATAACTTACCATGTCAATGCCGAAGCAGCACTTGACCGAGGAGCAGCATCTGCAGACATCATCACCATATCAGCTAAAGATGATATCGGAAGAATGAAGTACTTACCTGAAGCTGAATTTGAGGTTAAAGTCAAACAAATTCAGGAAGACATAGTAAAACAGTGCAGTGAGGTATGAAAATGAACACAAATATCAAAACAAGGGAATATACTACCGTCTCTGAAGTTTCAGGCCCTCTGATGATTGTTGAAGGTGTTGAAGGAGTAGCTTACAGCGAAATAGTAGACATTGAAACACCCGCAGGGGAAAAACGAAGGGGACAGGTTCTTGAAGTTAAAGACGACCTTGCTGTTGTGCAGGTTTTCGAAGGAACCAGTGACCTAAACACTTTAACAACCAAGGTGAGGTTCACAGGAGAAACAGCAAAGTTAGGTGTTTCACCAGACATGTTAGGAAGAATATTCAATGGTACAGGTGTACCAATTGACGGTGGTCCAGAGATCATACCTGACCAGGAACTCGATATCAACGGAAACCCAATGAACCCATCTGCCAGAGAATTTCCTGCAGAGTTCATTGAAACTGGTATCTCAACCATAGATGGAATGAACACGTTAGTACGTGGACAGAAACTGCCTATATTTTCAGGTTCTGGTCTTCCTCACAACGAATTAGCAGCCCAGATCGCAAGACAGGCAAAGGTTGTTGGAGAAGAAACAGAGTTTGCGGTTATATTTGCAGCTATGGGTATTACCCACGAAGAAGCAAATTACTTCATGAGAGATTTCGAAAGAACAGGAGCTCTAGAAAGAGTTACAGTTTTCATGAACCTGGCAGACGACCCTGCAATTGAAAGGATCATCACTCCTAAAATGGCACTGACAACAGCAGAGTACTTCGCATTTGAACTTAACATGCACGTGCTTGTTATACTCACTGACCTTACAAACTACTGTGAAGCACTTCGTGAGATATCTGCAGCTAGGGATGAAGTTCCTGGAAGAAGGGGATACCCTGGTTACATGTACACTGATTTAGCTACAATGTACGAACGTGCAGGTAGGATAGTAGGTAAAGAAGGTTCAATTACCCAGATGCCTATACTTGTTATGCCACAGGACGATATTACACACCCAATTCCTGACCTAACTGGATACATCACAGAGGGACAGATAGTGTTAAGCAGAGATCTTTTCAGGAAAGGTATCTACCCTCCAGTAGATGTTTTACCATCACTTTCCAGATTAATGAGTGGTGGAATCGGTGAAGGTCAAACAAGGGAAGATCACAGTGGTGTTTCAGACCAGCTTTATTCAGCATATGCAGAAGGAAGAGACTTAAGGGATCTGATGGCTGTAGTTGGTGAAGAAGCTTTAACAGAACGTGACAGGAAATTTTTAACCTTTGCAGACGAATTTGAGAAACTGTTCATAACCCAGACCAGTGATGAAGACAGGTCCATCCAGGAAACACTGGACCTTGGTTGGCAGTTACTAGGCCTCTTACCAGAAGCTGAACTCAAACGTGTAAAGGCTGAACACATACCAAAATACCACCCAAATTACAAATAATCCCTTAAATTTTTTAAGGGAATGTGAGGGATAAAATGGCTCAAGAAATGATAGAAGGCATCAATCCAACAAGGATGGAACTTCTTAAACTTAAAGATAGAGAAAAACTCGCAGTAAAAGGGCACAGTTTACTTAAAGAGAAAAGAAACGCCCTTATTATGGAGTTTTTCAATATACTCGAACGTGTCAAGGGATCAAGGGAAGATGTTGAAAGAACATTGAAAGAAGCCTATGAAGACTTGACAGCAGCACAGATTGTAATGGGTGATTTGGCTGTTAAAAAAGCTGCCCTGTCTGTTAACGAATCTATAAATATCGACATCGACTCTAGAAGTGTGATGGGTGTTGTAGTTCCATTGGTTGATTCAGAAATTAAAGAACGTAGCATGGTAGAAAGGGGATATGGATTCCTTGAAACCTCGGCTAAAATTGATGAAGCTGCAAGTAAATTTGAAAAGGCTATTAAACTCATAATAGAACTTGGAGAAATAGAGAAAACCATCATTCTCTTAGCTGCAGAAATTGAATCCACCAAACGAAGGGTTAACGCACTTGAACATATCATCGTTCCAAGAATCGAGAATACAGTTAAGTACATCGAGATGCGGCTCGAAGAAATGGAAAGAGAAAACTTCGTAAGGCTTAAAATGATCAAAAAGACCATGGAGATGGAATAATTGAGGATTATAACCCGGTTAGATGCCGTTAAGAAAGAGCTTGCACAAGCAAAAGCTGAAAAGCTTGACTTTCAGGTAGGATCTATTTCAGGTAACCTAAGGGCAATAATTGCTAATGAGGATATGGAATTTCAATCAGGAAATATTAAATCCATTGAAATTAAGGAAATTCCAATTCCAGCTAATTATTTGAGTTACTTAAGTGGTTATGGATCAAACAGCTACGGTCATACCCTAGCAGTTGATGAAGAAATTCCTCTACCTTTAAGCATGGAAAGAAAAGCTGATCATGCAATGTTTGCTGCAGCAAAGGATTGTGAAATAAAAAAAGATGATCTTCTAGGGGTTTTAATACTCTTACCAGTGCATCTTACCCATTAAATTTTTATTTTTTTTCCAAATTTTTTTTAAAGAAATTTTTAGTTACCAAACCTAGCCCTCATGGAACTGTTAAGAGGCTCCCTTAGATCATTGAACTGTATCAGAAGATCATCGATCACGCATCGAATATGTTTCAATTCTTCTATGTCCCTATTTGATTTTGATTCCAAACTTTTAAGCTCTTTTATCAACTTTTTCTTAGGAGAACCCATTATAATACTGGCCAATCCGCTGTTTTGTTTCATGGAATATTTGGTTCTTAATCTAGCTTTTTCTTTGAGAAAATTAGATTCCAGAGAACGAATATCCCTTCGAACTTCTTCTCTAAGTTTCATTAGGATGTTTTCCCGTTCGTTGATCTCGGAAATTAAACGTCGTGATTCTGCAATAGAATTCGCTTCAACATTGATTTCAACTAATTCTCCAATGGTTTTGTAATAATAATCAATCATTTAACCCCTACACCGTCCCAACTAAATTCTCTGTAATATGTAGATAGTTTTAAACATTTATAAGCTTTTCAGTGAATCAGAACTTATAAGTATGGGGGGTTGTTCTCAGATGATTACTGGTTATGGTTTTAATTGGAGTTCGTTGATAAATGGCAGGGCAGTTTATATTTCTGTTTAAACGATGTATCCAATTTATTGAAACTTTGTCTCATTGGAATTATCACCTGTAACTTCAATGGTTTATATGCTATTTCAATGGATCAAACAAATCAGGTATTAATATTAAAAATTTCTCTAAGAAATCATATTCGATTAAAGTTAATATAGGATCGATGAAGATATATTTTAGAATATGACAACTGATTTCAGCAGGGGAGACAAACTTGTTAAAAAACAGATCCTGATTCTGAACAAGCATTTGCCCCGTAAAAGAAAATTTCTCGAAGAACTTTTAAAAGAAGATAAGCCACATGTTATTGGTGCTGATGGGACCAGACACAGGTTTAAAAGGGAAGAACTCGAGAGGATTTCCGGAATATTAGGGAAATCTAACTTCAATAAGCTGAAACTTCCAATTTATATTGAAATAGATTCTAATGCTTCGGGTTCTAGAATAGCAGGAAAATATGAATCAGAAGTAGTTTGTAAGATTCTTGAGATTGATAACTGTGAAACTGAGATGTATATTTACAGGGCAGATTTAAAGAAACTTCGAAGTATACTCCCAACAACCACCCAATACATATTTTTAGTGAGGTAAATCACCATGAGCGTAGATCCATTGAACGAATTATTTAAAGATGTTGAAGACCCTGATAAACGTGCTAAACTTTTTTTGTTAGTATCTGCCGCAATGATCATTTCAACCATTCTTATTGTTGTGGGCACTATTATATTCATACTATGGGCTTTACACATTATTTAACATAAAAACAGAAAATTTAATAGATTTCATCTTTTTTCAGGCGCAGGTTGCAGGTTTTGATACACTGAAGCCACCAGTTCGTGGCTAGTTTTCATGGTGTTTTCTAAAATCATCCCTGAATTAACAACTGTTACTACAGGTTCTCCCTTCTCAATTATGACATTTTTAGCAGGGAGATCGGAAATTCCCTCGTGATTCATATTCCCTACCAGGGACCTTTCCTTTGCGAAAACAATTTGTTTAATTGCAAAACATCGAGGTTTTACGTTTTCAATTAAGGAACCATCACAGGCATTGATATGGGTTTGTGCCATGTTTATTCCCAACGATAATTCAGCAACTTCAAAGCTACCCTGAAGTCTTGGATTTACTTCGATTATGTAGGGAGTACCATCATCTTTGAGAACCATGTCCAAGCCGTTGGATCCAATGAGTCCCAGATCCAAGATTATTTCTTCTGAAATTTCCTTCAAGTTATGAATGGATTCTTGATCCAAGCCTGTGAACGGAGTTATATTCCCACAGTAACCATATTTTTCGAGTTGTCCCAACCCCATATTTCCTATTAATTGTTGATTTACTAGAATTGTTCTTGCTTCATCTACACTGGAAATTACAGATGTACTAATATTCTGCCCATCAACAATTTCCTGTAAAATAGCACCATTATTATCTATGGTTTCAAGGGGAGGTGTAAATTTAGTTATGCCAACTCCACCAGATCCTTCAAGGGGTTTGATGAGAAATTTTTTCTCTGGATTGTCCTGCACAATGCAATTTGCATCCTCCAACTTATCCACAAAAAAAGTAGAAGGAATGTTTATTAATCCTTCAAATCTCTTTTTAAGAGTTTTGTATAATTTATATTTATTTTCTACATCATTTATCTCTTGATTTCCTAAAATCTTATTTTTTGGAAATTGGCTTGGATCTGCACCTGAACAGCATACAATATGATCAACATCATCGACAAATTCTGCTGCAACTTTGTTTAAACTGTTATGAGTAAACTTTTCAGAAAAAAAACCTGTTGATTCATGGGACTCATACTTTAAAATTGATCTGTACTCCTTTACAATTGGGAGGAGATCTTCACATCCGAAATAATCAGCGGAGTAAACATTGAATCCTGCACTATTCAATGCAGCTGCCACAGGTCTGGTACTTGCACCTACAACTAAAATATTTTCCATTGATACAACCCATAAAAATTAGAATAGTCCTGAGCGGAGTCGAACCGCCGTCGCCGGTTCCAAAGACCAGCAGGATTACCACTACCCCACAGGACTAAATAGAATAGACTGTTTTATACAGTAATCAGTTTTTACGATTAGCTTATATTTAAATGTATCGAAGTTCAGGATAAACTAAAATATGGATTTTTTGTCACAGAGGTTATTGAATCTGCATCCCCTACATTTATTAGGGTTTTTTGTGGGGATAAAATCAATTTTTCCATTTAAAAGTCCGTGGACGCGATTAATCAAGTTTTTAACATCCATTTCTGCCTTTTTATCGAAGTAAGAAGACCAGAAAATATTATCGGTACCTCTTTCTCTTAACGATGCAATAATTCTCCTTTTTTCAGGGACCATGTCCTTGAATGCCAGGCAGTACCCGTAAACTTGGTTTATGCTTGATGAGTAAGCAACTCTTCCAGGTTTATCATCAATTATTATGAATTCATCGGGAGTCATCCAAACTTCATCAATGAAACCCCTGATCCCGAATTTTTCAGAGATTACTGGCAGTTCCCTCGATAGTATCTCACCAGTTTTAGATGTTTCCAACATTTCATCAAATGTTGCAGGTTCAGCATCTTTTTTGAAGTTGTTTTCAAGGATCAGATGTTCCTGAGTACCTTCAACCATTGCTTTAGTTGGTTTAATTTCTATTCCCTTCACATTTTCAAGGAAGATACCATACTCACAAAATCCCTGTTTGTTGAGCCAGCTGATTGGGAAGTTGTTTTTATCAGCAATTATTTTAACCTGACTTATGGATGGATGTGGTTTTGATCTTGAACTGACCATTATTAATCGCCTTCTCCATCCTTTTTACTACCTAACCTATTCTTTAAACTGGACCATATATCATCCTTTTGGGCATTTTCTTCCTCATCAGCCTTTTTCTTCTGGAATTCGAGCTGGAATCTGGATTTTAATTCGTCATGATCCTTTTTTAAGGCTTCAAATTCCCTTTGAACAGCATTGTTCTCATTTTCAAGAGTTGTAATTTTCTCCCCATCTAATCTAATTCGTTTATTTGTTTTAGAATGTTTACTAACCAATTCCTTATAGGATCTAGATAGTTCGTTATGTTTCCATTCTAATTCTGCAAGCTCTCGTTCGTAGGCAGCTATGCTGTTTTTACCATAGCCCACATTATCGAAAAACTCAGCCACTGTAGTTTTATTTGCAAGGGCTAAATCTTCCATCTCAGATCTGGGAATTATTAGAACATCTTCACTACACTGAAAGTTATCAGATCTTTTTAAAGGCACCAAGTACTGGTTATATTCATAAACTTTCCTTTTACCGCCTACAGTCTTCTTAGTTTTCTTTTTATAGCATTTAACAGCCGATTTTACTACTTTTACCATTAATACTGCTCCAATGAATTGACAAGAAATAAAGACAGATCCTTCACCAATTAAATGGGAAATGATTCCACTTCATTTGAAATATTCTAATGTAGAACAGAATTATATTATTGATTCCTTCTTTTATCCTTTTTGAAATAATTTTCATTCACAGGCCAAACAATTTTAGATGATGTTGCTAACCAGCATACAAGATATGAGAATTAGTGGCCAAAACATGAATTCAAAATCTGCAATTGAACCCAATTTAACCCAAACTTTATCATTATCAGCATTTTGTGCAGTTCTAAGATAATAGAAGCTGTAAAAGAAAAATATTATTAATGAAAGGCTTATGATCGGAATTATCCGATAATAAACTCCTAAAACAAGTGGTATAACTGCCAGCACATTTAAAATATGCAAACAATTAATTGCATTTCTTCTACCAAGCATTACAGGCAATGTTTTCAGCCCTTCCTTAGAATCCGAAATATAGTCCTTCAGATCGAAAAATATGGCATTGATCATTCCCTTGAGATTTATAAATATGAATACAACAAGAAAGGGAACTGAAAAGGGGATTGAGAAGAAAAGAGATACAAACATGGTACCTCCCAGTGACCAAGTTAACACAGTGTAAACATTTTTAAACACTGGAATTTTTTTTGTAAGACTTTTCAGAGCAGTTGCGTATAACAAACCGCCCATGGTTATCAATCCAATGAAAATAACTAAATTCATGCCTGAAAACATTAAAAGAAGCAGGATTAAAATGGAAATATAGAACGCCAGTAGGAAAGGGTAGAACTTTTTTTTCTTCAGTAGATGTTTTGATCTTTCAGAATTGGTTTCAAGATCCTTCTCTAGATCCCTCATGTAGTCAAAGCTGTAAACAATCAATGGAAGAAGATAAGAAATGACCAGAAGTGGAATATTTACCTCAGAATTGGTGATGATCATCGTGGTAAGAACTAATGATGGTGCTCCTAAAGCTGTTAAATAGCCTCCATGTACCAGTTCTTGAATGATCTTGGAAAGAAAATTCGAATAATGATTTTTTAATTCAATACTTAAAATCATTCGCCCCCACGTCTAAAAAGTTCTTTTTTAAAGACTAAATAACCAATCAGTAAAAAATACTGAGGGATTATTAGATTAGACAATGATTTCGAAGAATTTATTAATATAACTAGTTATTTTCCAAGAAAGACCTATAAAATATTTATACGAGAAAAAGATTTATTTGTTAGCTTACAAACTATGATAACACATCTGGAGAAACTCAATATGAACATATACTCATACGTATCTTTGTCAGCTTTTTTCCTTTGTTTCTTCTTGGGCAATTTCATTTATCATAAAAATTCAAGAAGCCAACTAAATATCATGATTGCTGTTTTATGTTTTTTAGTAGGTTTTCTTGCGTTTACTGAATTTCAGTACAGGCAGACTACAGATTTCCAAACAGCTTACTTGTGGCTTAAATTGAGCGGGTTATGGCCATTGGTTCCCCCTGTTATACTTCACATTTCCCTAATATTCACTGGAAAAACAGAAGTACTAAAAAACAAACTTACCTACCTTTTGATGTATGTTCCAGCGATAATAATCTCAATTTATGCTGTAACCACCAACCTGTTACTCCAAGGAATTCTTAAGGAGTACTGGGGTTGGACCTATATCTTTCCCCAAAATTCGGCCATATTTAATGTTATGAGTATATGGACCTTGACATGTGTTCTCATAGCTGGAGGGCTCTGTTTATTCTACTATGTTCGAACTAGAAATGTTGAGAAGTTACAGGCCAAATATCTGATTGCAGGGTTATATTTTCCCCTCATTATCAGCATGGTTAGTGATCTTGTACTACCTTCCATGTCCATAAGAATCCCCGAAACAACTATTGTAATGTCCACGGTGGGTTTAAGTTTCATAAGTTACGGTGTCTGGAAATATAGATTCCCAGCTTTAACAGCTGCAATTGCAGCTGATGAAATAGTTTCGACCATGTCTAGTTTTCTTATCATGTTAGACCCTCAGATGAATGTTGTAAACATAAACAAAGCCACAACCGAGTTGTTTGGTTATGGAAAATCCGAAATTATTGGAAAACCAGTTAAATGCTTGTTTGCTGAAAAAACTATGACTCTTAAGGATCTACTGGACACTTCAACAGATTCAATAATCAACATTGAGACCGTTATTAAAACAAAGAATGGCAGTAGCGTGCCTGTAATTATCTCAAAATCCGTTATCAGGAGCGATATGGGAACTGTTCTGGGCATAGTTTGCATAGGTAACAACATTATAGACATAAAGAATGCAGAGGATAAAATTAAGACATCTCTACAAGAAAAGGAATTGTTACTGAGGGAACTCCATCATAGAGTGAAAAATAATTTACAAATTATTTCGAGCCTCATAAATCTCCAGTCCCAGGGAATTAAAAACAAAGAAGATCTTGAAATATTCAGGGAGAGCCAAAGTAGAGTTAAATCAATGGCAATTATTCATGAGAAGCTTTACCAATCCACCGATCTTTCAAATATTAACTTCAGAGACTACATTCAAAGTTTGGTCAGTTACCTGGTATCTTACTACTCCAAGGAAATGATAAAAATTGAAATGGATGTCAACGAAGATCTGGTCCTAAACATGGATACAGCAGTGCCTTGTGGTCTAATAATCAATGAATTATTTATAAATTCTTTAAAACATGCATTTGAAGGAAGAAGCAACGGTAGAATAACTATAAAACTAAGTTTGGATGATGAAACTCCAGAATGCTACGTCTTGGAAGTGGCTGATAATGGTGTAGGACTACCTCCCGATGTGGATCTCAACAATCCACAGAAACTTGGTCTACAACTTGTTGTTTCGCTGACCAATCAGCTTGATGGAAAAATATTCGTTGATACTAAAGATGGTACAAAATTCACCATTAAATTCAGGGAATTAATTTACAAACAAAGACTCATAAAATCTAAGTAAAAAGAAATAGGAAAGGAAATATCCTTTGGGGAGTAGCTGGGTATCCAATGGATTGTTGGCCCCAGATCCTAAGGACTGAAACCTGAACTAAATTTAATTTCGTGAGAAATCGATCACAGATCATCGAGTTCTTCTGCTATTTTATTCCATTTTTTAACTCGTTCATCCAAATTATCCGCATCATCAGGAATTTGGGTTTCCATCTGTTTTTTAAGTTTTTCAAGGAATTCTGGGTCTTCACGGATTTTAAGGCAAGTTGTAACTTCTGTAATAGCCTTCTGCACCACAAATTCAACTGCGTACTTGCAGAAGTGGTTTGGTGTAAATACATATTTTTCATCCCTGATCATGATTGGATAGGCCTTACAAACTGCAGGTCTTTCATTGTAAATATCACACTTCTTTGTAGACCTTATGAAATGTTCACATGGTCTGTCTTGTTCAAACCTGTAACCATCTTCATGGGGTACCATCTCACCTGCCATGATATTTTCTGATTTCTGGTAAGATTCATATTCCTCTGCTGTTATGTAGATTGGAGAACAATTTTCACAACACCATCCACATCTGTTACAGAGATCCAATCTCAAAGCTGCCACTAACGATCCTTCGGTAAAGACAATGGAAGAAAAATGAACGATCTCCTTTAAATCCTTTTTTTCAACATCTTTCAAACGATTAGATTTCTTTAAAAACTTTTTAACCCTTTTTGATACCATTTTTTCGAAAATAAACAGTTCTGAATTTAAATTAGGTTGTTCATCTGCAAGTTCCTGGTACTGTTTAAACAATGAATCTATATAATCTCGATCATGTAACTCTTCTAATAACATCGGTTCACCAACAAATTCTTGATATAGTTAGTGGTTTATATGATATAACGCTGTTGATTTGATCTAAAACTAATTAAGATGGATAAAAATTTGATTAAATCATAATAAATAGAATAATTAGGGAAGCTTTATGCCAGAGAAAGAACGATTTAAAGAAATATTTGATAAATCCCCAATTGGAATTTTAATTTATGGATCAGATGGTAAGTTGGAGGATGCAAATAGATCAGCACTGAAAATTGTTGGTTGCAATCTGGACACTCTTTTAGGAATGGATCTGTTTTACTACCCAAAAATTCAGGAAAAACTAGCAGACCTGGATAAAACAGGTCCGATCAAGTTCCAAGGAAGATTAAAAGAACATGTTAAGGATGCAGAGCAAATATGCCAAAATTCTTCATTGTACGCCCAATTTTATATTTCCTCCATTGAATCTGGATACTTGGTTGAAATTCAAGATATAACAGAAAAAAATGAAGAAAAAGAAAAAATACTTGCCAATGAAAAGAAGTATCAAAGTTTTTTTGAAGATGATTTAACAGGAGATTTCATAGCTAAACCTGATGGAACGATTTTAGATTGTAATCATTCCTTCATCGAAATATATGGATTTAAAAATCGTGAAATCGCCTTGAAATCGAATATGTCAAGATTTAACCCTGAAGATTGGATAAATTTAATCGAAGATCTTACTGAGGATCATAAGATCAAGGGCCATCAAACTATACATATTCGATCTGATGGAACTGTAATCCATGTAGTAGCAAATATTGTTGGTATTTTTAACGATTCAAACAAGCTCGTTGAGATCAAGGGTTATGTCTTCGATGATACTGAAAGAAAAAAGGCTGAACAGTTCCTCAAGGAAAGTAAAGAGAAGTATCATAAATTGTTTGATGAGGATTTAACTGGGGATTTTATTGCTACTCTTGATGGGAAAATATTGGAATGTAACCCTGCCTTTGCAGATATATATGGATTTTACGATAGGGATAAAGCAGCTAAGAGTAATATTTCTAAGTTTAACTCATTTGACTGGCCATATATGATCACCCGTTTAAAAAGAGAAAGAAAATTATTGGGATTTCAAAGTTGGCAGAGAAGATCTGATGGTATGAGAATTCATGTTGTAGCCAATCTTGTAGGTATTTTTAACGATGAAAATGAAATGATACAAGTAAAGGGGTACATGTTTGATGACACTGAAAGAAAAAAGGCTGAAGAAGAGGTTAAAAGAAGTAAAAGTCAGATGACTGAAATATTAGACAGTATACAAGATGGATTTGTTGCATTAAGTCAATACTGGCATTTTACTTATGTTAATCATTGTGCAGAAGAATTTTTTAACGCTGATTATGATGATCTTATTGGTCAAAATCTATGGGAAACCTTCCCTGAGTTAATTGGATCTGCAATTGAATCTGGATTTAAAAAAGCCAATGATAACCATGAAATTCAGCATTTTGAATCCAGAGGATTAAAAGGTTCTGAAAAATGGTATGATTTCAGTGTTTATCCCTCTTCTGATGGAATATCAGCCTATTGGAGAGAGATTAAACCAACGGAAAAAAAATCAGATTAAAGAATTCTTTTTTCATTCTTCAAACCACGTAGTTTGAATGCAGTGGATCAATGAAATCTATTTTAAAAAATGACTGATTTCTAATTTTTTTTGTAATTAAAAAAAAATAATAATTAATGTATTGATTTTTAAATCAATACCAAATTCAAACTATTTTTAGCCTAGGAATGGTTTTGCAATGGTTAACATTACTATTACAGTTGCTATAATACCTATTACAACCATTGGTATTCCAGCTTTTAGTATTTCCTTGATTTTCACGTATCCAGTACCATATGCCATTGCAACTGTAGGGTCTGCCATCGGGAACATGAATGAAAGTGAACATGCAATAGCAACAGGAACTGCGTAAATACCAACAGGCTGGCCCTGAGCAGCTGCTAAAGTAACAGAAAGTGGTACTAAAATAGCTGCGAGTGCTATGTTCGACATGACCTGGGTGAAAATTACACCTATGATCATGAGAATCAGCATGATAGACACTGTTGAAACGTTGCTACCCATCAATGATATGATGTCGTTAATGAGCCAAGCTGCTGCTCCGGTATTTAGTAGTGCTGCTCCAAGGGAAAGTGCACCTCCAAAGAAGATGATTAATCCCCAATCCACATTTTCTTGGGCATCCTTCCAATCAACAACACCTGTTATGAAGTACAGTGCAGCACCTATCAAAGCAACAGAGTAACTGTCTAAACCTGTGATACCTGTTGTGATCCAGAGACCAATGGTGAAGAACAGAATAACTGCTGTGATCTTCTCAGTCCTGCTAATGGAACCCATAGCACTCAAAGTCTTGTTCAGTGTTTCATGTCCACCAACAATTCCTTTGACTTCTGGTGGGAATATCCAACTCAACAATTTCCAAGTTACAAAGAGCATAAAAATGGCTAAAGGAAAACCAAATACCATCCAGTTAGCAAAAGGCAAATGGGTGTATGCTGCTGCCATCAGGTTGGGAGCAGTACCAATTTCTGTACCGAATCCACCTGCAAGGGAACCATATGAAGCACCCAAGACCATAGCTTTGGCAAAGTTACTGTTGCCCTTTTCAGCGTCATTAACACCGAACAATGGAACAATTTCCTTAATAATAGGAAGCAACATTGCAAAAGCAACCACATTTTCGATCCAAGCAGATAGTATACCTGTGGAAAATACAGCAGCGAAAATACTCATACTCGGAGTGGTACCCACCTTTTTAAGCAGGAAATAAGTAAATCTTTTAGCAAGTCCACTCTTACGAATGGCCTCTGCAAGTATGAACCCTCCAATCATCAAGAAGATGATAGGGTTGGCAAAACCAATAACAGCATTATTAAAACTCTCAATACCTAAAATTGGCTGTAAAAACAGCAATATCAAAGAAGTAACAGCCAAATGCTGAGCTTCACTAGCCCACATTATTACAGCGAAAACCAAAAGACCAATAGCTGCGTGGCCAGAATAACTTAAACCATTACCTAAAGGAATTAACATAACCACAATAAAGGCAACAATGGCTATAGGCATTCCTAAAGTCTTAAAACTCAAATTCGTCTTATATCCCTCCTTACACTATAAAAATAAAAATTTGATGCAAGAACATATAAATATATTTTATAATGATTAATTATTATATTTAGTCTGGGATTAAATTTGTTTAAAAAGCTTAAATAAATATAAAAAGGAACTACATGAGGTTTTGTTCCTTTTTGCTAAATAATATGGCTGATAAAATTACTGTCAAGAGTGCAAAACCCACAACCACAGCTGTACTTAAATACAGTGGTAAAGCTCCATGGCCGATGATTACTTGTCTTAAAGCATCCACACCATAGGTCAATGGATCTAAATACACTGCAAACTGTAGAAATGTTGGTAATCCTGTAACAGGGAATAAGGCTCCGCTTAAAAGGAACATTGGCAGAACAATAAAACTCATTATCAGGTTGAAACCTTCCATACTGTCTGTGAAAGTTGCTATTAAAAGCCCCACTCCTGCAAGTCCCACAGATATTGGTATCATCAAGAGGAATGATGCAACGAATATGAATGGAGTCATCTGAACACCAACAACGAATGAAAGCAGGAGAAGTATCACTCCTTGTATTATTGAAGCTGTTGCGATACCAAGGGCTTTACCAAAAACAATGGATGGTCTGCTAACTGGGGCCACCATTATTTCCTTTAGAAAACCGTACTGCCGATCCATGATTACTGAAACACCAGAAAATATCGCGGTGAAAAGTATGGTCTGACCAATAATACCAGGGTATATGAATGCCTGATAGGCTCCAGTCATACCACTGAACCTGATGGCGGATCCCAAACCTGTTCCAAAGATTAAAAGCCATAAAAGGGGTGTAACTACCGAAGAAATGATTCTTGAACGATATCTTACGTATCTTTTAGCTTCTCTAAACCATATTGTGTATATTCCTTCCCATTCGGCCATTTTTAACCCTCATCAACAATTCTTTTACCTGTGAGATTTATGAAGACATCTTCAAGGTTAGGATGTTCTAGTTCAATTGATTTTACAATTATATCGTTTTTGTTTGCAAAGTTAACAACGGTGGCAACTAAATTTTCCCCACGTTCCACCATCAGTTTGATTTCTGAGTCAGCAACAATAATATCCTTTATGAAGTCCAATTTTTCGGCTGAATTTATGAATTTTTCTTCGTCGTCAACTTTTACCGTGATAACATCTGCCCTAAGATCTCTTTTTAAGTTTTTAGGAGAATCGGCAGTGATGATTTGCCCATGGTTGATGATTGCTATTTCATCACAGAGCTTGTCAGCCTCTTCCATGTAGTGTGTTGACATTAAAACTGTAATATCTTCAGTTTTATTTAGTTCCTGGATATATTCCCAAATATTTTCTCTGGTTTGAGGGTCCAATCCAAGGGTGGGTTCATCAAGGAAGAGAACCTTGGGGTGATGTATCAATCCTCTTCCAATTTCCAGCCTTCTTTTCATTCCTCCAGAGTAGGTTTTTGTGTACTCATCTGCCTTGTCCCCAAGTGCAATTAGATCAAGCACTTCCTCAATCCTCTGCTTACGCAGATCCATTGGAACTCCATACAATGCGGCATGCATTTCTAAATGTTCTCGTCCTGTTAAAATATCATCCAGTGCTCTGGATTGAAATACTACTCCTATAGATTGTCTTACCTCTTTAGAATTTTTCATTACATCGTATCCGTTGACTGTTGCAGTTCCAGAAGTTGGATGTAATATGGTGCACAGCATTGAAATTAGAGTGGTTTTACCGGCGCCATTTGGCCCCAGAACTCCATAAACACTGTTTTTTGGTACTTTTAGGTTTATTGAATTTACAGCAGTAAAATCATCATAAACCTTGCTGATATCATGAGTTTCAATTATATACTCCATAAATAACACCTTAATAAAATTTTACAATTAAATTATGATGGGGAAGTGATAAATTATTTTTGTTTTGAAAGTCATAGTAATAACAAAGTACTAAAAAAGACAGCAAGCTAATCAAGATGCAAGGTTGAATCATTGAACATTTAGTTACTTTCGTCATACAAAAAGAAATTTAACAAATAGTTGGTGATAACTCATGATATTAGAAACTGTGAAATCTGAAGGAATAGCCCATAAATCTTACTTCATAGGTTCCAATGGAATAGCAGCTGTGGTTGATCCGCGAAGGGATTGTGATATCTACATAGATATTGCAGAGAAAAATAACATGAGGATCAACTACATCTTTGAAACTCATAGGAACGAAGATTATACAGCAGGCTCTTTAGAACTCCGTGAAGTTGTTGGGGCAGATATATTCCATGGAAAAGGGCTAGATTTTGCATATGGCAATTCTGTAGTTGAAGGGGATAAATTTCAAATAGGAAATGTTGTTCTTGAAATTATTGAAACCCCAGGACACACCAACGAAAGCATATCTTTGTTGTTAAAGGACAGAGAAGTATCTGAATATCCATACATGGTATTCACTGGTGATACTATTTTTGCAGGAGAAGTTGGTAGATGTGACTTGTATGGAAACAATGAGACTTTGAAAATGGCCAAAGCAATGTACAACAGCGTCTTTAACAAACTTCTCAAATTAGATGATAATGTAATAATCCTGCCTGCACATGGTTCGGGTTCTGTTTGTGGGGCTGTTATTCGTGAACAGGAATTTACAACTGTGGGTTATGAAAAAAAGACTAATCCTGCGCTTAAAAAATCTGAAAAAGAATTCCTAGAATTTAAACTACATGAAAAACTTTACACTCCTCCCTACTTCAAAGAAATGGAGAAGAATAATTTAATTGGCCCATCCCTAATCTGTAAACTACCCTACTTAAAACCACTCGGAATCCATGAATTGAAAGAATTGATGTCCAAAGGAGGGCAGGTTGTGGATGTGAGGGATCCTGCAGCATTTGCAGGTGGACATATTCCAAACACTTTGAATATTTGGAAAGATGGCCTACCTTCATATTCTGGGTGGTTCTTAAATTACGAACAACCAATAATTGTGGTGGACGAAAATAATAGTAATATAGAAGATCTTAAGAGATATCTGATTAGATTGGGTTACGATAATGTCTATGGTTATCTTTCTGGAGGATTTCCTGTATGGTTCAAGGGATCTGGAGATTTTGAAACTGTTCACACATGGTCAGTTCATGATTTGCTTCCGAACATGGGAAAAAAATCTTTATTTATACTGGATGTTAGGAAGGAAAATGACTGGGAAAAGGAACGAATAGAAGGCTCTCACAACATATACATAGGAGAACTCAAGGAAAATTTGGACAAAGTTCCAAGAAATAAACATGTGGCTGTACTATGTGATACTGGTTACAAGGCAAGTATCGGAACATCAATACTTAAAATGAACGGCTATAAAAACGTAACTAATGTAATGGGAAGCATGACAGCGTGGAAAAAAGCAGGTTATCCAGTTGTAAAGAGATGATTTCAGCATTGGGCTTTTTGATATTTTAGAACCATGAACCCTAAAACTAATTAATTCCCTCACAAATTAGTTAACAACGAGGTTCCATTTAAATTCTGGAAAAATTTTATTAAAACATCTTGTTAACAATGAATTTTGGATATAAACTTGCAAAATAAGAAATATTGTTGTTAAAAAAATTTAAATCTTGTTGATTACTATATACAATTTTTATAATGGAGTTAGATAAAAATGGAAAAATTCAATATTAAAGAATTACCACTTCTCATAGGTTCGCTAATGATACCATTTTTAGTGGCATCCCTTGGGTCATATTTCACTTTCTCAAATATCACCACTTGGTACGCTGTACTAGCAAAACCATTTTGGGCACCCCCTAACTGGATATTTGGGCCTGTTTGGACCGTACTGTACTTTTTAATGGGAATTGCATTGTTTTTAATTCTACGTAAGGGATTATATAGGCAGGATGTTAAGTTTGCAGTATTAATATTTGGTATTCAGCTTGCATTAAATCTAATATGGTCTATTGTATTTTTTGGAGCTCATTCCCTCTTTGGAGGATTTATTGTTATAATGTTCCTGTGGATAGCAATATTTGCAAACATCATAGCCTTCGGTGTACTATCAAGAAATGCAGGATTGCTTTTAATACCCTACATTATTTGGGTGAGCATAGCCAGTTACTTAAACTACACAGTCTACTTGTTGAACCACTGAACTCACATCCCTAATTTTTTTCTTATTTTTTCACTTTTTAATTCTTTTAAAGCGTTACTAGCTATCCACTTGGAAGATTTTGTATTGAGTGCTAAAATTTCTTCTGCAAGATATATGGCACTTTTGTTTAAACTGGAATTTTTCTTCCCAATACTCCTTAAAGCCCAGTTCACTGCCTTTTTAACGAAATTTCGATTGTCTGTTGATGCGGAGATCAAGAGTGGATAGTACTGTTCAAACTGTTGGTTGGGTTGTTTTTTATCATGAACAGCCATTACAGCTAACAATGAAAAAGCTGCTCTTTTAACAAATTCCGCTTCATGTTCTCCCCATTCAAAAATTTTATCGTATGCAAAACTTGTTTTCCTAAACAAGTTCATACAGCACTGATCACAAATTTCCCAGTAATCGAACTCCAACACCCAGGCATTTAACTGGTCAGATGAAACCATTTTAGGGTCATCGATCATACATGCCAATATTTTAGTTTCTCTAAAATCTAATTCCCAAAGTTCCAATGCCAGGTCATGGTTTTTGCCAGATTCCCTAGCAATTTTCCGGAGTTCAGGTATTCTTACTGCGTATGTTTTTTCTGGAGTTATGCCAAACTTTTCCATTCCTTCTATGTTCTCGGGTGTGGAAAGTAATTCAAGCCTCATCACTATCTCTTGGAGTTCCATTTAATTTCCTCCATTTAATTGTTATCCAAATAATTATCCATATTATCTATCAGATTTTAATTTTTAATTGAGGATACAAGGTTTAAATTTAAAATAAAAATAGGGGCAGATTGGAAGTTGCAAACTTCTCAATCAAATTTATAGGATCAGTGATTCATAAAATGGTGCAATTTTGTTCAAGTTGCTGCTTAAACTCGTGGCCTTCTCTGAATAATTTCCTGAATGATAACCTTCACTGTAGAGATCAGTTGCATCTTGTCTTGTTTGGACTTGAATAGTGCTTTTAAACTTAGTTAAACTTGCATCAACACCATTTGCATTTCCTGTTATCTGTAAACCAACTAGTTTTCCTTGGGTGCTGCGTTTGTAGTTGAAATTCATGATGGTTGTTTTTGTGTAGGTGGATTTGTTGTAGCTGGTTGTTGAATTTGACACTTTTTGTATCAGGGAGTAATTTCCATTATAACTCTGATATACAAACTTCAATTTGGCACTGGTACTGCTAAAGGTGGTTCCATTAGTTTGATAGTTTATTTTCACTGTAGAATTTTTGTAAAGCTGCTGTCCATTTTTATAATCAAGGGCTGTTTGAACACTTCCTATGAAACTTAATGTTTTACTTATTTTGCCACTAAATGTTTCGAAGATTTGTGATCCAACCTTTTTCGATTCGGATTTGTAAAATACAGTTCCTTGGGAGTTGCTTAATGTGAATCTGCTGTTAACAAACAAGTTATTAAAGTAGTATACAATCCTGTGAATCATACTGCCTTGATCATTCTTTCCTGTGACCAGTACAGTTGTGTACTTACCGTAACCATTAATACCATTGGCTTTGGTGCTTGAAATCTGGTAGTGAAGATCAGCTTTGAAAGAGTTGAAGTTTACTGATATATTTTTACCATCAGCTGAAAATGTGGATTTGTATCCGAAATTCAAGCCGTTTAAAACTTCTCCATCGATTTTATTAGGAATACTTAGGTTGTCCTTGAAAACCATCTGTCCAATTAATTTTTTGTGTGGAGCCCTTGGAATTGAATATTTAGAAATTAGATTTCCATTATAGACTATGTTGTCTGGTGTTCCTCTACTGTCTGATGCCCAGATCTTTACATTGGTGGAGTAATTCACCAGATCCTTCACATTTTGGACTTGATAAGTCATTATATTACGTCGGTTCACTCCCCAACGATCAGTCATCGCAAGGCTGATTGAAGAAGCAACAGGATTCACAGTTGAAATGTAGCCTGTTCTGTAACATGATGGGCTGTTGGGAACGCTTACGTACTGTCCTTCTGACATTTTAAATAATGCCGTTTTTAAGCTTCCCCCATTGTACGTTACAGCCCCCACATAATCATTTGGAGCTTTTATTAAGAAATGTCCCATTCCCATTTGTCTTAGGAGGGATGTGGCACTTGTTATGGTGCTGGATGTTATGTGGCCTGATGCAGATGTTCTTCCTGCAAGTTCCATCAACTGTCTGTTTAGACTCGGAATATCAGGACCTCCTGCCCCGAATATCCATCCATTTTTGGTTATTATGGTATGGAAAAAGTATCCGTTGGTTGTCTTGTATTCTTCCAATGCATCTTTCCCGTACCAATTTGTTTTTTTAATGTACAGGTTAGCTGTATAAACTGAGTCTCTTCTGAATGAATATACATCGTATCCCTTTTTTACATGGACTAAAACAGAGCAACAACCGTATCCCGGCACTATTTGATTTTTTGTACTATTTACTTTCCTTACGGTGTTGGTTGTAGAATTATAGTGATTTGAAATCAGCTTAAAATGTTGATTGGATATATTTTGACTATTAGAATGCTTAACATTAGTTGTGTTGGCAGCCGAAGCACTGCCCATCAAGAATATGATCATAAAAACCGATAAAATCAACACATATTTTCTTTCCAAAATCTGTATCACCTCTTTATTTTTGTTTTATACTTGATCATTAATATTTTATCTGAAATTTTTTTTAACTAATTATTTAATAGATATCAAAGCTTCTGATCAAGCTAACCTAACATTCTAACTCCTGAAATGATCATTAAGGGGCCAATTATAAATTGGGTTAAAATATCCACAACATCCAATTTGTAAATGTACACAGGGATCAGGTTCACTATTTTTAAGGTAGTAATACTAATATATCAATTAATCATAATAACAGTGAGATCCATAAAATATACGTGTGGTGATAAAATTCTTGATCTGCTCTTGGCATGTGTATTTGGAGTTCTGGTTGGAGTATTCACGGGTATGGTCCCGGGCATACATGTTAATACAGTTGCAGCCTTTGTATTCTCATCATCGGTATATTTAATGAACTATTTTTCTCCAGAGTACCTTGCAGTATTTTTAATATCCCTCTCAATATCCCACTCGTTGATAGATTTCATTCCCACAATGTTCTTGGGAGTGCCTGATGAAGGAACAGCCCTTTCTGTTTTGCCCGGACATTATCTCATGCTTCAAGGAAGGGGCAAAGAAGCAATACGGTTGGTAACTTTGGGAGGTTTTGGATCACTCATGGTTACAGTTACACTACTTCCAATTTTTATAATGCTTTTACCAGGATTTTATTCCATAATTAAACCATATATAGCTTTAATTCTCACATTTACAGCTATTTACATGGTATTAAGGTTAAACAAGGGAATTTACGAGATTTTCTGGTCATCGGTAATCTTCATATTTTCAGGTATAATAGGCTGGGCAAGTTTAAACAGCACTGTTTCTCCAAATGTACTACTATTAACAATTTTTTCGGGCTTTTTCGGGGTTAGCACATTGATCTACAGTTTATCACAGAATTCCTATCTGCCCTACCAGCATGAAAATCACAACTTAAGGGTCGATGGTAAAATTATCAGGGGTATATTTGCTGGAGGAATTGCTGGAACCATCCTGGGATTTTTACCTGGAATGGGCCCGGCACAGGGGAGCATATTAGCACAAGAGATGAGTGGGGGAGGAAACATGACAGAAGGCAGGGAGAGTTTTCTAGTGGCAATGAGTGGAGTGAATGTTTCAGATGCATTATTTTCTCTCATCACCATATATATTATTGGTAATCCCCGAAGTGGAGTTGCTGTGTTCATAGATAAGCTCATCCAAAACTTCGATCTTCAAATTCTAGTTATGTTCGTCTTTGTTTCTGTAACTGCCGTTTCAATATCGGTTTTTTTCTGCATATCCTTGGGAGATTTCATGATAAAAAATATTCATAAATTGAATTACAACAAACTCTCAAGGGGAATAATAATTTTAATGTCTGCATTGGTAATTATTTTCACATTAAAAGAAGGTTCAAACCTATTTTATGTTATTATTCTTTATATAACTTCTATTTCGCTAGGATTAATTCCACACTACGTTGGAGTGAATAAATCCAACTTGATGGGAGTTCTGATTGTTCCGGCCATAGTCATTTACACTGGTTTGGTTTAAACCCGTTAGATAACAACCACTTCTGAACAAATTTTGCTCACAGCTTCAACAAATTCATCGTTGTCCACACCTGGGAAGGTGTCCACTATGCACAGATCAAATTTTTCATCAATATCGTCCTTAAGTTCCATGATATCGGCACAGTAAACCTTGAAATTTTTACCTTCTGCAACCAAACTACCCTTTGAATGTAAAGATTCAACTTCAAAACCATTTACTTCAAGATTTAAAACAGTCATTTCGATGGAAGGATGCCACAAATCGTTAAAAACCACATGTTTGGCACCATGCTTAAGGGAAGCTATTCCCAAGGTTCCGGGCCCACAAGTACAATCCATCACCCGAGGATTTTCATATTTATCCAGATATTTTTCGAGCATCTGTACCTTGGGGGGCACTGGTTTTGAGAATTCCAAGTGGATCTGGGATTGTTTCCTGTAGATGCATATAGGGCCATGTTGAGTGGAAACTATATCACAACGCATATCACAACCAGAAAGAAGTTCATACACATTGGGTTTGGAATTGGCATCCTTTATACCCACAACCCTTTTAATGTCTCCTCTGATTACTCCCTTTATTTCTGGAACCTCTTTGACGATTTTTACCGCAGATTCTTTCGTTACTTTATCGGTTAATATTACCACTGAATTTTCTGAAAGGTAAGGTGCAGTATTTGAGGGGTATGCTGGTGTTATTAGTGGTGTGCAGCAGTTTCTGAGAGTGGATTTTTTATCTCTGTCACCAGTTTCAATGAGTATTTTTAGTACGTGTCCCATCACCAAATCAAGGTGTCTTTTTTTGCAGTTGCATCTTCCATAATTTGCATCGAGTTCTTCAAGGTCCATCTGTTCCATTAATGGTTTGAACTTTTTAAGATTGGGTCTTAAGCAGTTTTCACAGGGACGGTTAATCTCTGTAATTCCATTTAAAATGGTATCTGCCTTCTCGACACAACCCAACCCACACCCACACTGGATTTCCATATGCTTAAATATTGGATAATTAATATAAATAGTTGAGAGTTATGAAAGATAAACGAAAAGAAATCCTAAGGGATCTTTTAGGGGAATTTGCTTCAGACGACGATGTTGCTGAAGAATCTAATGACATTTTTAGGAGCAAATCAGAGGATAAAGAAGAAGTAATTGAAGAATCTTCTGAAGACTCTGAAGAACCTGAGTTTAATCTTGATAAGGTCATGAAACGACCTACTAGGCGCCCTAAAACTGTTAAGAAAGTTTCTAACGTGCTTAAAGCTGAGATTGTTGAGGATGGTCTCATACCCAACTACAATGTAAACCTTCCTAAATTTTCAGACAACGAAAGACAGATCTTCAACGAGGTAAGGGAAAAACTGGTTGAAGTTGCTGTTGCTCAGGGTGAAGATTTCAGGATTGATGAGGGTAGCTTTATTGGAGAGGTCAAGGAATTTTTAAGGAGCAAGGGTGTTAGGGATGTGGACAGACTTGCCACCCAGATTTCCCAAGAGATGTTGGGTTATGGGCAGCTAGATCCAATGATCAAAGACGATGATCTAGAGGAAATTATGGTCATTGGAATCAACAAGAATGTTTTTGTTTACCATCGAAAAATTGGAATGATGATCACCAACGTTATTTTTGATGACGATGCAGAGATCAAGGCCATAATTGATGTTATTGCCAGGCAGGTGAACAGAAGAATTGATCAGCAAACACCAATATTGGATGCTAGATTGCCAGATGGTTCAAGGGTGAATGCTACAATTCCCCCAGTATCTGCAGATGGTGCTACATTGACCATCAGGAAATTTAGAAAAGATCCACTGACGATTGTTGATTTAATTAATTTTAAAACATTATCATCTCATTTAGCTGGTTTTTTATGGGTCTGCACAGACGGACTTGGAGTTAAACCATGCAACGCAATCATAGCTGGAGGTACGGGTTCTGGTAAAACAACCACTTTAAATGCTATAACTGCATTTACTCCTCCTCGTGAAAGGATAATTACCATTGAAGATACATTAGAACTTCAACTTCCCCACACCCATGTTTTGAGGATGGAAACTCGTCCACCAAACATTGAGGGAAAGGGTGAACTAACCATGGACATCCTGGTGAAAAACTCTTTAAGGCAAAGACCAGACAGAGTGATCGTTGGAGAAGTAAGGGGTGGAGAAGCTGTGACTTTGTTCACAGCTTTAAACACAGGACACTCTGGAATGGGTACTGTTCACTCAAACACAGCAAGAGAAACCGTTACAAGATTGGTTAATCCTCCTATGCAAGTTCCAACAATAATGATTCCTGCATTGGACTTCATAATAATGCAAAATAGGATGTATCGGCCTGAAGGCGGTTCAATTAGGAGAGTAACAGAAGTTGCAGAAGTTGTGGGTATGGAAGAGGGCAATGTTCAATTAAACAGAGTTTTTGAATGGAATAATGTCACTGATAAAGTTGAATATGTGGGAATTGCCAGTCAAACCCTTAGGGAAATAGCAGACCTTAGAGGAATAGGTATAACAGAAATTGAGGAAGAAATAGAGAAAAGAAGGCTACTTTTAGAGTATTTGGCTGATAACAACATCCGTTCGATATCGGAAGTGGGAACATTCATCCACAACTACTACAAGGATCCTGATGAAATACTTGAACAGATTCTCTAACTTTAATTAGTATATTTAAGTGGGTGTGCAGATTTAATATTATACTCTGGTGGTTACAATGGTTTTTGAGGGGCTCAAACATTTTTTCAATAGATTGGGAGGGATCACTGTTGATTCAACTAAAAAAGTTGGTGAAGGAGTATCTGTTCCAGTTGAAAAGTTGAATGGTATAGGTAACAGGGCTGGAAAAGTCAGATCAGGCATTAAAAGATCTTCATCAAAGGCTAAAGAATCATCTAAGGGATTTAGTTTTACTTCTAAAACTCAGAGTACAGTAAAAAGAAGATCTCCTCGTGTTATCGAGAAAATGCGGATGGATAAAGATGAGATAGAAATCTTCAAGGATCTCATTGACAAGAAATATGACCGTGGAGATACCACTCCCAAACCTGAGGATGCTCAAAAAGAAGCTTATAAAAAGGCATCACTCGAAGAACTTCTTAAAGAAGATGAAAAGGCAGATTTAGAGCCCAAGTTGATCATGGTTATTGGAGGAATATCCTTCGTAGTCGTTTTCATGTTGATGATCGTGTTGGGATTTGGAGTGCTTGTTGGGGCAGTTTTTGGACTCATCATCTTGATGATCTCGATTATTTTTGTGTTCCTTCCCAATATCAAAAAGGGGTCACGATCCAATGAGGCATCTAGGGAACTTCCATTTGCTCTTAGACAAATGGCAACAGAATTAAGGGCAGGAATAGGTATGCATGATAGTATGCGTTCTGTTGCTCTTTCGGGTTATGGTGCACTTTCAGAAGAATTTGCAAGGGCTCTTGAAGAAATTAAATATGGGGAAACCACAGAGAAGGCTCTTACTGATATGAGTGAAAGGGTTAACTCTGAAGGTTTAAAAAGGGCCATATATCAGATCACAAGAACCCTTTCGAGTGGTGGGGATCTTGCAAAGACATTAAATGTGATAGCTGATGATACGGCCTATGAAATGAGAATGAAACTCAAGGATTATTCCCAAAAACTTAACTCATTTACCATGATTTACATGTTCGTAGCCATTTTGGGCCCAGTTATCACCATGATTATGTTGATAGCAGCTTCAACTGTTATGGGTTCAGTTTTACCTCCAATGCTTCTATTAATCCTGTATCTATTTTTGTTTCCTATGATAGTTGCATTTATGGCATTTATGATTAAAAGACTTGAACCACAAGTTTGAATTTGTTCGGTACAACACAAAAAGTTGTCATACTTTTTTTCATTTATACAGATTCAAAATCATTGATGGTTATTGCCGATCAAGCGTTCAAAGCTCTTTTAAGCTATTATAACATAGCAGTTTCATTGATTCGTAATACCACATATTTATATATTTGATACATACAAAAGAAAAAACATCATTATAAATCATTAATAATTTGGTGATAGTCATGGCACCTAAACCTAAGGAATTTAAAGCCGATTTTTGGAAAACAAAGGATTTCAAGATATCAATAGGAGATATTATATCGAAAGAGGGGATTGAATCTACAGATGAATCATCTGTGGTCATGGGTCCCACTCAAAAGCCGAATGTAACAGATCTTAGATCGTGGGACATGAAGCTGCTTGAAAGATATCCCCCATTTTATTCACCTTTCTGTGATATGTGCTGTTTATGTACATATGGAAAGTGTGATCTTCTAAATAAGAGGGGAGCATGTGGAATTGATGCTGAAACTCAACAAGCAAGGACTATTCTTCTTGCATGTTGCATAGGATCAGCGGCCCATTCTGGTCATGCAAGACATCTTGTAGAGTATCTGATAGAGAAAAAAGGGGATGATTTTCCAATAGATTTGGGAATGGATATAGATATTGAAGCACCTATAATGAGGACTTTAATTGGTAAAAAACCCAAAGTACTTGGAGATCTCAAGGAGGCATTGGATTATCTTGAAGAACAGATGGTACATCTTTTATCCGCATGTCACACTGGTCAAGAAGGAAACAGTAAGGATTTTGAATCTAAAGCTCTTCATGCAGGTTTAATGGATAACCTAGGAAAGGAAGTTGGTGATATTGCACAGATTGTGGCGCTAGATCTTCCTAAGGGTGATCCCGAAGCACCTCTAGTTGAACTCGGAGTGGGAACCATTGACAGGGAAAAACCAGTTATTCTCTGCATAGGACACAACGTGGCTCCTGGAGCTGGAATAATGGATTATCTTGAGGATCAAGAGTTGGAGGATGACCTTGAGGTTTGTGGAATTTGTTGTGCCGCCATAGATATCACGCGTTACAACCACAATGCGAAAATTGTAGGTCCCATATCAAAACAGCTTAAATTCATAAGAAGTGGGGTTGCTGATGTTATAGTTGTTGATGAACAGTGCATAAGAACAGATGTTCTTGAAGAAGCTAAGAAAAACAACGCAGTAGTCATAGCAACAACTGACAAAATGTGTTTGGGTCTTCCTGATAAAACCAATGAAGATGCAGATAAAATCGTTTCAGAACTCATAAACAACCAGATAGATGGTGCATTAATACTCAACCCAGATAAGGTTGGTGAAGTAGCTACCAAAGTTGCAATGAAAACATCTGGAGAAAGATCCAAAGTTCAGGTACTGCCTGACATGGACGAAGTTGTGGAATTTGCAAAAAAATGCACAGAATGTGAATGGTGTGTTCGTGTGTGCCCAAACAGCCTACCAATGATGGATGCTGTGGTTGCCGCAGGTGAGGGTGACATCTCAAAGATGGAAGAACTTTACAAAAACGATGTATGTTACTCCTGTGGCAGGTGTGAGCAGGAATGTCCTAGGGACATACCTATCATATCTATGATGGCAAAGGTAGGAGAAAAAGATCTTGAGAACCAAAAATACAATGTTCGAGCAGGAAGAGGACCAGTTCAAGATGTGGAAGTCAGAAGGGTAGGTGCACCAATCGTACTTGGAGACATTCCAGGAGTCATAGCATTTGTAGGTTGCACTAACTATCCTGATGGTGGGGAAGAAGTTGCAAAAATGGCAGAGGAATTCTTGGAGAGAAACTACATAGTGGTAACAACTGGATGTGGAGCAATGACCCTGGGAGAATACAGGGATGAAGAAGGCAATACTCTATATGAAAGGTACAGTGGATCATTTGATGCTAAAGGCCTGGTAAATATGGGGTCATGTGTATCAAACGCTCATATTCCTGGAGTTGCCATCAAAATAGCCAATATATTTGCCAAAAAACCACTCGAAGGAAACTTCGAAGAAATTGCTGATTACATCCTAAACAGGGTTGGAGCTTGTGGAGTTGCATGGGGAGCATATTCACAAAAAGCAGCTGCAATTGCTACGGGAGTAAATCGGTGGGGCATACCTGTTGTTGTGGGCCCACAAGCATCTAAATATAGGCGTTTATTCCTAGGAAGAACTGATAAGGAAGATTCCTGGAGAATAAATGACCTTAGAAAGCACACTGAGGTTGCTGGTGAACCTGCTCCAGAACATCTCTTGTACGCTGCAGAGACCATTGGAGAAGCAACTGTGATGACTGCAAAGTTATGCATAAGGCCCAATGATACCTCTAAAGGCAGGCAACTGAAATTAAATCATTACATAGATCTCAATAAAAAGTACTTTGGAACGTTACCCCACGATATTTACAAATTCGTAAGAGTGGAAAAGGACATTCCAATAACCTACAAAAGGGATGTAATGCAGATCTTAGAGGAAAATAACTGGAAACCGCGTGAAATTCCTCAAGAACCATCTTTAATGGATATGAAAGGTGATTAAGATGAACGAAAGAGTAATTCCATGGCAGCCAACGGTAATTGCCGGACCTAAACAGGCCCTACTAGTAACGCCTGAAACAGCAAAAATGATGATGAAAAAGGCTAAACGGCCTTTGCTTGTTATTGGACCACTGGCCAAGGAAGAACCCCTTCTAACACATTCAATTGAAATAGCTGAGAAATGGGATCTGCCTGTTGTAACTACTGCAGATACATTCAAAATATTTTCTGAGAGAAATGTTGAAACAAAATCATATGGTACAGTGGAAATATTGAACCTTCTTAAGGATCCCGAGTGGAAAGGTATTAGGGGTGAAGGACAGCACGACCTTGTCATTTTTGTAGGGGGCATTTATTATATGGCTTCTCAGGGTCTTTCAACGCTGAAACACTTCGCACCACACTTGAAAACACTGACCCTGTGCAAATATTTCCATTCCAATGCAGATGCTTCATTTCCTAACATGAATGATGAAGAATGGTCGAAATACTTAGAAAAAATGAAATTAAATTAAATTAAACATCTGTTGAATCTTATAGCAGAAAACACTGATTTGGAGGAATTCAATGTTTGAAGATATACCTGTGGATGTCAGCCCCATGTATGAGGGAGAAAGGATAAGGGCAGCGAACATGTTCGTTGAACTTGCTGGTCCCAAGTCCATTGGGGCAGAACTTGTTCAAGTAGAAGAAGATGTAGAAGATGGGAAGATAGAAGTTATCGGACCTGATCTAAATGGGATGACTGAGGGTGAAATCTACCCTTTCGGTCTTTTAATTCAGATCAAGGGCGAAAAATTGGAAAAAGAACTTGAAGGTGTTATAGAACGTCGAACTCACGAACTCTGTAACTACATCAAAGGATTCATGCACCTCAATCAACGAGACCAAATATGGTGTCGTGTGAGCAAGGAAGCCGTAGAATCAGGTTTTGGATTTGAACACCTTGGAAAAGCAATTTCAATATTATTTAAGGAAGAATTTCCAATTATTGAAGCAATTTCCATCAAAGTTTTAACTGACCGAGAAGAGGTTGAAACATTCCTTGACAATGCATCCAAACAGTACGAAGAAAGGGACGCCAAGGCACGTGAACTTTCTGATGAGGATGTGGATGTGTTTTATGGGTGTGTCATGTGCCAGTCCTTTGCACCAACCCATACCTGCGTGGTAACACCAGACAGAACAGCTTTATGTGGGGCTATAAACTGGTTTGACTGCAGAGCTGCTGCAAAAATGGATCCTGATGGCCCAATATTTGAAATTGAAAAGGGAGAAGTATTGGATGATGTTAAAGGTGAATATGTAAATGTGAATACAGTTATGGCAGACAAATCCCAGGGTACTGTAGACCGAGTATATCTTCACAGTGTTTTCGGTTATCCACACACATCCTGCGGATGTTTTGAAGCTGTAGCATTTTACATCCCTGAATTAGATGGAATTGGAATTGTTGATAGGGATTATAAAGGAGAAACACCCCTAGGAATTCCATTTTCCGCAATGGCAGGGCAGTGTTCTGGAGGTAAACAGGTGGAAGGATTTGCAGGTTTAAGTTTGGAATATATGCGTTCCCCCAAGTTTTTACAAGCTGATGGTGGATACGAGCGTATAATATGGTTGCCAAAGGCGATAAAAGATTCTTTAATTGAGTTCATACCTGAAGATCTGGCTGATAAAATTCCTACAGAGGAAGAAGCCAACAGCATCAAAGAAATAAGAAAATTCTTAAGGGAGCACGAACATCCTGTTGTTGAAAGGTTAAAAGAGTCTAAAAAATCAGCAGCTCAAGATGTTGAAACAGAAGAAGTTGTTGAAGAAACCGCCACTGGATCTGAATTCATGGTGGACGAAGCTCCAATGCAACAAGTAGGATACGTACCAGAACTCACAGTACCTTCCTCCGGTGGAATGAAAATTATCTTTAAAAATGCAAAAATCTACGCTGAGAAAGTTATAATAAAAAAGAAATAAATTCTTAACACGAAAATGGAGACTATCTAGTGATAATAGCTGTAAGTGGTAAGGGCGGAACAGGTAAGACCCTTCTTTCATCCCTTTTAATCAAGGAACTATCGGAAAAGGGTAAGGATGTGCTAGCAATTGATGCAGACCCTGACTCCAACCTTCCGGAGGCATTGGGTGTGGAAGTGCTTAAAACTGTGGGGGATGTACGGGAAGAACTCAAGATCGACACGGCCCAGGGAAATATCCCCAAAGAAATGAATAAATGGGATATTTTGGACTACAAGATCATGGAAGCCGTTATCGAAACACCTAAATTTGACTTGCTTGTAATGGGAAGACCTGAGGGAAGTGGTTGTTACTGTGCAGTCAACAACATACTGAGGAAGATCATTGAAACATTGTCAAAGAACTACGATTACATTGTTATTGATACAGAAGCCGGGCTTGAACATTTAAGCAGAAGAACTACACAAAATGTAGATACAATGCTTGTTGTAACCGATAAATCTAAAAGAGGAATGTTAACTGCTCAAAGAATTGGTGAACTGGCAAATGAACTTGATATCAACTTTAAAAATATATTCTTAGTTGTAAATAGAATTACTCCGAAAAATGAAGATTTAATACTTAAAAAAGCCGAAGATACAGGTATTGAAATAATTGGAACCATATACGAAGATAGTCAAGTAGCAGAATATGATGTTGAAGGGATTCCGTTGATAAATCTTTCAAATGATTCTGAATCTGTTCAAACTGTTTCAAACATAGTATCTAGGATTTTAAAATGAATTAAGGATGTGTATCAATGGATAAAATGACACAACTTCTTAAACTACTGGAAAATACAGACACCATAGAAATAAATGATTTTAGAATGGACTTTGATGAGCTGGAGATTCAAATAATGCCGGCCGTCCAAAGAATGGTGCAGCAAGTGGCTCAAAAGCAAGCTGAAGTTGCAAGGGAGGTACTGCCAACCATGGACCCATTTGCACCTCCAGTTCACAACTGGCCTGGAGAGGTTGCAGAAGTTCAACTTGGGGCAGGTTCACGGAAATCGGTCTTCTTAGGTGGGCAGAAAGCTCTTTACAGATTTGAAGAACCTCAACCAAACCCTCCTGTTGTAACCTTCGATGTATTTGATATTCCAATGCCGGGACTTCCAAAGCCAATAAGGGAACATTTTGGTGATGTTATGGAACATCCTGGGGAATGGGCTAAAAAAGCTGTTAAAGACTACGGTGCCAACATGATCACCATACACCTCATTGGAACTGGTCCGAAGGTAATGGACAAGACACCGCGTCAGGCAGCTCAAGATATTGAAGAAGTTCTTCAGGCAGTTAAGGTTCCCCTTGTTATAGGTGCTTCTGGAGATCCTGTTAAGGACCCAATAGTGCTTGAAGCAGCTGCTCAGGCTGCAGAGGGCGAAAGATGTTTGCTTGCTTCGGCAAATCTTGATCTTGATTACAAAAGGGTTGCAAAGGCTGCTGTGGATTACAATCATGCAGTTCTTTCATGGGCAATAACTGATGTGAACATGCAAAAAACACTGAACAAGTACCTCATGAAAGAGGGGCTGACACAAAACGATATTGTGATGGATCCAACCACCTGTGCATTGGGTTACGGAATAGAATTTTCCATCGATGTGATAACCAGAACAAGGTTGGCAGCCCTCAAGGGAGACACCGACCTGCAGATGCCAATGTCTTCAGGAACAACCAATGCATGGGGTTCACGTGAAGCATGGATGAAGAAGGATGAATGGGGTCCAACAGCATATCGTGGCCCAATTTGGGAAATAATAACCGGATTAACCATGATGCTGTGTGGAGTTGACATATTCATGATGTTGCATCCATCATCAGTAAAAATGCTTAAAGAAATAGGAAACACATTCACCAGGGATTACCTGTCTACAGATGTCCCTGATATCACAAACTGGATCACTGAATTAGAATAAGGAGGTAATAAAATTGCAAGTTACTGCAATGGAAATTTACAGGTTACTCCCTAAAACAAACTGTGCAAAGTGTGGAGAGGCTTCATGCATGGCCTTCGCAACCAAACTGTCCGACAAGGAAACTGACCTTGAACTGTGTACACAGTTGGCTGCCAATGAAATGGAAGAACTCGAAAATCTACTTGCACCTGCTGTAAGGGAAATCACCATAGGAAAAAGGGATAAAACCTTCGTAGTTGGTGGGGACGAAGTACTTTACAGATATGAACTCACCTACTACAATCAAACACCAATCATAATTGATGTTAACGATGACATGGATGAAGAAGCACTTGCACAGCGAGTAAAAATCATCGAAGAATCTGAATTTGAGCGTACCGGTGAAACATTAGTTTTAGATGGTATAGCTTTGAGAAATTCTTCGGGAAATGCTGATAAATTTGCTGAAACTGCTTCAAAACTAAAATCATCAAAATTACCATTGGTACTGTGTTCATTGGATCCTGTTGCAATGAAAGCTGCCCTAGAAAATGTGGGTGATGAAAGGCCACTGATTTATGCTGCAACCGAAAACAACTTCGATGAAATGGCTGAACTGGCACTGGAATATGATTGTCCACTGGCAATTTTTGTTCCCAACGATCTGGAGAAGATGAAGGAGATCTCAAATATTCTTCGATCCAAGGGTGTTCATGAACTAGTTCTTGATCCAGGTACCTATGTCAACGATGGAATCGGTGATACACTTGATAACTTCGTCATGATCAGAAGACTGGCCATCGAAGAGAGGGATGAGGATTTCAGATTCCCAATTATGGGAATTCCAGCTTTAACATGGTTGTATGAGAAGGATGAAATACAGGGTGGTATAAAAGAGGCAACAGTAGCAGCCACTTTGATGAATAAATATGCGGATATGTTAATAATTCATGGAACCAACATATGGGAACTTATACCAGTTTTAACATTACGTCAAAGTGTTTTCACAGATCCGAGGAAGCCGCAGGCAGTTGATGCAGGGCTGTACGAGTTTGGTGAATTAAATGAAGACTCACCAGTGGCACTCACAACCAACTTCGCACTCACCTACTACACGGTAGAAGGAGATCTTAAATCTGGAAAATCTAACTGTTACTTACTTGTATTAGATACAGAAGGACGTGCAGTTGATGTTTCTCTTGCAGGGGGACAGTTAACTGGAGCATCTGTAGCAGAATTGATTAAAGATTCTGGTATAGAAGATAAAGTTAAAACAAGAACTCTGATCATACCAGGTCTAGCAGCACCAATTAGCGGTGAAATAGAGGATGATTCAGGATGGGAAGTTCTGGTAGGTCCAAGGGACTCTTCAGGTATGCCTGATTTCTTCCACAAACTAGAAGAAAAACAGGAAGCCAAGTAAAAAGATGAACAAACTAAAAATTTCATGGGAATGATTCAATGAAGACATTGATGGTAGTAGATCCAAGAATGTGCACCGAGTGCAAGGACTGTGTCACAGCGTGCAAGGAAGAACACGGAGTTTCAAGGGTGAAAAAAACATCCACCGTACCTCTCTTCTGTATGCACTGTCATCCTGATAAGGCTCCATGTGCAAGAATATGTCCAACCAATGCAATAAAGGAAGAAGATGGAGTGTTGATGGTTGATGAGGATGCTTGCATACTCTGCAGACTATGCATGATCTCATGTCCAGTCGGGATGATGGTTATGGATCTCGAAAAGAAATCCACGCAGAAATGTACATTGTGTTTTGAAAAGGAGGACAGAATTCTTCCAGCTTGTGTTGAAGCATGTAAAGACAATGTTTTAAAGGTTTTCTCTGTGGAGGATCTAGAAGATCTCAAGGACGACACAACATTTGCTGACATAATTGAAGAGGCAATGAAGATATACCAAGAGAAGATATGATTAAATCTTCCATTTTTCTTCTTAACCTAAAATTAAAATAGAATTTTGAATCCCAATTTTTTTTATTTTTCGAGCAATATTTTATCTGATTTTATTTTGAATCCTTCATTAATGAGCATTTCAATTTTCATTTGTTTTCCTCCCCTAAAACCTCCAATCTTACCATCAGACCTAACAACTCTATGGCAGGGAACAACAATTGGGAATGGATTTTTGCCTATAGCTGTTCCTACTGCTCTGTAACCTTGGGTTTTCACAGCTGTGGCAATTTCTTTGTAGGTTTTTACCTGACCGTGTGGTATTGAAGCAACTTCTAAAATAACATCCCTTTCAAAGGTAGTGTTCAGTGTAGCAGTTTCATGGGAGGATTCATTGGAAATATTCAGTTCAAGGAGTTCAATGTCGAAGTTTGACGTGTTTCCATGGTATATTTCGGCAATAATCCCAACGATCTCATCGTACATATTATTTATTATGAATTTAGGATGGTAATTTGATATTTCAGTTACCAAATCTTCAAGGTTGGTTTGGGGGAGTGCTATCCTTACGATCTTTCCCTTTTGGGAAAATGCTGCTGCGAAGTATAGTTTGTTAGTTTTATGAATTGAAATTATCACTAGATCCTTTCTTTTATTCATAGTTATCAACCAACCCAAAGTCTTCAATCTATTTTCATAAACTTAGAATGAATAACATCTCCAAAAGTTATTTTTTTAGGTAAGAATCTTAAAACTATCTACTATGAGATCTACATCGTCGTTAAATATTTCGAAGTTGTCGGGTTCACCAGCAAACCACAAGTAGTACAACATGTCCTTCTTTTTATAGGCAACTATCATTATCTTGGTCACTGATGATCCATGGGGGTTTTCACCCACCAGTATATAGGTTTCCATGCCTCTGGAAATAAAACCCATCTCAGATGTGATACTACTATTTTGCATCATGAACACATTCTTAAGAATTTCTGCAAATTCCTCTGCACTTATGTCTTCAGCCTCTTCATTCCTGTTAATGGAGAAATGTATTGAGTTGTTGGCAACACCACCAATAATAACTTTTTTATCATCAGTAGTTTCAATTATCTCCCATTTATTAGGATATTCGAATGAAATTTCACCGTTTTCAAAATTAACGATCCATGAACCTTTTCCAAGGGCCTGAATTTTTTTTAGGGCTTCCTCAGCTTTAATTCTCACGTATATGTACTGGTCATCAAGGGCATTTATTAGGGCATCTACGGCTCTTTCATCACCAATATTTCCTAAAGCTTCGATAATACGGCCTCGAACGTATTTGTTCTGGTTTTTATATCTTGAGTTATAAAGAGAATCGATCAGTGGTTCCACAGCCCTTTCATCTTTAATTTTTCCCAGAACCACAGCGATCTGGGATCGGAGTTGCCAATCATCAGTGTCAAATGATTTTAACAGTTCTCCAACCGCGGGTTTACCAATTTTTCCGAGGGCCATAACAGATTTCCATCTAACATCACTGTCAGTATCCTTGAGGGTGTTCACGAGAGGTTTGATCGCCCGTTCGTCCCCAATTTTTCCAAGTGCGATGGCTGCATACTTCCTCACATGCCAATCAGAATCTGTGAGAGAATTTAAAAGAGGTTCATAACCTTTTTCATTTCCAATATCTCCCAGTGCTATGGTAGCATTCCTTCTTACAGCCCAACTAACATCGTTGAGGGCAGTTATTAGGGCATCTACTCCTCTGTCATCCTTCAACCTACCAAGTGCTGCAGCTGCCTTCCAACGAACTTCTTCATCAGAATCCACAAGAAGGGTTTCTATTAATGCAGGTACTGCTATTTTATCCCCAATTATTCCCAGGGCTTCTGCTGAATTTTCTCTAACAGCAATAAGAACAGTAAATTCGTCCTGCCAGCTTTCATATTTCAAGGATTCAATCAATGCTCCAACTGTTCTTTCATCACCAAGTCTTTTGAGTGAAATTGCAGCATCTTTCCTTATTAAATAATCTTCATTTTTTAAAGCTCTGATCAGCCCATCAACATCTTTTGATTCTTCCATCAATTCAATATCTGGGTTGAATTCTTGTTCAATTGAATCCATCTATGAATTCACATCCTTTAACACGAAAGTTCATAATAATGTTAATAATTAAAATATGGGAGTTTTCAAATAAATAATTTGGCGTTTAATCTTACCAATTAATATTGAAAACTATTTAACCTTTTTTTTAGTATTTAACAATTTAATCTACAGAATTTCCGTTAATAACTTCATTAAATTTGGATTTTTTCCCACAAATTTCAATGCAGCTATCTTGGATATGGATTCAATGTCCTGGTTTTCAATAAACTCAGCAAGAGAATTCATATCTTTGTCACTGAGTTTATCTGCCATTTTACGGTACTTAGCAGATTGGGATAAACCCTTTCCAACTTCTTTTTTCCAAAGTTTTTCATAGTTTTTGAGGTAGTTTGAGGAACAATCCTCATTTTTTACAGACTCTGCAGCCACTTCTCCCGCAATTCTTGCACAAGTTATTGTGGGGTGTATTCCACCTCCAGTAATTGGATCAACGTGCCCTGCTGCATCTCCAACAACTAATAAACCATCGGTATAAGTTTTTTCTATCGGACCTGACACTGGCACACCGCCAATGTTAAGTTCAACTGGTGTTGCATCTAATTTTGATACAAATTTATCCAAGTAGTAGAGTGGTGTTTTGCCAGGACTCCTTATACCCACCCCTACATTGGCTACACCGTCTCCCTTAGGGAATATCCATACGTACCCCTTGGGTGCAACATTTTCTCCAAAGTAGAATTCCAGGTAGTTAGGATCTACGTCCACCCCAACCATTTCGTACTGTGCACAGGAACAGATCTGCTGTGGGGATTGGATGGTTTTTAAACCAGCCATTCTGGCCATGTTTGATTCAATGCCGTCTGCAGCGATCACAACGTCTGCTTTTACCTCAATGGTTTCACCCAGATGTTTAGCAATCACTCCACAAACTTTATGATCTTTAATTATTAGATCTTTAACAGCAGTCTTAACCATGATATCAGAACCTGATTTCGCTGCTTCGGATGCTAATTCTTTGTCAAATACCTTACGATCCAAAACAAGACCTTCTGCAACTCCTCCTTCATAGTTGATGCATCTGCCGTCGGGTGCGTGAATGTTAGCACCTTTAATTTTGGATCTTATGTACTTCTCGTTTGGTTTTATTTTGAGGGTTTCAAATGTGTTGTAAGTGACTCCCTCGGCACACTGTACTGGACTCCCTATTTCCTGCCGCTTTTCAAGCATTAATACATCAACATCAGATTTTGATGCAAAGAGTGCAGAAGTTGATCCACCTACCCTCGCACCAACCACAACAACATCGTACTTGAGCTTAGTCATCATCCTTCCCCACCATCAATGCTCCTAGTGGACATACATAAACGCAGTTACCACAGTCTGTGCATCCTATCTCAACATTCAACCCGTTTTCAGCGAGTTCAATTATTCCTTCTGGACACACAGTTACACAAGATCCACAGTATCCACAATTTTCTGACTGGACTTCCATCGTTGTATACCACCCTACAATTTTTGATGTATTATATTAAACAAATTTCATATATAGATTTGTGTCGAGTAAATAATGAAACAAATAGTGTGGGATGATTATCTGTTAAACAACAGGGGATTTTCCATCCTTGTTTATTAAGATTTGTAGGATAAAGGAACATGACAACCACAAAAAACCGTTAACTTAATATAGGATGTAAACTAATTTCGATTGTATGCAGGGGTGCCCGAGCTGGCCAAAGGGGGTGGACTTAAGATCCTCTGGCGTAGGCCTACGTGGGTTCGAATCCCATCCCCTGCACTTTTATTCAATTTTAATCTTGTTGAACAGGTAAAAATTTTAAGTTACAACTATTAATACCTGTAAAATGCCTCAGTGGCTCAGGGGTAGAGCGATGCCTTGGTAAGGCATAGGCCGGGGGTTCAAATCCCCCCTGAGGCTTATATTTTTAATATTTTTTTCCCATAACATTATCCTCCTTACTAAACATGCTAAATTAAAATAACTCTTTGGTGTTTAATGTGCAAAAAAAGATTATTCAAATATCTGATATCCATTTTGGTGAGAAAACCTTTTCTATGGAACTCAAAAACAATTTATTAAGACAAGTTACTGATGAAAATCCGGATTTGATCATAGTATCTGGAGACCTTACCACTGAAGGATATTCTCATGAATATGATGATGCAGCAGAATTTGTCGATGAATTAAACTCAATATCTGAGGTACATGTTGTTCCAGGAAATCACGATGCAAGAAATGTGGGACTCATACATTTTGAAAAACAAATTGGGGAACGTAAATTTATCCATATTGACAAATCTGGAGGATTTGTGATTGCAGGTTTAGACTCCTCCGAACCTGATATTAATGATGGACAAATAGGATATGATCAATTGGCATGGCTAAAATCTGAGCTTGAAAAAGTTCCAAAGGACATGTGCAAAATAGTCACCTTCCACCACCACCTACTGCCCATTCCACAAACAGGCAGGGAAAGAAATATATTACTAGATTCAGGCGATCTTTTAAGGTTATTCATAGACTCCGGAGTTGATTTTGTATTAAATGGCCACAAACACGTCCCTAATGTGTGGATGATTGAGAAGATGGTTACCCTAAATTCAGGTACTGCCACAACAAGAAAACTAAGGGGAAATACGTACCCTTCATACAACGAGCTTCTCATTGATGATGGAGGCATATTTGTTAATCTAATAAACACCTTCACAGGATACAAGCGAGAAGTAGCCAACTATGCAGTGGAATTGAATGAAAATGAATACAGTATCTGTTCATACAACTACAATTCAGATAATGGTGTGTAGCAGGTCATAAATTTTTTTTAGAGATCCAGTTTTTTAAAAAAACTTTAAAAAACAAAAAAATTAGATTCATTTAGTAATGAATTAACACTAAATGTTACTAGATGTCCATTCTGTTTAGAATTGATGTTTACATTTATAGAATTTTTTAAAATAGTTGACTAGAATTAAATTTAAAGAAATATTAGAAATAACAGTGATAAAAATGTCAAAGGCACTTGATGTGGTCACCGCAGGGATTATTGCAGGTATTGTTGCATATGCAACAGCCATACTTGGAATTGGAGGAACTGTTATTGGAGCAGTTTTAGGGGCAATTCTTTATCAAGTCATGTCCCACCTCTTTAAGGAACCACTCGAAAAAATGGAAACCCAAAATTTCGAAGCTAGAATAGTCTACGTACTTCCCTTGATTTTGATCGTGATAGTAGAGATATTGTATATTTTTGCAATACTATATCTTAAACCAGGATCAGTATTTTACCAGCTTGAAGCAGCAACCAATCACAACCTGTTCAGATCCATTGGGGCTGGACTCATAATCATGGGACTCTATCCCATAATTCAGTCGGAGTACATCAAAAAATCCTATGGTTACATTATATTAGTTGTTGGATTGATAGTTCTTCTTGGAGGGTTTGCTGATTTCAACACACCCCTAACAGATTTTTACTCAGTTATATATGCAGAAATGGGAATAATTATTTCTTTAATGGTGATAGCTGCAATTAGTTTCGTTGCGATCGCAATAACATCGGAAGCTGTGAAGATATTCAAGGAAAAGAAAAATTTTAATGTTGAAAAACAGAATGTTAAGTATGGAGAACGAATAGATGATTGGTTGGATGGAAACCATCCAAAGGCTAAATCAACCAAAAAACATGATAAAAATGATGATGGAGGGCCTTAAATGAAAAGATCCGACAGTACATTAAAGGCAATATTAGATGTTATCCTGCATGATAATCCTGCAACCCAAGACGAAATTGCTGAAAAATTGGGTTTAACCCGAAGATACGTCACCAAACTCTTACAACCCATGGTTAAACGTGGAGTGGTAAGAAGAGCTTACATACTTGACCTAAAAAAATTTGATGAATTTTCTGAGATGTTCGATGAGGAAAAAACATCCCGAGAGTATGCTGGAGCATATCTCATCAAAGATATGCTTAAAAACATGGTGGGTCATGTTTTCAAACAGTTTGACATGTCCTTTGAATCATTTGTTAATTACAATGATGAAATGGCTAACAAGGCCTTAGAAATGGATTACATTAGTAACAATATGCATGAAAAAATCAGATCCAGTGTTGATACAGTCATATCAATCAATCCTTACTCAGAATTCAGTAAAACAATGGTGTTCAGTGAGGTGGCCTACGATCTAGAAAGAATAGCTGACCACACTTGCCATATTGCTAACTTTGTTTTAAATGGTTGTTACGAAGTTGATGCTGAAATGTTAGAAATTTTAAATTCTATGTATTTAACATCGAGAAAAATGGTTAAATATTCGATGGAAGGTTTTTTAAATGAAGAATTAGATCTTAAGGATAAAGTAATGGATTATGAGGAAAAGATACACGCCCTCCAAAAGAAGGCCCTGAATCAAATTGCAATACAAATGGCTGAGGATGATGTGCTGGATAAAGATAGATCCACCTATTATTTGACATTGTCCCGTGTTGTAAAGGCTTTTGAAAGAATTGGAGATATTTCAGTGGAAATAATTGATGCTGCAGGTGAATTCTACAGGAACATTCCTCGTTCAACAACACCGGAACGTTTCAGAAGAAGATCATCCGACTAAAAAATTGCTTTTAGGTACAGTTCAAAAATTAAGGACTCTATTTATGAGATGTATGAAAAATGAAAAATTAGTTCTGAGCATGTTTATGCGGAGGAACAGTTTTACTTCTTTTGTTAGTTGACTTGATTTTTTAGATCTGTTTTTTTCATAAACCATTCATATCAAAAACTTTTCTGAATGGTTTTTCCAAGGCCATTTCCTCATTCACGTGTGCAAGAAGTCCTGGAACTCTTCCTATTATGAAGATGCCACAACCCATTTTCCAGTCAAAACCCATGTCGGATAAAATAGCTGAATTTGCCCCGTCAATATTCATTTTTATTCCTTTTTCATTGTAAAGGCTGTTTTCTATGTTCATGGCAAGTTCACAGTGTTCATTGAAGCAATCTAATTTTTTAGCTACTTCAATTAACTTCGCAGCCCTTGGATCTTTTTTATGGTACCTGTGTCCAAACCCTGGAACCTTCATGTTTCCATTTTCGAAGTAGGTCAGAACTTCATCTTTGATTTCATCTGTGGATTTGCCGTAGTTCTTCTGTAATTGGATCCCACGTTGCAGCATTTTCATGGAAATTTCTATGGCCCCTGCATGATTTTTTCCAAAAGCTAAAATTCCTCCAGCAATACATGCATTGACACTAGATCCTGCAGATGCCATTAATCTTGCGGATTGTGTGCTTGGTGGTGTTACTCCATGATCACAGAATGATACAAGAACGGCTTCAAACATTTTTTTCTGCTTTTCTGATGGAATTTTACCCTGGAGTAACAAGTAAACCATTTCTGGAAAACTGTAATTTTCTATCAGATCTTCTTGTGAATAACCTCTAGTAGATAGATGGTTGTGTTCCACCTTGGTTATTGCTGTTTTCCATCCCGGATTTTGGGATTTCATCATTCCTTTCAAAAGTTCTTCTGTAATCATGATAAGGATTAATAATACAGGAATAATATTTAAATTTAACCCTTTGGCCTTCTATTGTTCACATATTGTGTAATATTCAAATTTTGGCCATAAAAAATTGGGTTTTAGTATCATATTGGACACATTTAGTGTTTATTAAAACACAAATAGTAACCTTTATATGTTTTTAGAATAAGCTATGGTTGAGGCGTGTTAAACAACTCTTGTAAATAATTGAAATGTCATAACATTGGTTATGGTTAGTTTAGGATGAGGTGAACTAAGTGGATAAAAAATACATTATCGGAATAATTATAGCACTAGTAGTGATAGTAGGTGCATACATGGTTGTTGCACCAGGTTCAGGAAGTAAAGTAACAGTTGTAGGATCAACTTCAGTACAACCTGTAGCAGAAAAATTGGCTACAGCGTACATGAAAGAACACCCAAATGTTAAGATAACGGTTCAAGGTGGGGGAACAGCTGTTGGAATTAAAAGCGCTCAAGATGGTACAGCAAATATCGGTACAGCATCTAAAGCTCTTTCAACAAACGATTCTCAAGGCTTGACTCAATACACTCTTGGACAAGACGGAGTAGTTGCAATAGTAAGTCCAAATAACAACTTAACTGGCTTAACTAAAGATCAGCTAAAGGGAATCTTCTCTGGAAATATAACCAACTGGAATCAGGTTGGAGGACCAGATGCAAAGATTAACGTTATTGTTAGGGAAGAAGGTTCAGGTACAAGAGATGCATTCCAGGACATAGTTTTAGGTAAATTATCTAACGGAACAAAAGTATCATTTGTATCTTCAGCAATCGTACAGAGTTCTACCCAGGCTGTTCAACAAGCTGTAAGTCAGGACCCAAATGCAATAGGATTTTGCTCATTTGCAGATTTAGGTAATGACACAAAGGCATTATCCATAAATGGAATTTCCGCTTCAGCATCCACAATTGCAGATGGAACATACACAATACAGAGACCTTTCTTATTCTTAGTCAAAGGCGATGCAAAGGGTGAAGTTAAAAATTTCATAGACTGGGTTATGGGACCAGAAGGACAGGCAATATTAACCAGCCAGAAAATTATTAAATCAACTAACTCCACCAACTCAACAAAATAAATTAGAGATAAGTTGTCGAATATGGTTTAAAACCATATTTGCCCAATTTTTTTTAAATAATACCAAATTATAGTATAAACTAAACAGATCATTTATTCAATTTTAAAATAAATAGTTAGTCCAGGATTATCCATGTGTTAATTGTATTATGGGTATATATGTGAAAACAAAAAAAATTGGTTTCATATTTAAATTTACACAAAATTTATATCATAAAAATCTAAAGCAACATAACTACAAATTTTTGAGGTGTCATAATGACTGAAAAAACAGAGGAAAAATTCGTTAAATGGGTGCTATTTGCAACCGGATTGTCCTCTATAGCGATAATACTACTCATAATATTATTCATTTTCAACGAAGGAATTCCTGCAATAACCAATATAGGATTTTTCAACTTTGTATTTGGAATGACTTGGGCTCCATCTAATGGACAGTACGGTGTATTTCCAATGGTAATCGGTACACTTGGAATAACTGCTTTGGCTCTTTTATTAGCAGTTCCATTATCCATATGCTGTGCTGTATTCTTATCAGAAATTGCCCCACCAACAATGAGAAAAATATTGAAACCAACTATACAAGGCTTGGCAGGAATTCCATCAGTTATCTATGGATTTTTTGGTTTAGTTGTTCTTGTTCCATTTATGAGGGTGCACTACGGCGGTACAGGATTCAGTTTGTTGGCTGCATCCTTGATTTTGACCATCATGATATTACCAACAATAACAAGTATATCAGAAGATGCGTTAAGATCCATACCAATGGAATATAAAGAAGCTTCATTTGCACTTGGCGCAACCCAATGGCAGACAATAAAAAATGTATTGCTACCTGCAGCCGTTCCGGGAGTGATAACCGCAATTATCCTTGGTATGGGAAGGGCTATCGGAGAAACAATGGCTGTTATAATGGTGGCAGGAAACGTAGTTCAGATACCAGGATCCATATTTGATCCAGTAAGGGCATTGACATCAAATATAGCCCTTGAAATGGGATACGCTACTGGTCTGCATTACAATGCACTATTTGCAACAGGAATCATATTAATTGGAGTAATAATTATTTTACTTCTAATTGCTAACTACTTCAATTACAAGAAAAGAGTTACAATTGGGGGCGGTTACCTATGATCTTTGGACAGAACCAAGAATCAATGGATATTCCCACACAAAAGAGGTGTTTTAGATGAACAGAATTCTTTCACCTAAAATATCCCAAAAAATAATGAAGGGCGTTTTTTGGGGTTCTGGAATTTTAACCATACTCCTACTTGTAATGATCATTGGATACGTCCTAATAAACGGACTTCCAGTTATTAACTTCGAATTTCTTTTCAGTGATCCCATAGATTCTGGGCGTGCTGGCGGAATATTTCCAATGATAGTTTCCACGATTTATGTTACATTCGTGGCATTGGTTGTAGCTATTCCATTGGGTATTGGAGGGGCTGTTTATCTGGCAGAATATGCTGGAGAAAGCAACATTGTAAAAGCAATAAGGTTTGGTTCAGAAACACTTGCATCAATTCCCTCAATAGTGTTTGGTCTATTTGGGTATGCATTTTTTGTAATTTATCTGGGATTAGGATTTTGTGTACTGTCTGGTGGTCTGACATTGGCGCTCATGGCTTTACCAACAATACTTCGGACAGCAGAAGTGTCCATTGAATCAGTGCCCAGATCTTACACTGAAGGAAGTTTAGCACTGGGTGCAAATAAATGGCAGACAATTTATGAGGTAGTTCTTCCAGCAGCTATTCCAGGAATTATTACTGGAATAATTTTAGGTATGGCACGAGCCATTGAAGAAACAGCTGCAATACTATATACTGTCGGTGCATCACTGGCAGTGCCTGTTTCAATATTTGACCCTGCTAGGCCGTTACCACTGCACCTGTACACTCTTGCTACAGAAGGTATTTCAATGCCTAATGCATATGGTACTGCAGCAGTTCTGGTAATTTTAATATTGGTGATCACAATAGTCACCAATGCATTGGTTGATAGATACATAAAAAAGATGATGGGGCGTTAGAAATGCCATACAGAATAGAAGTAAAAGATTTAAACGTATATTTTGGAGAATCCCACATATTAAAGGATATTAACATTAATATTAACAATAACATGGTCACGGCCTTGATAGGACCATCAGGATGTGGTAAATCTACATTTATTAGGACATTAAACAGGATGAACGATAGTATCTCTACTTTCAAGAAGGATGGTTCAGTTTTACTCGATGGAAAAGATATTTATGAATCCAAGGTGGATGTTGTTGATCTAAGGAAGAAGGTTGGGATGGTATTCCAGAAACCGAACCCATTCCCAAAATCAATTTTTGATAATGTGGCTTATGGTTTAAGGATCCATGGTGAGAGTGATAAGGACGTCTTAGCAAATAAAGTGGAAGAAAGTCTTCGAGCAGCTGCTCTTTGGGATGAAGTTAAAGACAAACTAGAAATGTCAGCATTAGGTCTTTCAGGAGGTCAACAGCAGCGTTTATGCATAGCAAGAACAATAGCTGTTGAACCAGAAGTAATTCTCATGGATGAACCATGTTCTGCACTTGATCCAATATCAACAACCAAGATTGAAGATTTAATCCACAAACTCAAAGACGATTACACAATAATAATTGTTACTCACAACATGCAACAAGCAACAAGGGTTTCAAAGTACACTGCTTTCTTCTTGAATGGAGAAATTGTTGAAAGTGGATTAACAGATAAACTATTCATAGAACCCGAGGATAAACGAACAGAAGATTATATTACAGGCAGATTTGGTTAACCTGTTTGGGTGTCGAAATGTATGTAACGATTTTGGAGAACCAACTGGAAAAAATTAAGGATACTCTGTTGGACTACAGTAATGAAACTTCAGAAAGAATTACTAAATCAGTTGAGGGTTTTATCAATGAAGATGTGTATCGATCTAAGGAAATAATTGAGGAAACTAATAAGATCAACAAAAAAAGTGAAGAGATCGAATATGGATGCCTAAAAATACTTGGACTACAACAGCCTGTTGCTAAAGATTTAAGGTTAGGGGCAGCTATTCTGAGGACTTCAACAGAACTTGAGAGGATAAATCTCCTTGCTGCATATGTGGCGCGATATTCTATAGATTCATTGAAGAAAAATTCCAATTTCTTCAAACCAATCCACATTAATCTTATGTCGCATACTGTTCAAAACATGCTGAAGGATGGTGTTGGATCCCTGATCAGTGAGGATATTCAGCTTCTCAAAAGATCTACAAAAAATTTTGTTTCATTGCAAGAATTTTATAATCAAATGTTCATGGAATATGGGGAAGATAAAACCTCTAATTCATCAATGCACTCAATTTTGGTGGCCCGAGGTTTATTGAGCATGGGACACCATATTATGGGGATGGATGATAGGATAGCATATTCAATTATTGGAAAGCGTATCATGCATCATAAAGTCTTTTACAATGTATTAATGAGATGAGCTATATGTGGTTTCCTTCAGATGAACCTAAAGAAATTTTAAGAGGAAATAACTTGGACAAATTATCAATTCCTTCTTTAGGTTATTTAAGAATATTAAATGAGAATTATGAGTTTATATTATTCTTGAATGATAATCTGATAGTGGGTGCGTGGTGTTTAGATATAAAGTCTTTATCTGAACTTTTCCAAAATGAAGCAATGGAAGTGATTAAAATTCTGCCAGACTCAAGGATAGAACTATTTGAAATTAATCCTAGATTGTTTAAGACAATTTTAGATTTAAATGAAGAATGTAAGTTGTCATTACCTATTCGAATAGATATGTTCTGGGATAAAATTGGTTTTAATACAAACGTTTCTCGTGAGACATTATTAGCGAAGTATAGAATTAAAGAACCTTCGGAAGAGCACATAAAAAATTTAGTAAGTACTTATAAATCTTAAAAGGGGATGGTGTAAAATGAAAAAATATCCAAGAATTCAGTTTCAAAAAAGACTGGACCAGTTAAGGAATGATGTTGAGGAGATGGGGCAAACTAGTTTGGATTCATATAAAAATGCTATAGATGCATTTAAAAATTATGATTCTGAACTCGTCAATAAAGTAATTCGTAATCATCAGAAGCTGCAAGAAATGAATTACAATTTAGAACAGGAGGCAATGAGTATAATTGCTTCAGAACAGCCTGTTGCAAAGGATTTAAGATTTATTGAAACATCTATTAAGGTGGCAAGTCATTTAAAACGTATGGGTGGATTAGCATCTAACATAGCTGATGTAGCAGAACATATCAAGGATGAAGAAATTCCTGAAAAACCAATGAACGACATAACCCATATGAGTGACATTGTAGATGGAATGGTCAGCAAGAGTTTATCTGCATTTCTCAACGAAGATATGAACTTGGTGCGGGAATTAAAACGTGATGATGATAAGGTTGATGATTTATTCGACCAAGCCCTCAACGATATATCTAACAGTATGTTCCAAGAAAAGGAAGCCATTTCCTACATGATATCACTATTATTTGTAGCAAGGTTCCTTGAGAGAATTGCTGACAGGGCAGAGAACATAGGTGACAGAACCATTTACATGATCACATGTGAAAAACCAGGAGTTGCGGATAAACTCAACCAACTCATAAATGATGAGGAAAAGAAATAATTTCCTCATGATAAATTCTTTTTTTAAATAAAAATTTTAATTTGCCAATATTCATTTTTTAATGCAATAGATTTAACACAAAAAAAAATTATTAATTAATTTATTTCTACTTAAAACATTGGCTAGTGTTTAGGATCTTCTAATACTGCAGTGGCATGTCTTGCTGCCCAACACTGGACACAGACACCTATGGGCAAACCTGCTGTATGAGTATCTGCGAGTTCTACTTTAACATCGAGGGCAGTGGTTTTTCCTCCAAGGCCCATGGGTCCAATTCCAGTCGAATTAATCTGTTCTATAAGTTCCTCTTCGAGTTTTGCAAGGCGTTCATCGGGATTCACAGATTTAACATCCCTTAACAAGGCTTTTTTAGCTAGTTTGAGTGCGTAGTCTGAAGATCCTCCTATTCCAACTCCTATTCTTGTTGGGGGGCATGGTTTTCCACCGGCCTTAAGAACAGTTTCCATGACAAATTCCTTAACACCTTCCATACCCTCTCCAGGCAGGGCCATTTTGAGTGCATTGTTGTTTTCAGAACCAAAACCCTTAGGGAATATCGTTAATTCTAAATTGTTGCCTTCAACAAGTTCAATATCTACTAGTGGGATATTTTTCCCAGTATTTGTTCCAGTGTTAACTCTGGTGAAGGGATCAACAACATTTGGACGTAAAGGTACTTTAGTTGTTGCTTTTTCCACTCCCTTTTTAATTCCTTCGTAGAGGTTTTCCACTTTCACGTCACCAAGCTTGACAAACACTATGGGCAGCCCGGTGTCTTGGCACATGGGTATATCATTTTCATGTGCTGCATCAATATTTTCAAGGATGGCTCCAAGATTCAACCTAGCAGTTTCATTGGTTTCATTTTCATGGGCTTCCCTCAAAGCATTCTTCACATCTTCGGGAAGTTGGATCACAGAATCCCGGTACAGTCTGCATATGGTATCTTCAACAGTTTTTTGTGTAATCATACAATCAGCTTCTGGGTTTATTTATATATCAAATGAAGTAATTGTCCAAAAATTCTTAAATTCAAATTTAAATAGTTTAAAATCTACTAAAGAACTATTTGATAGGTTCTCATATAAAATTTGCTTTTGGACAAGTTTGAAAACCGTGGCAAATTAAAACCACAAACAATTTTTAGGGTTTTTTATCCATTTTAACGCCTGTTGGAGTTACCAAAAGGGTTTTAGAAAAAAGAGCTAATTTATCTTTATCCAATAAAAAAAAAAATTTGAGGATAATAAAAAAATAATTTATCCTTAATACTTCATTATGAGTTTTACTCTGCTTAATTCTTCAGCAATTTTATCCCGTTTTTGGGCTAAAATGTCTTCTGAATCCACTTTAAGAGCATCTTTTGGGCAGGTAAGTACACATGCAGGTGTCTCTTTATCTATGCACAGGTTACATTTTTTGGCAATACCGTACTCATCCATATGTATCGCACCGATTGGGCAAGAATCCCTGCAAAGTCCACAGCCTATGCAACTATCTTCCATGATAACTATTGCACCGTCAATCTCAACAATAGCATCTTCAGGACAAACAGTCATACATGGAGCTCTGTCCTTAGCACAGTGCAAACAATGTACAGGAACGCCGCTTATGACTCTTATTGCATTTTGAGGACATTCACGTTCGCATCTTGAACATTCATCGCAGAGTTCTGGTTTTGAAATTAATTCCCTCATTTCAAACCTCCTTGTGGAGAACCTTCTTGGTTCTTGCATTGGCAGTGAGCACACTGATCATATCAGTGCTTTTCTTTTTCTTTTTACCAAGCCCTACCAACTTTTCAATGTGTTGTTTCTGCTTTTCAAGTTTCATTCTCTCGGTGTCTACCTTAGCAATGGCCCGTTTGGAACAAGCTGCAATACATGCTGGTGTATCTTTATCCGGGCACTGGTTACACTTGTGTGCCTTTCTGTTTTCAATGTTAATTGATCCAAATGGACACACCATCATGCACAGTCCACATCCAATACACTTAGCTTCTAAAACTTCTAATCCCATGGCTTCTGTGGGACAGATCATCTTGCATGGAGCATCTTCACACTGCTGGCAAATTATTGGATAAAAAGATCCTTCGATCTCCCTTACAGAGATTCTTGGTGTACCATATAGTTTACCGCATGCTTGTTCACAATCTTTGCAGCCATCACAGAGGTCTGGTTGAATCAGTATCTTATCCAATTTGTGTCCCCCTAAATTTTTAGCTCAACGCAGATTGCATCAACATGGCTTTGAATTGTTTCCTTCTCTAAATCAGACAGATGTTTGAATCTTTTCTGAGCATTCAAATATTCAGAAACCTTCTTCCTTTGAATTGGTCTGTAAGTAACCTTAAATTCACCATCTTCAATTTCATAGAGTATCCATGATCCTGTTTCAACTGCTAGTCTTCCAAGGTCAATGGTTTTTGCTGGGCTGTATCCCCATCCAGTTGTGCATGGTTGCTGCAGGTGTATGTATGCAGGGCCATCAACTTCTGCGGCCTTTTTAACCTTCTTCATGAAATCTTCAGGATACGATATTGAAGCTGTTGCAACGTATGGTATTCCATGAGCTGCCATGATCATTGGCATGTTCTTTTTTGGTTTATCCTCACCAAAACTTTCTTTACCATGTGGTGATGTGGTTGTTGATGCACCGTAGGGTGTTGCTCCACTTCTCTGGATACCTGTGTTCATGTAGGCTTCGTTATCATAACAAATGTAAATTAAGTTATGTCCCCTTTCCATCGCTCCAGACAATGCTTGTAAACCTATGTCTGCAGTTCCACCATCTCCACCAAAGACAACAACGTTTGTATCAGTCTTTCCTTGAGCTTTAAGGGCAGATTCAACACCAGATGCTACTGCAGCTGCGTTTTCAAATGCAACATGCATCCAAGGAATCTCCCAAGCAGTTTCTGGATAAGGAGTGGTAATAACCTCTAAACATCCTGTTGCAGACACTGCTACGGTGTTTTCACCAAGCATTTTTAGTGCTAATCTAACACCAATGGTTGCTCCGCATCCTGCACATGCTCTGTGTCCCGGTGCAAGAAATTCTTTTTCAGGTAATTCCATTTTACTGTTCCTCCTTCAGTCCTATCCACAGGGGTTTGTTACTAGGATTTTTGGTCTTTTCAACAACTTCTCTAATATGTGAAGGTTTTATATCCCTTCCACCAAGGCCTATAATAAATCCTGCTGCATTTACATCCATCATTGATTTGATGTTGTTGTGGAGCACTCCTCCAATACTGAATGAAAAGTTTTTGTCAATCACTCCCACGTTGGAAGCTCCTTTAATTGCATCGTAGATTTCTTCTACTGGGAATGGTCTAAACACCCTTACACGTACGAGTCCTACCTTTTCCCCTTCTTCTCGAAGTTCATCTATAACATCCTTAATTGTACTGCATATGGATCCCATGGCTATGAGTATGGTGTCAGCATCTTCTGATCTGTACTTCTCAATAAAGTCGTACTTTCTTCCGAAGGTTTCTGCAAATTCTTGACTCACATCTGAAATTACAGTTTTTGCTTTTTCCATGGCCACTTCCATATCATGACGTGCTTCCATGTAATAATCTGGATCTGTGAATGTACCTATGGACATTGGCCTCTCAGGATCTAGGTAGGCATGATCCGGGTTGTAATCAGGTAAAAATTTATCCACTTCTTCCTCTTCAGGAACGTCTACTGGATCAACTGTATGAGTTAATATGAAACCATCAACACACACCATGGTTGGTAACAGTACTTCCTTATTTTCAGATATTTTGTATGACATTAAAACAGAGTCAAGCGCTTCCTGACCATTTTCAGCATATATTTGCATCCAACCAGAATCCCTTTCGGATATGGAATCTTGTTGATCGTTCCATATACTCAATGGTGCGGACAATGCTCTGTTAGCATCAGCCATGACTATTGGTGCCCTTAAACCGGCTGCAGCAAATATTATTTCGTGCATGAGTGCCAGTCCTTGGGATGATGTCGCAGTAAATACCCTTACACCTGTACCTGAGGCACCTAAACAAGCACTTATTGCACTGTGTTCAGATTCTACTCTGATGTACTCTGCTTTAATGTCGCCATCTGCAACATATTTTGCTAAGTACTCTGATATGGTTGTTTGGGGCGTTATTGGATAAACAGGAATTACTTTTGGTTTCGCAAGCTTAACTGCTTCTGCAATCGCTTGGTTTGATGACATAACTTTAAGAACCATTTTTATTCCCTCTCCATTTTTATTGCCTTAACTGGACACTCTTCTGCGCATATTCCGCATCCTTTACAGTAATCGTAGTCTATATCGTAGTTTTTATCAATACATCCTTCAGGACAGAACATAACACAATTCTCGCAGTCAATACACGTTTCCTTATCGAGAATAGGTTTGAATGTTCTCCAGCTACCTGTTTTATTTTTACGGGTACTTCCCGGTTCCTTAACAGCTGCTCCTATTGCTACCATGAAATCACCTTTAACATTTATTTATTTTATCCCTTTTTTGCAGCATCGTATGCCATTTTAGCAGCTTTCACATTTTTCTCTGCAACGGATCCACTGAAAGTTTCGTTTATTATTTTAATAAGGGATTCAATTGAAACTTGTCCAGTAACTCCTGCAAATGCTCCTAAAAGTATGGTGTTAACTATAGGAACGCCTAAAATATCTAATGCTATTCCTGTAGCGTCGATCTTATTGATCTTCACACCGTTTGAATTTTCAACACCATTATTGGTATTTATAATTACATTTCCTCCTTCTTTAATCCCGGAAAATACATCCACGACTTCAAGGAGTCCATCATCCAAAACAACAACATAATCTGGATTGTAAACTTGATATCTTCTTCTTATTGGCTTATCATCTATTCGGGTAAACGCCATTACAGGAGCGCCTCTTCTTTCAACACCGAAAAATGGGAATGCCTGACAGTATTTACCATCTTCAAAGGCCGCTTTGGCCAAAATTTCGGCTGCTGTAACAGCGCCTTGTCCCCCTCGTCCGTGAAATCGAACTTCAATCATCACTAATACCTCCATTCCTCATAGTTAATCATTATAAATTGTAATATATATACATGTTGGTAACGATCTAAATAGTAATTGATCGTTGTAAAATTGGATACGAGGCACGTTTATGAAAGTCCTAATAATCACAGCAAATCTGGCAAGTCCGATTGTAATAAAGGAAACCAGCAAATCTAAACATAAAATTCATGTTCACGTTGTAGATACTCCAATTGCAGCTTTTCTAACTCCAAAACGGATAGTAGAGGAGCTTGAAAAATATGGGAGAAAACATGATCTAAATGATGGTATGGAGGATCGTATTAATACATTTGATCTAAACGATTTCGACATCATCCTGACACCGGGTTTGGTAAGAAAAGATGTTGAGTATGTCTGGAAAAAAACCGGAATAAAAACTTACAAGGGACCAACAGACGCAGCTGATCTTTCAACTGTACTGGATATAATCGAAAAATTAGATCTTTCCACAAAGATATCTGCAGATAAATTTATTGAGGAAGAACAGCGTAAAAAAGCATTAAAATTCATCGAAGACTTTGAAGCTGATGAAACAAAAACTAAAAAACTGTTAAAAAAACCTGAAAACATACTGGTGGGAAATCTAGCGGTTGGAGAAGATTTTCCAATGAGGGTGCTGGCAGAAATAGCGAATGCTCCGTTATTAAGTGATTTTGAACTTTTAAAAAAGGCAAAGTACTTCGTTGAATCCGGTGCCCACATGGTGGATATTGGAATGATAGCCGGGGAAACCCACATAGAACGCATCCCAAGGATGGTTGAAATCATCAAGGACAACCTTGATGTTGCGGTGAGTATTGATACATTGAATCCAAGGGAAATCAAAGCGGCAGTGGAAAGTGATGTGGATTTGGTTTTGAGCTTGGATCATGGAAACTGTGAAGAAGTGTTACCCTACCTTGAAGCTAAAAATATTCCAGCAGTCATACTGCCGACAGACTACAGCAAAAACTGGGTTCCAAAAACAGTGGATGAACGTGTGAATTCAATAGTAGACATCAGAAAGAAATGTACATCTATTGATGTGATAGCAGACCTTATTCTGGATCCAATAAACAGCCACAGCATTGTTGACTCCTTCATGGCATGTCACAAATTCAAACAAAACAACAGGGAGCCAGTATTCTTTGGAGTTGGAAATGTAACAGAACTATTGGACACAGACTCTGTGGGTGTAAATTCACTTCTAGCAGGTATTGGTATGGAGTTAGGGGTAAGTGTACTTTTCACACCCGAAGAAAGTGGAAAAACTTTTGGGAGTGTGAAAGAACTTGCAATTTCATCCAAGATGATGTTCTTGGCTAAAAACAGAAAATCAATTCCCAAGGATCTTGGAATAAACCTTGTGCAGTACAAGGACAAGGGAAAACTTGACAGTTGCATCGAAGAGTTGGAGCTAGATGTTCCTGTGGTGGAGGGTAGCGAGGACTACACATTCAAACAGGACCCCTCTGGAAGCTTCAAGATCATAGCAGAAAATGGGGAGGTAGTTGCAGTGCACTACATAAAAATGAAGCCCCAACTAATAATTAAAGGTAAAACATCCAAGGCAGTTTACGATGAAATAATAAAAAGAAAACTTGTAACTAGGATAGAACATGCCACATATCTTGGTTCGGAGCTTGAAAAGGCAGAAATTGCAGCTAAACTTAACAAGAAATATTTACAGGATTTTCCACTTTTTAAAAGGATATGAATTGAGGTTGTAGGACAAATCAGGAGAACAAAAATGAATGAATGTGATAAATGTGGAAGTCCGGAAATTATTATAAAGAAGAAACAATCTGGTCAAAAACTCTGCAGTAAATGTTTCATAGAATCCACTAAGAAAAAGGTACTCAAGGACATCAGACGCCAAAATCTCATAGAAAAGGGAGATAAAGTATTATTAGGTCTTTCTGGCGGTAAAGATAGTGTGATGCTTCTGGACATACTGAGTACACTTAAAAATCGGGGGATAATAGATCTTGTGGCAGTAACCATAGATGAAGGAATAGAAGGTTACAGAGAAGAAGGGGTTGAACTTGCAATAAAAAATGCAGAAAAATATGGAGTTGAACACAGGGTTGTCAGTTTTAAACAGTACTTCGGAACCACCCTCGACAAAATAATCCAAAATAATTCTCTGGATGTAAGGAGAAATGCATGTACGTACTGTGGAGTTTTCAGAAGATGGATATTCAACAGAGTTTCGAAGGAAGTGGGTGCAACTAAGATAGCAACGGGTCACAACCTGGATGATGAAACCCAATCAATTGTAATGAGCTACCTGGAAGGTAACATACAAAACCTGACAAGAATAGGTCCAAAATCACAGTCAAAGAGTGATAAATTCACAGTAAAAATCAAACCCCTCCGAGAAATCCCTGAAAAGGAGATAGGTCTTTATGTGATTGCAAAGGAACTTGATGTTCATTTTGCGGGCTGTCCATATGCCGGAGAATCCTTCAGGGCAGAGATTGGAACCATCCTAAAACAACTTACAGCAAACCATCCAACCATAATGTACTCAACACTCAGGGGCTTCGATAAAATAAAGCCAGTCCTTAAAAAAGAGTTTGCAACAGAATCAGTGTTTGAAGTGTGTGAAATATGCGGCGAACCAAGTGCATCACGACTCTGTAAAGCATGCAGCTTCCTTAAACAATGGGAAGACCAGGGTTAAAGATGAATTGCATAACCCATAATTTAAATTGAATCAAAGAACCAAAGTGGGAAATGGAGAACAACTAAAATGAAGATCAATGTAAAGGTTGGAAACAACGAAGATACAGTAACCATATCTGGCGAGAAAACAATTAAAGATCTTTTGGAATCAATGGAAATTGCAGCAGAAACTGTTGTCGTTAAAAAAAATGATTACATAGTCATAGATGAGGAAATTCTCGAAGATGGGGATTCAATTGAAGTGATCCAAGTGATATACGGTGGATAAAATATTACTTTGTTATTTTTTAAAGTTTTCAATAAGGGAGCGAATTGTAATTGAGGGACTACGAACTAATTGAAACGTATATATCAAAATATTTTGATTTAGGAGGGTTCCATAAAACTCCGGAGGGTTCTTTTTTTGTTGTTCATGATTACGATTACAACAAATTTGAGGCTCTTATCAAGGATCTTGATGAGTTAGGCTACGTTCCGTTCATAGAGAAATATGCTGACAACTACAGAATAGGAATAGCCGACAAGAAAGAAGTGGGAGAGTCAAAATCCTATATAAATATCTTACTTTTCGTAGTTACCCTAGCCACAACCATATATGCGGGGTATCAGTTTGCAGGTGGAAGTATTTGGGATGGTGTTGCATTTGCAGGAGCTTTACTGGGAATACTGGGGGTGCATGAATCTGCACACTACTTCGCAGCAAAAAAACATGGAGTTAAATCAACTTTACCCTACTTCATACCAGCACCCACATTGATCGGTACCTTTGGAGCTGTAATCAATGTTAAATCCCCAATACCCAACAAAAATGCACTTTTTGATCTGGGATACAGCGGGCCACTGGCAGGTATCTTGGTAACCATACCAGTACTCATAGTTGGGATAACCCTGTCAAAGGTTGTTCCAATAACTCAGGGATCCACAGTTTTTTATCCATCACCATTAATGAGCATTTTCATGTACTTTTTACTCCCTCCTATTCCTGCAGGTTACGAACTGCAAATACATCCTCTACTCTTTGCAGCTTGGGTGGGAATAATAGTAACACTGCTTAACATGATGCCAGTTGCCTTTTTAGACGGCGGCCATATGGTTAGATCAATTTTTAACGAAAATATCCACAGAATCATATCTATGGTTGGAATTTTGATCACCATCGTTCTTGGTTGGTACACGATGGCAGTACTCATGATGCTCATACTCTATGTGAACAGAAGACATCCCGGAGCACTGGATGATGTAGATGACCTGACCTTCAGAAGAAAGGTTCTGGCAGTGGTTATGCTGGTGGTTTTCATACTCTGCCTCACACACATACCAACAAAAGTTTAACGAAAAAAGGAATAAAATAATACAAATCCTCAAACCAAAAATTGTGGGAATTAGTTACCCAATGGAGAATAATAATGAAAGTACACTACGAATGTGCCGCCTGTTTTTTAAGACAGTCAAGAGAAGCTTTAGACCTTGCAACTGATGATGAAGAATTGAAGATGGATATAACCGAAGAATTGGTAAAAATTGTTTCAGAAAACTTCAGAAGGGGAGGAGTTTCCAACGTCATAGGAACTCAAATTCATAGAACCATCAAAGACAAAACAGGCAACAACGATCCCTACAGAAAAGAAAGAGAAATATCTAACGATATAGCTTGTCAATATATACCAATGGTTGAAAAACTAATTGAAGATGATTCTAGCCTAAAGAATTATCTTAAAGTTGCAATTGCAGGTAACGTGATTGATTTCGGGGCATTAGGATTGGATACAGACATGGAATCTTTGATAGTCACAACCATGCAAAAAGAACCTGCAGTTGACGATTCAACTGAACTTGAAACTGAACTTGAAACTGCAAAAACTGTTCTCTACCTAGCAGACAACATCGGTGAAATTGTAATGGACAAGATGTTAATAAAAAAATTGGCAGACTACGATGTTGATATCACGGTAGCACTCAAGGAAGAACCAATACTAAACGATGCATGCATGGAAGATGCACTCAAAATAGGTTTAAATGAAGTTTCAAAGCTCACAACAACAGGAACAGATTCTATTGGTATCATTAGTGGAGATGTATCACCTGAATTCATGGCAAAGTTCATGGAAGCAGACCTGATAGTTGCAAAGGGACTTGGAAACTACGAAGGTTTAGGTGAAATGGATCTCAAAGATAAACCCGTGTTTTGCCTGTTAAATGCTAAATGTAAACCTGTAGCAAGGGATATAGGTGTGGAAGTCGGGGACAACATCGTACTTAAACTGAATCCCAAAAAATGAAAAATAACATGTTCAATTGAATTTAAACCTTGAAAGTTAAATTTATTTCAAACTTCATCTATTCTTAAATAAAACACGCACTTGTAAAATAATACAAATGGGGATAGAATTGAGTAAAGGAGCAGGTATTTCATGCCAACTTTTAATCAGAAGATGTTAATAATCCTGGCAATTGTGGTAGTTGGAGTTTTAATAATATTTGCAGTAACAAATCTGGAAAAAACATCTAAAACACAGAACTCCAACCAAGATAATCCACAAGCAATTCAATGGAATTATAATTTGGACTCTGCAATTAACACGGCGCAGAAATCGAACAAACTCATATTCGTGGATTTTTATGCTGACTGGTGTGGATACTGCAAACAACTTGATGAAAAAACCTACCCAAATGGGAAGGTGGAGGCGGTAATGGCACAGAAGTACGTGGCAGTGAAGGTGAACGTTGATCAAAATCCTGATCTAGCATCGAAGTACAGTGTCTATGGACTGCCCACCCTCGTAATAATGGATTCAAATGGTAATGAAATTAAACGAGTGGAAGGTTATCAAACACCCTCTGATTTGTTAAACATACTCTAGGTGAATCATGGTTCTTGGTTATGTAGCATCGTTTAGTGCAGGGATTCTTTCTGTGATATCTCCCTGTGTAATTCCGCTTATTCCAATTGTTGTGGGTCATTCACTTTTAAAAAGGGATTACAATGAAATCTTAACTTTCACTTCAGGATTCTTCCTAGTATTTGCAGTGTTAACTCTTTTAACTGGGATTTTCACCCTTGCAATAGCCCATTACCTCCTTTATTTCAGGATGGCAGCTGCCATCTTGATTATTTTAATGGGAATAATTTTCATGTTGAACAAAAACATATTCAACTTTTCGTACAGACTGAAACATGAAAACCAACGATTTGAATCGTTTATTGCAGGTATTTTGACATGTGTAGCATGGTCTCCATGTTATGGCCCCTACATAGTTGCTGTTGCAGCCTACAGCGCATCAACCGGTAACTGGTTTTACAGTGTTTCAAACATGATAATATACTCATTAGGATTCAGTTTTTCAATTTTTATCCTGGCCCTATTAATATCTAGGATAAATATTGAGGGTCTGATGAAACATTACAATACAATTAGAATGGTTTCAGGCGCAATGATAATCATTGCAGGGATCTACTTATTAACTGGTTACCTTTAAAGAATAATATTAATAATTTGACCAACTTAGATGAAGGGATACTAAGGTGATACTATGAAAATTGGATTTCTGGGATTTGGAGAGGTGGCAACAACCTTTTCATCGGGACTTAAAGAAAATGGTTTGGATGTGTACACCTGCTTAAATGGTAGAAGTTCTAGAACTGTGGAAAATGCGGTTAATTCCGGTGTGAAATTGTGCAACACCCACAGGGAACTTGCAGAAAAATCAGACATACTATTCTCGTCAGTTGTACCTTCAATGGCAGTTGAAGTCGCAAAAACGGTAGGTAACCATTCTAATGGTATATATGTTGATATTAACAATATATCTCCCAGCACTGTTAAAACAGCTCTTAGTAAAATAAAAAATGGAAGAACAGTTGATGCAGCAATAATCGGATCTGTTAAAAGGAATGGATTGAAAGTTAAAATTATTGCATCGGGTACATCAGCAGAGGAAATTCTAAATTTAAATCAGCATGGCATGAATATTACTTCGGTAGGTCAAGAAGCTGGTGATGCTTCAACAATCAAACTCCTAAGAAGTGCTTATACCAAGGGAGTTTCAGCACTCCTGTATGAATCTTTGTACCATGCATACAAGTTAGGAATAAATGAAGAGGTTTTAGAATGCATCTCAGAAACTGAAACTGGAGATTTCATTGAATCTGCAAATTCAAGAATAGTTTCAGCATCGTTCCATGCAAAACGTCGTGCAGAAGAGATGGATGAAATAGTTGAATTTTTATCTGAACACCAAAATCCCATCATGGCACAAGCAACCTCAAAATTTTTTAAAAACCTTTCTGAAACCATACAAAAACCATCTAAACGACCAGAGAATTATACTGAGGTATACAAACTATTAAACGGAGAATGAATATTGTGATTTTCATGAGTTTGGAAAGGATGCACATATAAATTTAATTCACTGAACAACTAAAGTAATAATTAATTCATAAATTTGGAGGATTTCCATGAAGTTTGAAGAACATGCTCAAGAGTGTAATGAAGCCCTAAATGAACTTGTTGGTAAAAAAGTCCTTGATATAAAGTTTAAACCATATGATAACAATTGTTGGAGAATATACATCAACACTGACGGTGGAAAAATGGTTATGAGCTTTTGTAAAGATTGGTCATGTCCTGAAGTCGAAAGTAGAGATTAATAGTTCCAATTAACTCATTTTCAAAGGACAGTTGATGGAAAGTTCCAGCGAAAAATATTTCCCAAAACTCCTTAAATTCCAGATTTAACAAATTAACTGGCTTTTTTAGGGTTATAGTTTGAATGGTATACATTTCTGATCTGGACCATCATTTCCTGATCATGGAACTGAAACTAATTAATGTTGTTAACTCAATATCCACATTCACATTATCATTTGAAGCTATCTATTTGGCAAAAGAGCGTGATATGTGAATTGATGATGAAGAGAAGGTAAGAAATAATTGAAATATTTTTATTCTGGTTTCAAATGTATCTAAAACAAATTTTACAAAATCTTATAGGAAGTTGCTTAAAAATTTAGAATTTAAAATTGGAAAAGTTAAAAATGGAGAATTAATCTGATGAATAAGAGTGATACAAACATGGAATCTTCAAAATCCGGAGTAGATAAAAGGGTAGAAATGATAACAGGAGATCCTAAAAGGGCGATAAGGACTCTTTCTGTTCCAATGATACTTTCCATGTTACTTATGATGGCTTACAACCTAGCTGATAGTATATGGGTTGCGGGTTTAGGACCCAATGCCCTGGCTGCGCTGGGTTTTGTTTCACCGCTTTTTATGATGGTTGTTGGTTTGGGCAATGGTCTTGGTGCCGGTGCCAATTCATTAATTTCAAGATGTATAGGGGCTGATAACAAGAGAGGATCAGACAATGCAGCCATACATTCATTAATTCTAGCCTTCGCAGTATCATTACTCCTCACACTACTTCTCCTACTAGTACTCCCAATCATTCTAAGGATAATGGGTGTGGGTCCTGCCTTTGATCTGGCAATGCAGTATGGAGAAATAGTGTTTGGTGGGTTGATATTTATGATACTTGCAAACGTTGCATCCGGAGTACTCAGGGCAGAAGGGGATGTAAAAAGGCCCATGTATGCAATGATGGCAACAGCAACATTGAACATTGTACTGGATCCCATCTTCATCTACTACTTCGGACTTGGAGTTGCTGGAGCAGCATGGGCAACTGTGATATCATCAGCCATATCATCAGCCATCATAATGTACTGGCTTCTCTTAAAAAAGGATACTTACGTATCGTTGTCCAAAAAAGATTTCACTGCCAGTTGGAAGGTTGTAAAAAATATTCTATCAGTGGGAATACCGGCAAGTGCAGAATTTTTTGTCATGTCTTTACTAGGAATTTTTGTCAACACGATGCTGGTCTTTGCAGGGGGAACAGAAGCCGTGGCAGTTTACACCGCAGGATGGAGAGTTGTGATGATAGCTATGATACCTCCAATAGGAATAGGTACTGCAGCAATAACGGTGGCAGGGGCGGCTTACGGTGCTAGAAGATACAACCACATATTAACAGCACTGAACTACTCAGTAAAACTCGCCGTAGCAATAGCAACAGTACTATCCCTGGGAATCTTCATATTTGCATCGAGCATTGCAACCATATTTTCATACTCTGCCCAGAGTTCATTTTTGGCCCCTTCAATAGCATCATTTCTACAAGTGATGTGTTTGTTTTTAATAACAGTACCTCTGGGTATATCAGCAAGCTCAGTATTCCAGGGAATGGGCAAAGGCCTCACATCCCTTATACTTACAGCTCTAAGAGAACTAATATTCATACTGCTATTCTCATACTTGTTTGGTATGGTGCTGAACTTTGGAGTGCATGGAATATGGTGGGGAATAGTATTAGGAGGTGCCATAGGATGTTTAATAGGATATCTATGGGCATTAAGATACATTAGGGGACTGATAAAAAGTTATAAAAATAATAAATCTCCTGGAGAAGCCAGTAATTAAATTATACACTAAGCCGGGGAATTCTCACCTATTTAGTGACACCCTACAAATAGAATGGGGGATTTAAAAAGAAATAGAGATGTTAATCTCCAACTGATATTCTAACCCTCCATCCTTCTGGTTTTTCTATCAGCTTTCCAGTGATTGGGATGAAATGGGAGTCAATCAAAAGTCTGAGGTAGGTAACATGGTGGGCTGGAAGTCTTAAAGGACTTTTTATTTTACGATCCTCAGCCCGAATTTCACAGCAGAGCCTATCATTTTTATCCACGTAGAAAAGGGCGTCCATATCTTGTTTAAGAGATTCTGTTTCAAAACTCCTGAGGTGCATTCCTGCATCAAAAAATTTCACACGTTTCAGAGTAGATTTAACTCCACTTCTAAATTTATTATGGGCCTCAGAAGCAGAATATCCTTTACTCGACATTGATGACACGTACCATGCCCTTTGAATAACTTGATCAACAGTCATATCTGGGGGGATGATGCCTTTATCTTCGTAGTTTTTTATAAGATCATAAACTTCTTCCCTTGTTACATTCATTTCAACGGCACTTGCAGCTAACCTAGTCAGCACAGGACCGTAACCTGCCATTCTAAATGATGCCCATATTTTATCTTCATTCTGATAACTTCTTCCTGCAACAATTGAATTCACAGCATCAGCATTCATATGTGCAATATTATTCAAATTTGCTCTGGAAAAGGTGTTTAAACGTTTAGTTAAATCTCTGATGTTTCTTTTTCCAGGGATGGTTCCCTTTTTGATTTCTTTTTCCAGGATCCTTACAGTTGAATCTGGGAGAAGTTTCTGCACTTCCTCTGGAATCTTCATATTGTTTTCAAGAATTTCCCTTCGTATCATCCTTCCAGAAATTTTGTCACCCTTGATCTTGTGTTCTGGGATGATGTGAAATTTCAAATTTTTCCCGTACTTCTTCTTAAGAAATTCGTTTACAGCAAACCATCTGATCACGTTTCTGTTGGGCAGAGTTCTAGGAATACCACTGAAAATTCCTTTACTTGCAAAACCCGAGGCATATTTCTTGATTTTAGAGGTAGATACGTCTGCTGCATCTACGTAGTCCACAACACCATCTTCAATCATCATGGCTATTCTTATTGGAACGGTGTATGCAAGTGTCAATCTGTGGTGAAGCCCTTCAATAGGTATTACCTCATCTGCACCAGCTTCAAGAGCCATTCGTCTTCTGGCATCGTAACTCACAAAGAAAGGAGCATGATTTGCACTGAACCCCTTGTTTAGATAGATAACCACATCTTCATTTTTTTTATCTGCAAGTTCACGGGCCTTGTCAATTAGTTTAACATGGCCTAAATGTACTGGATCAAAATCTGCGCTAATACCAATCATTTTTTATCACATAAAAGTTATTAATTGTACATTAATATTGAAATATGAATATTTAAGAAGGGATCCTAAATTTCAAGCATGGAACTCCATGTTTCTATCTAAATTTCATGAAACTAAGATCCAATTTAATCTATAAATTTTTATCAAGATATAGATGTTTGATCATCCAAGTAGATTTCAACTATTTTTAATAATTTTTCCTTTGATGGGTTCTGTTGCAACGGCACCAATTAACAGACCCAAAGAAATTGCTACTATTGTCATTGCAACATCCACAGAATAATTCAAGGCAGTTAAATAGTTTTGATTAAACAATGTAGCCAAACTCAGAAAGCTCAGAGCTCCTGGAACAAGTATCCAAAATGCAGGCATGATGGAGATGAAACTTGGAGTTCTATGTTCTTGTCTTTCAACTATCGTACCGCTAATTGCCATTAACAATGAACCTAAAAATGCTCCGAATAAACTTCCTAATAAATGGTTTCCTATAATTTGACCAAAGAAAGCCACGTAAACAATCAGTAAAACCCATGGCAAATCCTTATTTTTTATGGACATAAAGAGATACATTCCTATTGTAAACATGAAAACTCCCAAGTAGGGAGCCCACCATCCAAGGGCATTTGCAGTGTTGGTTACAAAGAATTTCGGTTCTTGAAACCCTGTGATTTGAATACCTATCAGCACTCCAAACAGAATTAATAACAAAATTGCAGTGCCGTAGATAACCCTGCTTGACCCGGATATTATTTCCCCATAGGCCAGTTCAAACATTCCTGTTGTGAGTGTTGCACCTGGAAGGAAGTAAGCCAGGGCTGGTAATAACATGGTAACAGAACCTGCAATCAAACCAGCTTTTAAGGACCAAAGAAATATCGTAGAAACAATAAATGCCGCAATTACTGGCAATATTAACATGAAACGATTCCGTCCCCTGCTCAGAATTAATAGTATTCCTATAATGGCCCCTAAAAATCCAGAAACAATTAATTGTTCTGGAGTGGGCTGTAACAGCATTCCTATGCCAATGGAAAAAAGAATATATCCAATTAGTATGCCCACAGGTCCAAAGCAATGTTTTTCAGCTAAAATTTGTCTTAAACATTTTTTTGCTTCTTTAGGTGAGATTTGGGCCTTTTCTACCTTGTAAACAAGGTCATATATTTCAGAAACTTGATTCAATGGTAATATTCCTGGTTTTTGGTTTGCAGCATTTAATGGTGCTGATTCATGTTCACCTATCTTAATCAGAATCATGGTTGGAAATATCAGAATTTCAGCTTCTTCCCCATAAGCATCTGCTATTCTTTCCAGAATGGCTGTAATGTCCACAACCGATATTCCTGAAGCAGTTAATGCTTTACCAAGTTCTGTCAGGAAATCTAAAAGTCCATCTGATGAGATGTTATTTCCTGCGTGTTTTTCATTCATTAAGATTGTTCCTATAAATTTGTGGTTGACTTAAAACCTATTTTTTTTACTTTTTTCGAGAAATTCTGGTTGTTGATCTCGTGATGTTTGAGTAATCTACTTCTGCCTGCCATTTTGATTTGCACTCGCATTCAATGGTTTCTGGCAAACTTTGATTGAGGTTTGATTCTATGATCATGGCCTTTAATTTAGAGTTACATTTTTTACAGTTGTAAGGTCCTCTACTGCTTCCAAAACCTGCGGTATCCATAATAATGGGTATTTTTACCTCACTTCTGACTCTTTGAATAATTTCCATCACACTCCATATCCATGGAGGTTGATAGGAACCTTTTTTCCATAGTAATTCCATTAGGGTGTCTTTATGGATTGTAGCTGGACAAAATGAGATTCTGCTTGCACCCGCAGATTCTGCGTAAAATGCCGAGCTTATAGCTTCTTCAATTGCGTCTTTTTCTGAAGTTAATATGGGTTTTACAAAGAGATAGGCCTTTGCACGAACATCACACTTCAATTCTGAGTTTTTGATGGCTTCAACAGCTTTTTCAAAGTCTTCCCTGGTAAAACCTTTGTTTATCTTTTTTTCCCGGGTGTAATCGTTGGAAGTTTCAAGTCCAATTCCAATCTCAAATATTTTGTCTCCCAGGGCTTCACAACACTCCTTCAACACAGTTTCAGTGATAAATTCAGGTCTGGATTCAACAACAACTTCTTCCACCAACTCTTCATTTTTAAGAATTCCAAGTATTTCATTCCTGACGCTCGGTGGGATTTCCACGGGGTTAAGAAAACTGCCCGAAACAAATATTTTAACAGCAGTTTTTTCTGTAATATCAAATCTGGAAAAACGATCCTTGAATATGTCTATAAGTTCTTCTGAAGGCACGTCTTCCAATGGAGAGTCCGCAACATAGCTGCACATACTACATCCGCCAGATTCTGAAACTGCCCAGGCACAACCTGATGTAGGTAAAACCATGTAAATTGCATTTCCTTTTCCGGAATAGAGAATATCTTCTCCGGACCAACTTGCAGCCAATTCTTTGGCCGATCTTTTTTCCATTTTTGCGATTGCATTCTCTCTAATATCTTTGGTTAAATTTTCTATTTCCATTTAAAACCCTTGCCCATTGATTAATGATCATGATTCATATAATTCTAAATAAATTTCTTAATATTATCATTTATCACTAATTAATATAGGTACATTGGATTGATAAGAACTGTGTATGAAATAAAATATCATGGAGAAATCAAGTAAATTCTCTAAAAAAAAGTTAAAAATCCAGTATTGCTGTTTTACGGATGAGTAAAATAAAGAAAATGAAGATTTTTCAGTGATATACGGACAATTTAATTTTAAAAAGAAATTTGGAATGATTTTATATCAATCATCTGGGTTACCAACAGTTCCGAGTAATGAATCAATGAACTGCTGTGCCGTACGCCCGGACATTCCACCGTGCCGTATTTCCCATTTATTTGCCAGTGATTCCAATTCTTCATCTGTTAGTTTGATTTCAGGATGTCGTCTTGCAAGGGTTGTGACAATGTTGAAGAAGTCTTTCCTCTGGGGATTGTAATATCCAATTTTCACACCGAATCTTTCTGCAAGCGATACTTTTTCATTAACGGTGTCTGAACGATGGAGTTCATCTTCAGACATATCCGAACGATCACTCCATGTTTCCCGGATTAGATGACGCCTGTTAGATGTTGCATAGATAAGTACATTTTCAGGTTTTGATTCTAAACCACCCTCGATAACAGCTTTTAAATATTTATACTCAATTTCAAACTCTTCAAATGATAAATCATCCATGTAAATTATGAAACGGTAATTTCTATTTTTTATAACATCAATTATCTTTGGTAGTTCTTTGAATTCATGTTTGTAGACTTCGATCATTCTGAGGCCCTGATCGTAGTACTGATTCAGAACTGCTTTGATACTTGCAGATTTGCCGGTTCCAGCATCGCCGTAGAGAAGTACATTGTTTGCTTTTCTCCCAATAACAAAGGCTTCTGTATTTTGTAACAGTTCTTTCTTTTGAGATTCATAACCCACCAGATCTTCTAATTTTATGTCGCTGGTTGTTGTGATGGGGCAAAGTATGCTTGAATTGCCATCAGTTGAAACTCGAAATGCTTTATTTAGTCCAATATCTCCAACACCATGCAACTTGTAGAAATCTGTAACTATTTTGTACAGTTCTTTTTCATCCTTTGCTTGTTCAATAGAGTTACTAAGCTGTTGAACCTTTTCACTCACATTTTTGTTGAAGATCTGTTCACTTTTCACAACAGCATCATAATCTGTGATAATGGAAAAACAATCAATTCCCAGTTCATTTTCTAATTTAGAAAAGTCATAGTCAAACAATTGTTTGAATATTTTGTAATCGTTCTTTACAAATTTGTTTACTGTGCCAGTGTTGGTTCCAACCTTTTCTGAAACAATTGTGAATGGGTTTTGAGCCATGGCTAAAATAAAGGCCAGATAATTATGCCAAAGATTTTTATCAAAGCCGTACTGTGTCGAAAGATCCAGCAGACGATTGATTTCAATATAAATATCTGAAATTAGATCTTCCCTCACATAATTGCCATTATCAAGCTGTTGGCAGATGGCAGCCAATCTAAACAGTATACTGTCTTCGTTGATATTTTTGTAGATCACCAATTTGGATGTCAAATGATACATTAACAATCTCCTTAAACTATTTACAAACTAAAATTTCTTAGATGTAATCTACTCTATAGATGATAACATAAATTGGTTTTTACCGTGCCCACATAAATCATGGAGTCACCACAACACCTGACAAATATAGTAGTAAAAAAAGCATGATCCTTCATTATTTACTATCATACATGGGGGAGCAGATTAGTATATGTGGAATTATTTAATGGGTACTCGAAGTATTTATTAGTAAATATCAGTAAATTCAATGAATAAGTGCAGAACCCAATATTATGAAGCACATGATTGAGATACTCCCAGTTTTTTTAGTAACTGTTACTTTCATGGATCATTGCTTAAAAATTTAATATTTTTTCAACATGTTTTAGGGGGATTGATTTGGTAAATAAAATAACTGTCAAAACGATTCTTAATAACAGTAAAAAACGTGATGATTGGTTTTTAGGTAGATATACTTTGAACACTTATGCTGGCTGTTCAATGGCTTGCATATACTGCTACACACGTGGAAGTAAATATGGTGGAGACCATGGATCTGTAGTTTCTGCCAAATTAAATGCAGTTCCCGTGCTAAAAAAACAGTTAAAAAACTGCATCAGGCGAAATGAAAGGGATATAATATTATTTGGATCTGCTGCAGATCCCTATTCTACAGTTGAAAAAGACTTAAATTTAACCCGGGAAGTACTTGGAATAATTAAACGATACAAATTTCCAACCCACATCCTAACTAAATCAAAACAGATAATCAGGGATCTGGATATTATCAAGGATATCCGGGATGTTGCAATGGTTCCTGATGATTTAGTTGATAAATTAAAGAATGGAGTCATAGTGTCCTTCTCATTTTCTACCTTAGACGAAGAATTGGCAGAAATCATTGAACCTGGAGCACCAAGTCCACTGGAACGGTTAGAAACCATGAAAGAGTTCAGTGATGCGGGTTTTAAAACAGGGATCATAAATATGCCCATACTTCCATTCTTATCTGATTCTGATGAAGCGATTAAATCAATGGTTAAAACAGCAAAATTTTATGGTGCACATTATGTTTTATATTCTGGTTTAACATTGTATGGTTCTGGCAATAGTGATTGTAAGACACTTTACTTGGATTTCTTAAGGGAACATAACCCTGATCTTGTAAAAGAATATGAAATACTGTTTCAGAAGTCATTTGCACCCCCGAAAAAATACAGTTTCGAACTCTCAAAACGATTTTCAGAAATATCCTCCAAGTATGGAGTTAAAAATAGTATACTGTAATCTGGGATTAAGATGTTCATTAATAAAGGTCAATTTTTTATTAAACAGTTCAAACTCGAGTAAGATTTTTTAAAAGGAGTTTAGGCATGATTTTGGAATCGAGTTTCATTGAAATTTCTTTTCATTGAAACTTATCTTAAATGATGTGCCAGGAGAACCAATGTACTCTAAATCTGCATCGATCTGTTCTGATAAACTGGTTATTAAACTTAGTCCTAATGAATCTGCATTTTTGTAGTCAATATCATTAGGAAAGCCTTTACCATTGTCTTTCACTTCTAAACAGTATTTATCCGTTTGTTTTTTGAATTTTATGTCGATAGTTCCTTTATCTCCCTGAGAAAATGCATGTTTCAGACTGTTTGTTACGAGTTCATTTAGGATGAGGCCCAGTGGAATGGATGTATCAATATCCAGATTTAGTTCATCTGTTTCAATATTCATTTTTATCAGGTTCTTGTCCACCACATAGGTATCGTAAAGGTCCGCAGCAAGTGTTTGGATGTAATCTCCAAAGTCTATATTTTTAAGATCTGTGGATTGGTACAGGCGTTCATGGATCAGGGCCATTGATCTGGCACGATTTTGACTTTCTATGAAGATTGTTTTTGAGTTTTCATCTTTAATATACCTTGATTGAAGGCTTAATAAGCTGGATATTATCATGAGGTTATTTTTTACCCTGTGATGAATTTCTTTTAGAAGCATTTCCTTTTCTTTAATGGATTTTTGCAGTTGATGTTCTGTGAGTTTACGATCAGCCACATCCCGAATTATGGATGTTGTGTACGGACCAGTTTTGTAGCCCCAAGTTGCCACAGATATTTCAAATGGGAATTCTTCCCCATTTTTTTTAAGACCAATACTTTCAAAGGTTTTTCCATCTAACTCATGGGTTCCTGTTGAATTGAAATTTTGGAGTTTTGTTTCAAAATCCTTTTTATATCTTTCAGGCATGAGCATGGTGACGTTTCGTCCTTTAATTTCATCGAGATCGTACCCAAAAATTCTTTTCAAACTAGGGTTCATCAGAACTATGTCCCCATTTTGGTTGGTTGTTATTATGCCGTCAACTGCAGAATTTGCAACTGAACGAAATTTTTCTTCGCTGGCACTGAGTTCTTTGTCCTTTTTATTGATAACATCACTTAGAATAGCAACCACAATCCCTATAGACAGGAAGATTATGGAACGATATATGTCTTCGTACAATGGATAGCTTAAATTTGGAGAAAGGTAGTAACTCACGAGTAACATCAAAGTAAGAAATATGGGTACGATGAGTCCTTTTTTTTGCCACCAAAGTGCAGCTAATATAATTGGAAAATAGAAGAAATGTGTGAAGATCACACCCTCACCAATCACAAAATGGAAGTAGTAGGTCAATAAACAGGATATGATAAGTAGTGATGATATGGTGATGAGCTTGTAAAGCTCATGATTGGGATTTCGTGTCATTATCTTCACCATTAATTTTGAATACTTAAATTAAATTTGATTTTGGACTAAAAATTCTTTTCGGGATTCAGATATAGTATTGCAGCTACGATCAATATGCAGAGGATGGCTATATAAATTTTGTACATTTAATCACGATCTTTTTTTCATTACTGCCAATATAATTAGTTTTTAAGCATTCCTTCCTTTTCAGAAACTGTTAAGTACTCAACAATTTCCTTGGGTAGTCCTGTTTTAAGGATCTTTCCGCCACGCATTATTGAGGCTCGATCACACACATCTAAAACGAATTCCATGTCGTGGCTGATAATGATGAATGTTTGATTCATTTCATCCCGGGCACTTATAATGGAATCTGTCACTTGGATCCTGGTTATAGGGTCCATAGTACCTGTTGGTTCGTCTAAAATTATTATTTTAGGTTCTTTTATGAGTACCTGGGCCAATGCAACCCTATGACGTTCTCCTCCACTCAGTTCATCTGGATACTTGGTTAAAATTCTTGCTGCATACTCTTCATCAAAACCCACAGCTTTAAGCACGTACACAGCTTTCATCTTAGCAAATTCTGCAGGCAACTCCAGGCTTATGGCATCTGAAAGGTTTCCCAAGACATTTTGATGAGGATACAAACTGTATTCTTGGTGTAAAATCCCTAGGTATGGTGTAACACGACCCCGCGCATGTGGGCCCTTTTTTGTCATGTCGATCCAGTTTTCACCTAACTTCACATCTATATTTCCACTGCTTGGATCAGTTAAACCGTAGAGTATCCTTGAAAGTGTTGTTTTTCCAGCACCTGATAATCCCACCACACCATAGATCTCTGCTTCGTTAACAGTTAAATCAACGCCATCCACCGCCTTTACAACACCCCTTTCAATGGAGTAGTAGTGTTTCTTAACATCCTTCATTTCAACAATGGGTCCGCCAACAGTGAACTCCACCTTCTTCTCTGGAAGAGGTACTTTGTCCATAAAACTTTTGATCACAGTTTCAGGATTTCCCTCTTCGATTATTTCCCCTTTATCCAACCAAATAGCGTAATCAGAAAGCTGCTGCATTACCTCTGGCCAGTGTGAAGTTATAACCATGGTTATGCCTTTAGCTTTAATACCGTTGATTATTGCCTGGTGGATCTGTTCCGCAGTTTTAGGGTCGAGAGTTCCTGTTGGTTCGTCAGCAAGGAAAAGCATTGGTTCTTTTGCCATTTGTCTAGCTAACACCACTCGCTGTTTTTCTCCACCACTCAAATCTCTGGCTATATGGGTGATTCTATGGGTCATCTGAGCCTGCTCAATGAGTTCTATTGCCATCTGCAGAGTATCTTCCTCGCTGTGTCCTGTGATGGACTTCATTACGTTATCAATAACAGTATCATCTTCGTAGAGTGCAAAGGTTCTCTGCAGCATGATAGCGATTCTTTTTTTAACAGCTGCAAAGTCTCGTCTGTTTGAATTCCAGAAGTCTATGGATTTGGGTTCGAAATTTTCTCCACAATCACATTTTTTCCCATTGAATGATGGAGGTTCTACCCTGAAACACTTGGGACAGAAAGCCACATTGTAAATTACCGTTCCTTTATCCGGCTTGTACTCCTTCATTCCCCTTAACATATTGAGGAGGGCTGATTTTCCACATCCGCTCCTACCAAGTATTCCTAAAACAGTTCCTTCATCCACATTTACGTTGATGTTGTTTAACACATTTGTTCCGTCAAATGTTTTTGTAACATTCCTAATTTCTATAAAAGACATTTACTCACCGATTTTAGATAAATTCAAGCTTAACATTATTATTTAATCGTTAGATCCACATAGTGGTGTTTCACACACGGGACATTTGGTATTTCTACATGGTATGGTCCGTGTTTTCGGATGTTCATAGCCACATTTAGGGCATTTACATACCTTAGGAGGACCTGCGCCCAATCCCTTTCCACCGTATGATCTTCTCTCAAGGATATCAGGATCAATTTTGATCAGCATATCTTCTTCATCTGTTTTCACAATATTTTCAGATTGACATTCGAGACATTTATCATAATTTTTTTCATTACTCAACCACTCAAATCCACAATCATTGCATTTGTACCTTTTTTTATCTGTTATAAAACCGTCCCCCACAATTATTATAGGATTACCTTCAATCAGAGCTTTGGAAATTTTTTTCCGCGCTGATGAAAGGATTCGATGGAAGGTGGGTTGAGAAATTTCCATGATGCTTGCAGCCTTAACCTGTTTTATATCATGGTAATCTCTCAACCTAATGGCTTCAAATTCATCTAATGAAATTTGAATAGGTTCTAACTCTTCTAAATTTTCACCATCTGGTTTGAAACATCGTACTTCTGGATTTTTCGAGATCTTTCTAAACACTTGAGGTCGGACCATGAATGAATATATATTCATAACTAATATATAAATTAATTGAAAACATTAGAAAAAATATGCATTGAATGCGGAATAAAATAGGTGGTTCAACCAATATCCACTAGAAGTTAAATTTGAATGGAACTGTAGATACTTTATCACCAAATTCTGGACTCATTCAATGATTAAACTACTTTAAAACTAGTTTTTTTATGCAATTTACAAATTTATTAAAAAATAAAAGAAAAAGAGAGAGTTTAGAAACTGTCTATAACTTCTCCGAGTAATTTTATGGATTTCTCTTTGTTTGGTCCTATTGGGGAACCTGCAACGTACTGAGTTACACCCATTTCTGCGAGAGCTTCGATCTTTGGAACGAACTCTTTTGGTGTACCTACTACAGAGAATGCTTCCATTAAAGCGTCGTCTACTGCTCCGATTGCTCCTCCGAAGTCTCCTTTAGCGAGCATTCCACCGAATTTAGCTCCGGTGTCGGTTGGTAGTCCGTGTCTTTCGAATACAGGTGGTGGTGATCCTGCTGCGATAAATGCAACGACTATTTTAGCTGCACCGAGTGCTTTGCCAGCGTCGTCGTCTATGGAACAACATGTGTATGCTGCTACATCTACATCAGATATTGATTTGCCTGCTTCTTCAGCTCCTTGTTTTATTAGAGGAACTGCTGCTTCAAAGTCTTTTGGGTTTGATGCGTTAATTAATGCACCGTCGGAGAAACCTCCTGCGGTTTTGAGCATCATAGGTCCCTGAGCACCCATATAAATTGGCACTTTTTCCTGAACAGCTTTAACTCCGCCGAGCTGAGCTCCGCTTTCTGTTTTTTCTCCTGCCATGAGTGTGCTCATCATTGTTATTGCATCTTTTATGGTACTTACTGGTTTAGTCCATTCAATACCTAATGCATCAAAGGTAGCTTTGTCACCAGGTCCGATACCTAGGGTTGCCCTACCATTGGATAATTCATCTAAAGTTGCAACAGCTGCTGCTGTTATTGCTGGGCTTCTTACGTAGGGGTTGGTTACACCAGGACCCATTTTAATGGTTTCAGTACCTTCTGCAATTAATGCTAGTGTTTCATACACGTTTTTGTTATTGTAGTGGTCTGTAATCCATGCGTATTCAAATCCTACATCTTCTGCTAGTTTTACAAGCTTTACAATCTTGTCTATTGGTTCATTCGGAACAAATTCAATACCAAACTTCATGATTTATCACCTTTTGTAGATTTATTTGGAGTATAAAAATATTTTGTCATTTAATTGTAAACGAAAGACTTAAATAGTTGTTTTATTTTTTGTTGAAGCTGCATATTAGGGGAAACCTCTAATTTTTTTTTATATCGATTTTTAGAACATTTCAAAGGTTATTCATGGGTCAATATTATTATAAAATAATCTGTATTCCTCATGGTTTTTCTGGACAATTTCTACATGTTGCAGATAATCTTGATGTACTGGGGGAATGAAAACTAATATTGCAAGAATATTAAATTTGGACAA
>NC_015216.1:1397500-1537500 GCF_000191585.1 Methanobacterium lacus
GGCTTATTATGACTGGTATCTTCCTGAAAATGAAATATTATAATTATATGATTTATTTAATTTTAACAGCAATAATTCTGGTTGTTGTGACCACATTAATTCTTAATCAAGCTTCTTCGCCAGAATATCATGGAAGCAATAAATATTCATACATTATTGTGATGGTCTTCATTTTAACAACTATCTATGAAACTTATGGGATTATTAAGGAGATGGATCTCTATCAACATGTTATAAAATCCTTTGAAAAAGATCTTATAACAGATCCGATGGATATTAAAGCTTTAAATAATAAAGGTGCTGCTCTTTCAAAACGTAATTTTAATCAGGAAGCACTCAAATGCTTTGATAAAATATTAGAAATTGATTCAAAAGATGCTGTAGCATGGCACAACAGGGGAGTAATGCTTGATAAACTTAGAAAACATCAAGAAGCAATAAAATGTTATGATAAAGCATTAAAATTAGATCCTAAATTTGAAAATGCTAAAAATACTGGAAAAATAATTTTAGAAAGTTAAAAAAAATTAAATCATATTTTTAAATCAAAAAAATTGAAGAAGGCAATTATTTACGTTTACTCATGGTTTTTGCAAACAATACTCCTATAAAACCAACTCCCAATATTATTGCAAGTAACCAATCTAGAGAGCTTAAGGCATGGATGTAGTAGGCATAGAAAATAGTTATTACGCAGAATGGATTTAAAACCAGCCATGGAGTTAGAAACCCTGGATTGTATCCTGTTTTTTTTATCTGGAATATTATGGTGTGCTGTACACCATTTATGAGTAATTGGAAGAATATTAATCCCATACCTACCATGGTGAGAAGTTTACAAGTAATGCTCCCAAAATAGCCCATATACATATGGATATGTTAACGAATAATCCATAGGCAGGGGACAATGGTAATTTTTCCTCTGGTGGATCCTTGCTCAGTACTGTATCGTAATTGGCAAATTTTTCAATCTTGTTGGGGATAGAATGTACTCCTCAGTTTCGTGTATCATTATGAGTGGTAAATGAATCCAGAATAAAAAGGCCAGCCAGGAAAAATTAGGATCTGTGAATTTGATGCTCACAAAAAGAGTTAACAATATTGGTCCAAGAAGAGTGGCTAATCTTTGCCATATGTTATTTATCGCTTTATACAGGTTTACCCCATAATTATATTTTAAAATTCATTGGAACTTATTTTATGAATTAAATAAATAATTATGGTAAGTGATAACTAAGCTAATTAAAAAAAAAATGAATTAAAAAGAGTAACTATTTTGAAAAGGTTCTCGTCAATCAAGTCCTTCAAGCCGGGTTTTAAACTCTTTTCTGTGCCGTTTTTCCTCATCCAAGATGTGTTTTAAAACTCCGACAACCTCTTCATCATCGATTATTTTGATCTGTTCTGTGTACCTGTTGATGCCATTGGTTTCGAGTTGTATCTGATGCTCGAGCTGACTTTTGAGATCTTTACCCCCAAAATCCAGTTCCTTATGTTCCATTGTGGGCTTTCCACCCCTTTTGGTTATGAGATCTGAAAGCCACCACATGTGCCTCATTTCATCTACTGATATGGCTTCTGTTACACGGCTTGGGTCGCATTCCTCCATAACAAAGGAATTGTAAACGTATATCATTGTAGCTTCGAGTTCCCGCACGAAATCCTCATTTAAAAATCTGATAATTTCATCATTTTTCAAAATTATCCACCCCAGAAAATGGTATTCATCATAGGAATGTTAAAAATATATTTGTCATCCACATAAGATAAGGGTTCTGGACGGGATTATAAGCAGGAACATGGGACATAAAAAAAATAGTTGGATTCAAATCTTAATTAAATAATTTATCGATAATGAAAGTTTATATTTTAATTTTATCCCGTTTTCTGTAGGCCATTCCTTGGAATATGGCTATTAAATCTCCATTATCATCTGTGACGTTGACCGTGTATGTTCCGAGTTTGGGATTGATGGAAACTTCTGTGGCTGTTGCAGTTAAAATTCCACCTTTAAATGCTGCTTTCATGAAAGACATATTCCCATTTATTGCCACTGTAACAGTTCCGTGTGTATTGGCTGCCACAGCAAATGTGAAATCTGCTAGTGTGAATATGGCCCCTCCATGCGCAGTGTTGATACCGTTTAAGTGCTCTTCTTTGATCTCCATCTTTGAAACTGCAAACCCCTCAGAGACATCGACAAGTTCAATTCCAAGGTAGGCTGCAAGTTTATCATTTTTAAAGAATTCTTTGATCTGTTCTGGTTCCAACATGATAAAAACATCCAAAATTTATACACAGAATAAATATATTATCAGACATATAATTCTAAACTCCGGATTATAATATTGTTTCAAGGTTTAATATGTTTTATTATGGTTTCATACGAAGTTTCAGTTGTTTTGATCAGCTTCTGTAGGTATGATAAAATTTTATATACTGGTGTGTTTATATATATAAAATGTTAATTGAAACAATTAGCAGTTACATAAACATCATAGATCATTATACACTGAAAACACGTATGTGTTTAACATTTTTATTTTATTCAACCACCTGCCATGATTTCTAGAGTCAGTTAGGATTTCTGCTAGTTGTGAGAACCAAAAAATTTTTAGGGTTGTTAAAAAAATATTGGAGGGATATGAATAAAAACTAAATTAATTTTCTTAACTTTGTTTTTTGCAATGGTAGTTGTTGGACTTCAAGCCGCACCTGCTGTATCTGCGGCACATGTATCCGATAAACAAGTGACAGATAAATTTATGGTTAAATATCCTGGTGGAGGTCAAAGTGGAGATGCTGCCACCTACAAAGTGTACAAATATGCTCTAAACCATTTCTACATCCATACATACTACTACAACTACAACAAAAAAACCAAAAAATACTACAGAAATGGTGCCAGTGATTGGATGGATCTAAAGAAGATCACCGCAAATAAAATCCGAATACTCAGCCCACCAATGGAAGGAAAACCATATGTGGACATTGTTTACACCAAACACTCTGTGACATGGTACTACTGGAATGACCTAAGAAAACAGCTTAAAAAAGGTTAAAACAGCATATTGGGACGTATAATAACTTCCCTTCTTTCTTTAATTTTTTTCTTTTAAATTCAATAAATTACCGGACCAAAGCATTCTGAATGTCATAAGTTCAACATTTATCCCATTAAATTGATGTTGTAATTTAAACATCACTGTAAAGACTATTAATAGATTTATAGCCTAATCGGATTAAACTTGTTTGTTTATTTCATAAAAAATATTTTATGAACAATCAAGCTGCTTGTTTATTCCTCATGATCAACGTATTCAGTTATAAAATTCCATTGAATATTTGGATTGTGGATCTAAAATTTTACTAATAAACCCTCAAGAACCCACTATATAAATGATCTGGGATATAAATTAATAATAAACACTTGAGGGTTGTTAGTTTATGATTATACGTAATGAAAAAATTGAGGATCACGAAGCAGTGCGGGAAATAAATCTCAAAGCATTTCCAACCGATATTGAAGCCACCCTAGTTGATAAGCTTAGAAGTTCTATGGATACAATTTCATTGGTGGCTGTTCATGAAGATAAAGTGGTTGGCCATATACTTTTCAGCCCATTAACCATTGAAAATGATGAAGAATCTTTCCCAGCACTCATACTCGCCCCCATAGCAGTTTTACCAGAATATCAAAAACAGGGTATTGGATCCAAACTTGTTGAAAACGGGATTATTGAATGTAGAAATCATGGCCATTCCATCATAATACTGGTGGGACATCCAGGATACTATCCAAGATTTGGCTTCATTTCTGCAGAGCAAAACAGGATAGAACATCCTTTTGAAGTACCTGAAGATGTTTTTATGGTGTATGAACTGGTACCCGATACCCTAAGCCGTGTGAACGGTGTACTTAAGTACTCAAAACCATTCGAAGAATTTTTTTAGGTGTATCCAACACAGGAAATCAACGTTGATCAGGCTTATTTTAACTTCATAAATTTCTTTTCATATGCAATTCTTGAAATTTCCAGCACTGGATCTTAACAAAATTAAGTAGTTCAATTCAAATTTTATCTACAAAAAAAAAGAAAGAAAGGTTGAAATATAGGGTTTAATCGTTCAAACTCATGGAATCATCTATGATGTGGTTGGACATTCCAATTATTATGTTGAATGTTTCAGTGTGGTTTATTCCCCAGACTGCTACTTTAGCGATCCATCCCACGTATTGAGCTCCGTATTCAATCCACTTCCAGAATTGATACCATTTTGGATGTGGTTTTGAAGGTTCCTGTGGTAATCCTGACAAATCAACGTTGTAGATCTCATCAAGGTATGTTCCGGAACGTGTGGAAGTTACATTTCCTGGTATCGGTGCAGTTGAAGGTGAAACATCGTTAATTCCAATGATATTTTTTGAAACAGTTCCATTTGTAGAGTTAGTTTTGCTAGAGTTTGTGTTGTTCTGTTTCGTTCCATTTGAAACTGTTAAATTTTGCAAATTAAGACTCATGTTGATGCTGGTGTTGAGAACTGTGGTGTTGTTAAATGTTTGATTAACTGTTGAAGAGTTGTCAGTCATATTGGTATGGTTGAGAACTGTTGCGTTTGCACTGGCTAGATTTTCAGTACATTTTACAGGTAATGTAGCCCTGTAGATTAACTCTGCATTCATCATTACGAGACGGTTTTCAATTTTTGAAGACTCTTCATTTATACCTGAACTGGTAAGGGTCATGACAACAGTACAGGTACCAATGGCTATGGTGGTGGCCACCAATATTGCTGTGAAGGTTATACAGACAATTAAAAATGGTGAAGCTCCACCTCCACTTGCAGCTGTGATTGCACCTGCTATGGCAGTTATTACACCGAGAATACCGGACACTATTCCTAAAACAATTGATATTATGGTGTATAGGGATTGTAAACTCGTGCTCAACGAGTTTGCTATGGTTATCCTTGATTTTGCAAGGGATGCTGCACCGTAAGCTTCGTTCAGTTCACTGGTTGGCATGTACCTGTAATCTGTATCACCGCTCACCGGATTTCCACTGAAGTAACCCGTGTTATTTTCATAGTTAGCCTTAGAGAGTGCAACATTGTTATCATCAATCTGTTTGAAGTTCTTTACTAACTCCTCGAGATCGCTCAAGTAGTGTTTGAAGCTCGTTATGGGTGAACTATATTTATCTTTGTAATCTTCCCACTTGGGACAATTCAAGGGGTATTTATTATAATTTGAAGTTGTGTTGTTAACTGTGGTGTTGTTATCTGTAGTTTTAGCAGTTGCATTTAACTTGTTTGCCGTAGTATTCTCTGAAACAGTGACGCTGTTATTCACACCCTGTGAATCGTTTAATAATACTGCGTTTGCACACAAACCACCCATACTGTACTGTAACATTAAACATATGATTAATATCCCCATAATAGGGCGTATCTTCATTGCATCACCTCACATCAAATACTAAATCTTCATTTATGTATTTTTTTAAATTCGTAATGGCAAGTCTTCAATGGATCTTGCCCTGTTTCTCTTTAAATTTTAATTTAGCAAATTCAAAGCAGTACTCTGATAAGCATGGCAACCCTATGATAATGCTTTAATATTTAAAAAAAACTCCCATACTTTGAATTACGGTTTAAATAGTTGATATTGGTTATATTTCCATTCTACTTTTAAATCATACTACATTTCTTTAAGGTCCCTCTTTTACAAATACAATGATTTTTTTTTACAGTTTTGTTCAGAAATCCTTGGGATTTCCATGGATTGAATAGGTTAATGAATCCGAAGTTTCCATTTAAAAGTTATATTATATAAATTTATCTATGAATTGGTTGGAGTTTTATAAAAAAATAAATCATTGATAGGTAATATGCCAATAGGAAATGAGTAATTCAAGAGATAAAAAAAATAGATTATTTTAAAAAAAGTGAAAATGTAGATTATTGTTTTTTTATAGGATCTTGAAGCTCTGTGCAATAGTGTTGAAGTCTGTTTTTGAGTTTGAAAAAGTTTTTAGAGGTGCTGTAAAATCAAATGTGTAGATTTTGTGATTTTTTATAATTGTCATTTCCTTGTTTTCCAGAGTTACAGGGCAATATTTATCGGGTTTGATTGTACAAACTTCTTCATATACTCTGTTTCCATTTAAAGTATACCACTGCTTGGAAATAATAGTATAACCCTTTGGATATTCAGTATATATCATTGAAGCCTCCATATCCTGGTCACTCATGCCATAAGGAGTTTTTTGTATTTCCAATTGAAATTGAGGAGATAATGTGCCATAATATTTCATGCCGAACAAAATTTTATCCCCATCTTTTAAATCCGAATCTAAGTGCCATGTAGCTGGATAATTAAACTTTATTTGACCATCAGAATAGGTTTTAGTTGCTTTTACGGTGGTGAATTTTGTTGAGTACAATGCAATTCCATTTCCAGCCAGGTCTTTAATACTGCCAGAATGGAGAGTTACTGTGTAACTGGTTTGATGTGCCAATTGAGATTTTGGCTTGATGTAGAGTGTCTTACCAGTCAGGTTAGATGTGAATTGCACAGCCTGTCCTTTGCTGTTTTTAAATTCTATCCACATATTCCCCTTTTTAACAGCTTCGCTAAATGTTAGTTTAACAGTCTTAGATGTGGAAATACCCACAGCATTGTTTGCCGGGTCAACAGCACTGATGGTTGGTTTGTAGGTGTCGTTAACTGAAACTGCCGAAGCATCACCCATACCATTTGAAAAAATAAGTACCATACCAATTAAAACCAGGGCAAATAACATTATTTTACTGGTTTTTAACCCTTTTATACCATTCAAATATTCCATTATTATCGATATAATCCCCCGCCCCCTTCTAAATTTTATTTTATCCAAAAAATTCATTAAACAGATTTTATTTATGAAAAGGTTTAGTATCAATGTATTTAAATCTGACTACACACCTGCTTACAGACATCGTAAAAATTTCAAACCTAATAATTAATTAAATCTCAAATAACTTGTCCAAATCACATTGTATGTTAATCCAAATATGTGGTTCTAATAACATTAGCCCAGTACTTTGCCAAAGTATCGTATGAAATAATTGGCACTATTATGCCATGTATTTATATTTGTAATTGGTCCAACTCTTCTATAGTAATTTAATCTACACTGTTTAGAATATTAAAATTTTTTAAGTAAAATTATTGATGATCTACAAGTTTGGAGACCGAATTGTGAATTTCAAGGGAAATATAATATTTACAGCGATTATTATTTTGCTCATGTTAACTGGAATTGTGTGTTCAGTTTATGCGGATGATAGAAACTACTCCATACCCTGGGCAAATATGGATTTGGTTGTTGGGGATAATGGTGCACTGCATGTAACTGAGATAATCCATTACCATTTTACAGGAACTTACAATGGTGTTAACAGAAACATACCCCTTAAAAGTTATGAAAACATCGATAACATCAGGGTTAACGTGACTGGTGCCTACTACAACTACACAACAGAGAATACTGGTAATCAAATAAAACTGAATGTTTATCTGTTTGAAGACCCTGAAAAAACAATTCCAATTCAGGACAGGGATATTGATGTTGTTTACAGTTATGATATGCTTCACGTTGTGAAGTTTTATAACGATGTTGCAGAACTTCAGTACAAAGTCTGGGGAGAAGGTTGGAAAGTTCCGGTGGGCCGTGTAAACACAGTGGTACATCTTAGATCTGAAGATGGAGTTAAATATTGGTTTAATCCCCCATATCTAACAGAAAATTCATCATGGAACAATTCAAATCTTCTGGTGACCAGTACAAACATACCAAGGAATAACTGGTATGAAGTAAGAATGGCCATTCCCTTAAATCAGTTTACAAGTTATGGTGAAGGTCAAAAGGTGAATGAAAATGGTGCCCTTGCCATAGAGAATATTCAACATGATTATGCTAACATGGTATGGTTTGAAGAATTTCTATTCACCATACTGCCGCTGATAGTACTGATCAGCTTGATCTACCCATTCTACATAATATACCAATCATGGGGAGGCCAACTCAGAACTAAGGGTAGATCTACAGGCAATTTGCCAGAAAATGATCCTCCCGCAATTGTAAACGCAATCTGTGGGAACGGAATTTCAAAACAAATAGGCGATCCTGGAATTGATGGATTCCTTGCAACCATAATGGACCTGATAAAAAGAAGGTACCTAATTGTGGATCATTACTATTACGAAGAGGAAGGTCTTAAACTTAAAATTAATAAAAATCAGGATGTTAAGCATCTTAAGAGTTTTGAAAAAACTGTTCTAGATTTCCTTAGGAATTTTGAGAAAAACGGAATCATACATATGGATAACATGGGTGACAACATTGAAAAAGCCCATTTTAAAAAGAAGTTCCTGGATTGGAGAAAGCAGGTTAATAAAAAACTCAAAGGTGGTAGGTTAAAGACCATGTTTGTCGAGAGAAATAACCTTGGAATGTATATTTATGGCTTCGTCACCCTACTAGGTTCCATTCTCATAATTGCAATGACCTACAACAATCCCATTCCTGGGAGTACTTACTCTTTCTATTCCGGGATATTACTGCTTCCAGTTTCAATTCTATCCATTTTCATTACTTCCAAAGTCAATGTAAAATGGACTGATATTGGCAAGGAGTACCGAGCCAACTGGAAGACTTACAAGGGATACATGAAAAATTCAAAACATTATGAAGATCCGAAGGCCTTTGATAATTACATCATCTATGGAACTGCCCTGGGTGTTGGGGATAATATCACGAAGTTAATTGGGAAAAAATTTCCAGAGGAGGATCTTTTGAACATTCCACTCTACATCTTCCAAAATTCAAGTGAATACAAACAATTTAGAACAACCTTAATCTCCTACATGGGAGCATATGGAGCAATGCAAGCCTATATAATAGGACATGATGTAACTGGTGGATCTGGAGGATTAGGCGGAGGAGGAGCAGGTGGGGCTGGTGGAGGCTCTGGTGGAGGTGGAGGTGGGGCATTCTAGTTTTTCTATTTCTATTCTTAAATGAACCCTTTTTTTAATTAAAGATTTAAGATATCGTTTAATAACAACATTTAACATCGTTTAGTTCCATCTTTCAGGACATTAGTTGGTTTAATTTATATCTAAGTGATTCTATGGATATAAGTAGAAAGTTCATCCCTATTTAATCCTTTTTTTATTTTATACCCCACAAATTCATGTATCTGCAAAAAAAGAAAAGAACCAATATTTATTCAGTATCAAAGATAATGGGATTGGGATGTCCCCTGACCACTTGGATAAAATATTTACAATATTCTAAAGACTACATACTCGTGAAGAATATGATGGAACAGGAATAGGACTATCAATAGCACAAAAAATTGTGCAACAACAAGGTGGGGAAATATGGGCAGAATCAGAACTTGGAAAAGGTTCAACCTTCTACTTCACCATACCCATAGATAACTAAGTAAAAACCCGTTTACCAACAAAATGATTCTGTCATTTCATTTCATAGTGTTTTAAATCCGTGCTTAAAAATTCTAAGATCGCATTAGCCCCCGAATATCAGTTGCTTCTATTTTTTATTATTATTCCTATTATTCCACCAATTGCACCCGTAATTGCTCCAATAATTATGGAAAGGACTATGACTGTTGATATTGCTATCCATCCAACTAAAAACAGGTTAGTGGTATAGGCAACACTCAAACCCATTAAACCTACTACTAGGACAACCACTGCAGCAACCAAACCAACGATTGCTCCATAGATCACTCCATTTTTGTAGGTCCCACCTACCAAGTAGGCAACAACTGCTGATCCTATTAAATAGCCTAATAAATCTCCCCAAGATGTTAAAATTCCAAGGATCAAACCTATTACAATGGCAATTACTAAACCAATTGAAACAGGCTTCCACTTAATTTCAACCATTACTTTTCACCCCTATCCAAATAGTAACCTAAGATAATTTATGTTTTAATTGTGGGATATTTTTTTCGAGTTCGCAATGATTATTAAAACATTGATGAGGAATAAGTAAACAACCGAAACCTAATGAATTTATCAATGATGTCCAGCTAATAATCCTATTTTTTGATTTAATTTATGGTTAAAGTATGTATATATTGATTTTAAATGATTGAAAGATGAATTCATCTATTATGTTAAAATTGGTAATTCTAAGGTATTTTATTGAAGAACTTTTGAGATTATCCAAAGGTATATAAGTAATTCATATCAAATTATTGATATCAAAAAGTTGATATTAATATCTTTAGAGAATTTGAATTCTGGGAGAATATGAAATGAAACAAGTTGGAGAATTGAGGATGTGGATACTTCATGTATTAGATGAAACTGGACCAAGTAACGGTGTTGAAATCATGGCCAATGTCCAAGCACACTACGATCTGCAGGTACAATGGCACAATGACACCCATAAACATCCCCATCCAGAAACAGATATAAAATCAAAAAAACTCTTACCAGGATCAATATATCCCATGCTAAAAAAAATGGTATCTGAAGGTTTAATAACAAAAAAAGAAGATGGAAGATATGAATTAACAAAAAAGGGACATATTGTTACGACTAATTTATTTGAACACTTCCAATCACAAAAAAATGGAGATCCACTACCCATATCCTTAAAAAATTCATTAACTGCAATAAACTGGCATGTATCATACATGGAAGACGCAAATAAAGAGGATATAACACCTTACCAAGACTCAATAGAATCCTTGATAGAAAGACTCGAGAAACTAAAAAAATCAATCAAATAACTTAGATAACAGTTTAATATTAAGCCAACTAGGCTAACTTTTCTAAATATATTATACAAGGTTAGCCAGGGCTCTCAAAAAAAATTTTCAACACAAAATTATTAATTTACCTTTAAAAAAATCCAGCATAGAAACTGAGCTGGATATGGAGAAAATATCCATGAACTCTACAAACACTCAAAATAATCTTATAAAACATTACAAATTGATATTATCTGGACTTATTATCAGTCTCTTAATTGTTGCAATAGACAGTACAATTACCACAACTGCCATGCCTAAAATTATTGCAAGTCTAGGTGGTTTAAAGTACTATGTTTGGCCCTTTACAATATACCTCACAACTGTAATTATTTCTGCCATGCTTTCTGGCAAGCTCACAGACTTCTATGGAAGCAAAAAAATATTGATAGTTGCCTTGATGGTTTTTATAGTTGGATCTGTTCTATGCGGATTTTCCAAAAACATGGGCGAACTCATACTATTTAGAGCTCTGCAGGGTTTGGGTGCAGGTATCATCGTGACTGTGCCAAAGAAAATAATTGCAGAAATGTTCCCACCAAGACAACGAGGAAAATATATGGGTTTATTTGGTGTGGCCGGCGGTATTTCAACTGTGGTCGGCCCTACACTCGGAGGATTCATAACAGATTTCCTTGGATGGCAATGGATATTCTTTGTAAATGTTCCAATAGGAATAATAACACTTAGCTTAATCATTCCCTACCTTCCTGAATTAGGAGTTATTGTTAAAGATAAAATAATTGATTACAATGGCCTAATAACTTTTACAGTTGCCTTAACATCGTTTCTGGCTGCATTAACCTTCAGCCAGCAGAGTACTGTCGCTCCAATTTACGTGGAGCTACTATGGCTTGTCTCGTTGATCATGCTCGCAGGATTTATATATGCTGAGAAAACGGCCAAAGAACCAGTATTACCATTATACCTGTTTAAAAATTCTGTGTTCACTGTTTCAACTGTTTCAGTCTTTCTTTTAGGAGCCATAACCCTAGCAGGAACAGTTTATATACCTGTTTTTCTTCAGTTGGTTCAGGGAATGGGTCCTCAAATTTCAGGCTTGTTTCTAACTCCCCTGATGTTTTCCATGATAGTGACTGCAATTTTATCTGGACAAATAATCTCAAAAACAGGTACTTACAAAAAACTGGCCATCGTCTCCTTTGCAACAGGAGCCCTCGGAATGTTCCTACTATCAACACTCACCCCCAGCACAACGAACCTTGAGCTCATAATCTACGAACTCATAACTGGTATAGGTGCAGGATTAGCCATGCCAATATTCATGATTGCAGTCCAAAATGCGGTTTCAAAACGGGATTTAGGAGTAGTTACTTCGTCGTCGATGTACTTCGAACAACTCGGAAGTGTTATTGGTTTAGCAGTTCTAGGTTCAATTATGAACACCACACTGAATTACAACCTGCAAAATAGCACAGCAAATATGGCATCAACACTACTAGTCACAGCACTCCATAACGTATTCATTGCTGCATTAATAATGAACCTGCTGGGTTTTGTAATATGTTTCTTCTTAAAGGATATTTACATGAGTAACGAATTTAATGAATAAATTCTGGTTAAATTGTTTGAAAATAGTGTTTAAACAGTTACTACCAGACACTCCATAATCAAATTCATCAACATCCAGTCAAATTGTTGTTAACAATACCCCCCCCGTTGTATGGATATTAAAACAAAACATTGAAGTGCTCCACTGATCATTATATAATAATTGGGGTGTTTAATGGCAAATATAATAGTAAATATAGTTTTTGTGTTGCTATTTGTAGCTTTAATAGTCTTTGTTGATGTAAAGTATCTTAGAGATAATTTTTTGAAACGATTGGTAACAAACGTAGTGATTGTTATAGTAGCATTGATTATCTACTTCTTGTTCTTAATCAATTTGTAACCAAGAAAATCTTCATTAAATTCTCAATTTTTTTAAAAATTAAAATAATCATTTAATATAGTTTTAAATATCCATTAAATTCTTAAACAAATTTTAAGAGCTTATTCATGTTTTATTCCATCGTAAAATGTTTCAAAAAATCTTTCCCTTTCTCGAGTATTGGTATGGATGATATACTCGACTGTAAATGTAACATGGTTTGAAAAAAACTTTGAAACATATTTTGGAGATAGATCCTTCAATACTTTAGCCTCAATTCCATTTTTAATAAAATTTGTAAGTTTTTCTTCGTGATCAGGAATTTTTAGTTCGATATTTTTATTGTAGGGTGATGATTTAAATTGTAACATAAATTTATGTTTATCAGGATTATTTACTCCCCACTCCACTTTATCGAGCCAATATTTTTTTAATGAACTGTGCCCAGCTGAAGATCCAATAAGATCCCTAAAACTTTCCAAACTTTCTTCCTGTATGGATTTACCTAATTCAGTGATGAGATCTACCTTGGTTTCAAAATATATGTATAGAGTTCCCGTTGCAACACCGGCTTCCTTAGAAATTAGGGAAGTTGAAGTGTTATCTATCCCTTTATCATTGAATAACTTCAATGCCGCATCCAGAATTCTGTTTTTTTTATCTTTTGCATCCATTTTTCTAACCACATTAAACTGGTTTATTCAATCATAGATCAATTGTATCTGATTTGATCTTTAAACTTTAGAATATTTTCCTTTTTTAGATTCAAAATAAGTTTGATCTATAAAATATTTTTTAAGCAATTATCAATCCTAAGGCGAAAATAATCATTGTTCCCATGATTACAGGTCCATAGATTTTCTCAAAGGTATTGGGATTAATTTTTTTAAGCAATAGTGGCCCTATAAAAGCACCTACCGCAGCACTGCCACCTAATAGTATGATTAAAGTAAGATTTAACCTGCCTAATAAATAAAAACCTCCTATTCCAGCAAGTGAATTGAAGATAAGCACAAAGACAGATGTACCTACAACCATAAGCGCTGGTAACCCTAAACTGTAAAGTCCTGCAATAATTGGAGGCGTTCCACTTATTCCAAAAACACCTGCCAACAATCCAGATGCAACTCCAAATAGAGAAGCAACAGCTCTTTTAGGACCTTTAAGTGTAGTTTTTTCTTGATTTTCTCCGTTTAATTCCTTCATTTTTTGTTGTCTTTGTACCAAACTTCTCAACATAGGAATTAACATGATAAGTGTAAATATTCCCATGATCTTTTCTAAAAGTACCGGAGGTATTAGATTGGCTATCACTGCCCCTACTAATGTACCTACTACGCCACCTATTCCCAGAATTAATCCCGTACGGATATCTACATTTCCTTCTCGAAAATGGCTTATAGAGCTCACCACTGAGGTTGGTAAAACAGATGCAAGGGAAGTAGCGATTGCAACTTGTGGAGTGACTCCAAAAATCAATATTAAAACTGGAACATACAATCCACCCCCACCCCCACCGAACATGGATACAAGAAGGCCTATTAACAGCCCAAATAAGGGAAGTAAAACTAAATTTAAATCAATCATTTACATCAATACCCACGGTATAAGTGTTTTTTTTGATGAAACATTCAATTTCTCCTTATATTATTTAACAACTGTTTCCACTCATCTTTTAGTTCTATAGGTTCACCATGGGCAGGACATATCCAGTTAAAATCATATTCGTTCATTTTAATAATGGATTCATCAATAGATTTTGTGTTGGAATTCCCGAATATTGGAGGTTTCTTTAGTTTTCCATTGGTATTCCCAACAAGATCTCCTGCAAATAAAATATCTTCGTAGAGAAACGAAACATGGCCAGGTGTATGGCCCGGAGTTGATATGATCTGAACATCCCCAATGGTAGTATTCTGATATACTTGTATTTTTTCAGGTTTTTTAGGTCTCAAGATAAATGATACTAACTTCTTAATACCGGGCCTGCATTTATCTCCCAATATATAGGGAATATCATCTTTTGAAGCCCATAATGTGGCACCTGTTTCCTCTTGCAGTAAAGCAGCATTTCCAACGTGATCAACATCGTGGTGAGTCAAAAGTATGTGTTTTATACTCTTTAGTTCCAAATTTAAAGAATTGATTTCTTCTAAAATATCCTCAAATTTTCCAGGATATCCAGTATCTATCAATATTGGTTCTTTATCCATTATTAAATATGAATAGCTACCTTTTGTCGATTCTAAAGCATATACATTCTCTCCGATTTTCATAATTAATCCACTCCCTTTTCTCAAATATTTGTCGACTGACTAATCATCTATTATGACTGACTAATCATTCATTACATATATATTTTTTCTTCATATCTAAAGAACGAAAAGAATCATTCAGTGCCCTTTCAACAACTTAAACCTATATTCAAAAACAAAAAGCCAAATATAACCGTTAAATAAATTTAAATAGTTATTTAAACCTTATCCAATCTGTATGATTAGCTAAAAGGGATAATGAATAAAAAATCAGAATAAATGAATCACAATAATAAAATAAAGGAGTTCATACAAAAATCTAATTGGGTGTTCATATTGTTTGGTGTAAATATTTTATTGTTGGTGGACAAAAACTCAAAAACCACAAATATTAAGAACAAATTGGAATTCTTTGGTTATAAAGTTCAATATGTTACATCGAGTGCCAGAGAAGCTGTAGAGAAAGCTCTAGAAATAATTCCAGACATTATCTTAATGGACATAACCCAAAAAGAAGAAATAGAATCTATTAACACATTTTCTAAGATTTACGAATCAAACATCCCAATTATTTATTTAAATACTCATTCTAAAGATTCTGAAATTAGATTAATCAATCAGATAAACCACTACAGATACATAATCCAAGCCCACAAATCCCGTGATCTTAAATATGCCCTAGATGTTGCCATGCATAGGAATAAGATTGAAAATATATTGAAAGGTGATGAAAAACAGTACACTGATACTTTAAATACTTTGCCTGAAGGATTGACAATTATAGCTCCTGAAGGCGGTTTTATTTATGTTAATAAGATTTTTGAGGCCATGATTGGATACAAAAAAGAAGAATTAATTGGCCACGATCTACTAAAATTCATTGATGAGAGTGAGCTGCCCCAAATGGAAGGATCTCTTAAAAAAATTCTCGATGGTGAAACCTTTGAAATACAATGCAAATTCAAGAGAAAGGATGGATCAGTACTTTGGACAATAGCAAAGCATTCACCGTTGTACGAGGATATCGGGAAGAATAATCCGAGTATTGTTTTACATACAGACATAACAGAACTTAAAAAAGCCGAAGCTGAGCTTGAGCTTGCAAGTCGTTACAACCGAAGTTTAATTGAGGCCAGTTTGGATCCATTGGTGACCATAGGGCCAGATGGAAAGGTAACAGATGTCAACAGTGCAACAGAAAAGGCAACTGGTTACTTAAAGGAAGAAATAATCGGATCAAACTTCTCAAACTACTTCACAGAACCTGAAAAAGCAGATGAAGGGTATAAAAAAGTTTTCAAAGAAGGATTTGTAAAGGACTATCCACTTGAAATCCAGCATAAAAATGGAGCAAAAATTCCTGTTTTGTATAACGCATCTGTTTACAACGATGAAACCGGGAGGATCATCGGAGTGTTCGCAGCAGCAAGAGATATTAGTCAATTAATTCAAGCAGAAAAGAACAATCAGTTACTGGCCAATGTGGTGGAGTCAACAGATGATGCTATCATAATCAAATCCCTAGATGGTGCCATATTAAGCTGGAATAAAGGAGCAGAACAGATTTATGGTTATTCTGCCGAAGAAGTAATTGGAGAAAATATTTCTGTAATAGCACCAATAAACCTCAGCAATGAGATATCCAGTTTAATTGAAAAAATAAAAAAATCCGAAAAAATTCAGCACTATGAAACCATCAGATTGAAAAAGGATGGTTCCATAATAAATGTTTCAATAACACTCTCCCCTGTTTTTGACAATTATGGAAATTTAATTGCCATATCAACCATAGCCAGGGACATCACAGAACGTAAAAAAATAGAAAATGAACTTGAACTTGCGGGTCGCTACAACCGAAGTTTAATTGAGGCCAGTTTAGATCCTCTAGTGACCATAGGCCCAGATGGAAAGGTAACAGATGTCAACAGTGCAACAGAAAAGGCAACAGGCTACTTAAAGGAAGAAATAATCGGATCAAACTTCTCAAACTACTTCACAGAACCTGAAAAAGCAGATGAAGGGTATAAAAAAGTTTTCAAAGAAGGATTTGTGAAGGATTATTCCCTGGAAATCCAACACAAAAACGGAACAAAAACCCCTGTTTTGTACAACGCATCCGTTTACAACGATGAAACTGGAAGGATCATCGGAGTGTTCGCAGCAGCAAGGGACATCAAAGAATACAAAAAGGTAATGACAGCACTTCGTGAAAGTGAAAAGAAATACAGGGAAATCTATGAAGAATCCTTTGATGGTTTGTTTATAACATCACCAAATGGAAAAATTCTTGATATGAACAAGAAAGGGATAGAAATGTTTGGATATGATTCAAAAGATGAAATTTTGGATCTTGATCTCATGGAGGACGTTTACGATGATCCCACTGATAGGGCTAAGATTCTAAAACTAGTTAATGATCAAGGAAGTGCAGAGTACGAGGTGGTTGTCAAGAAGAAAAATCATGAAAAAATGATCACCCACTGCTCTCTAACAGCAGTCAAGAAAAATGGTGTTATTACAAGTTACAGGGGCATAATACGTGACATAACCCAAAGTAAAATGGCTGAAAATGCAATTATTCGTGCAAAGGAAGAATGGGAGGACACCTTTAATGCTGTGCCTGATCTGATTGTCATATTAGACACTAACTTCAAGGTTCTTCGTGCAAACAAGGCCATGGCAAAGAAATTTAATACAACACCCGAAGAAATGGTTGGACTCACATGTCATGAGGTGGTGCATGGTATAAATTCAGTGCCCTCCTTCTGTCCATTTAGTAAACTGCTTTTAGATGGTCACGAGCATACATCAGAGATCCATGAGGATAATCTGGGTGGTGATTTCATAGTTAGTGTTTCACCGCTCAACGACAATAACGGAAAACTGAGGGGAGTGGTTCATGTTGCCCGTGACATCACAGAACGTAAAAAAATAGAAACCGAGATAAAAAAGTCTCTTGATGAAAAAGAAGTTCTTCTTCGTGAGATTCATCACAGAGTGAAGAATAATCTCCAAATAATTGCTAGTTTACTTAACCTGCAAGAAATTAACGATAATCAATGTGCAGATAATGTCTTAAAGGAGAGCATGGGTCGAGTTAAAACCATGGCCACAGTTCATGAGAAACTCTATGGATCATCCTCCATGAGTAAAATCAATTTCAGGGAATTTACGGAGAAACTCGTGTACGACATACTCTACAGTTATGGAAGAAGGATGATCAAAACCAACCTGATCATCGAAGATATTAATTTAAATATTGACACTGCAATGCCACTGGGACTAATCATCAATGAACTGGTAACTAACAGTGTTAAATATGCATTTCCAGACTTAAATGGAATTATAACCATTAAATTGAGTTCTTCAAAAAAAGATATGGAACTCACAGTTGCTGATAATGGAATAGGATTACCAAAAGACTTTAACATAGAGAACATTGATACTTTAGGTCTTGAACTAGTGAAAAATCTTGTGAACCAACTGGAAGGGAATTTAAAAGTTAATGGAACCGATGGAACAGAATTTAAAATCAGTTTTAAAGAAGTGATGTATAAAGATAGAGTATGAATATCCAAAAAATGTAGAACTATGGTTTGAGTATTTGGGAATCGATAACTTTCAAGTTCTTCATTGTAATTACGAATATAAATGCGAGAAAATTTAGATCATAGATTACACTTCACTGCAATAACCTTAAATTTATGAAAAAATTTTAATAACTTTCAAATGCATATAATATGTATATGGGGGTTTGATGTTCTTGGATAATGATATGCGTCGTGAGTTAATAGCTAAATCATCCATAACTTTTTCAAGTCTAAGGAAGCTTAATATTGGTGCTGGAATTTTTCTTTTTGTCCAGGGAATTTTGATGGTTGTATTAGGATACCTTCTTACTTGGAACAAGGATATTTATACGTTCTACCTTAAATTTAAAATTATTAGTGTTGTTCCTCCTTCATTTTCAATACAACCCGATCCTCAGGTTGTTTACACCCTGACTCACCTTGGTGTGATACTATCATCCTTCCTACTTATCTCGGGTTTGGCTCTTCTATTAATTGGATTTGTCAAGTATAAGCCTTACGTAGAGAATCTGAAAAAGGGTATGAATCCCTACCGTTGGTATGAGTATGCAATCACCAGTTCAATTATGCTGGTTATAATAGCAACCTTCGTTGGTGTTTGGGATCTATGGTCGCTGGTCATGATCTTCGTTTTAAACGCAACCATGATTCTGTGTGGATATTTGATGGAGAAAATAAACTTCCACACAAAGAAAACTGACTGGTCAGCATATCTTCTGGGTTGTTTAGCAGGTTTCACACCATGGATAGTGCTTGCTGCATATTTCATAGCAGAATTGGGTTCTTCACAGACTAAACCACCAGCCTTTGTATACTACATACTGTTGTTCTACTTCATTCTATTCAATACCTTCTCAATAAACATGATACTCCAGTACAAAGGTGTTTCCAAGTGGAAAGACTATCTCTACGGTGAGAGGGTTTACATAATCCTGAGCTTCGTTGCCAAAACAATGTTGGCATGGATAGTGTTCTTCGGAATATTCGCCCCAAGCTAAAGGGTGTACGAATCAAATCCGTAAAGATTTTATTCCATATTTTTTTGAGTGGATTAATTGGTGTTTAGATAATCATTTAATTAGGACTCTGTGGGTCCCTAAAAAGAAAATAGCAATTATTGGAGGGAGTTTAAGAATGGTTTTTGTAGAACTTTTAAAGAAGTCTGAATTGGAAGATGGTGGACTTAAAATGGTGGATATAGATGGACATGAATATTTAGTTGCCAGGGTTGGGGATGAATTCATGGTTTCTGATAATCGTTGTCCACATATGGGTGGTGACCTATCCAAGGGGAAATTGGAAGGCACTGTAATTACCTGCCCCAAACATCACAGTCAATTTGATCTTGTTGATGGTCATGTAATTCGATGGACCGACTGGAAAGGGCTTAAATTAACAGCAGCCAAAATATTCAAGTCTCCAAAAGATCTTAAAACTTATCCCATCGAGATCAGGGAAGATAAAATCATGGCAGATTTGTAAAAAAATATATGTTGATCTGAACATAATAATAACTGAAATTGTAGGATCAATTAACTTAGTTTATTGATGGATCTTTGGGGTGTTAGTAATGGTTTACTGTCCGGTGTGTGGAACTGAAAATCCAAAAGATGTTAAAGAATGTAAAAATTGTCATGCTAATTTAGATAATATTTTAAACAACATCAAGAGCGAAGAAAGTGAATATAATCTCTTAAAAATATCTGGATATGTTTTCATTATATTGGGACTGTTTTCATTGGGAACTTTAAGTATAGTGGGATTAATTCTTGGTTACAAAACCTACCAACAAAACAATTCCAATGCCAAAACCCATGGAATTATAATAGTTGTCCTGAACATCGTGGTAATTTTATTTTGGATATGGACATTATTCCTCGTACCACAATGGTGGCAATCAACATCCCTCAATCAGTCCATACCTAGATTTTACAGGTAATCATGGAACGTTATTAATTTGGATCTAACCTTTTCAAGAACCTGCATACAAATAAAAGATTAAGATCCATTTTTTTTTATATGAAAATTATAAAAACATAATATAATTGAATGGATTATTTGTTTCCAGTTAGCATGAGCTGATTTACTTTTTTTTTATGATAAATTTAAATAGAGTTAACTAATGATTTTTGATTTAATTTTAGGGGTAATTTGATGATCTATAAATGGACATGAAATTTTGGTTAACTGTGGATGATGAAAACTTGCACAGAAAACTCTAAAAAAATAGAAGCTAAAAACATGTGAATGGGATGGATTTCTTTTTAAATTATGATAATTTAAGAATAAATTATTCAAAGCTTAAGAAAATGTTCCATTCCTGTTAAAAAGAAAGTGTAAGAAAGTATTGTTTGCAGAAGAGTTAGATTCCACAGAACTTTCTGCCACGTTTTTCTAGGTACTGTTGGTGGTAATCCTCTGCAGGGTAAAAAGTTCCGGCTGGAATTATCTCTGTTACAACTGGATTTCTGTACTTACCTGATGAATCAAGTTTTTCTTTGGATTCTTCAGCCAATTTTTTTTGTTCGGGGTTATGGTAAAAAATTATTGATCTGTACTGCTCTCCAATATCTGGACCCTGTCTGTTCTTTGTTGTTGGGTCGTGTTTGTTCCAGAACACTTCCAACAGTTTTTCAAAGCTTATTTCATCTGGATCGTACTTGAGCTGAAGTGTTTCTGCGTGGCCTGTTGTGCCTGTGCAGACCTCGTTGTAGTTTGGGTCTTTAGTGTGTCCACCCATGTAACCCACCGTTGTTTCAATAACACCCTTCAATTCTCTGAAAGCTGCTTCTACTCCCCAGAAACAACCTGCAGCAAAACTTGCAGTTTCATACTTTTCTTGGTCAGCCATAAAATAATCCAACTCCCACAGGAATTTTTTTTCATTTCTTCGATGAATTAATCCAAACTCGTTCTAAACTTTTTATAAATGATTTTTATAGTTCAGTTTGAGCATCCAAATTCTTTGATTAGAATCTGTTAATATGTTTATGTTGTTAATGGAAAATAAAAATTTGCTTTTGGTTTGAGATTTCACATATTAAAGTCTTTAAATTCGATTTTAATCGTGGTTCCACCTTTATTTATAATTTCTATACTGCCGTCCAGTTGGTTTACTAGGTTGGTTACGAGTTGCAGTCCCAGGGTGTCGGTGTTTGTGTAGTCAACATCTTCAGGAAAACCAACACCATCATCACTCACATATAATGTATAGGTGCCTTCATTATCCTTAAGATCAATACTGATCTGCCCATTCATATCTCCTGGAAATGCATGTTTAACGGAGTTGGTTAGTAGTTCATTCACAATGAGTCCGCATGGAGTACATGTATCCACATCAAAGAAGATATTTTTGATGTTTGTATTAAATCTGATCTTATTGGGATCAATGTCGTAATTGTAAAGAAGGTTGCCTACAAGATCTTGGATGTACTCTCCAAAATCTATTTTAGAAATATTATCAGATTTGTATAACTTTTCATGGACAATTGCCATGGAACGTACCCTGTTCTGGCTTTCTTTGAAAACATCTAATGTATCTGTGTCATGTATATATCTGGATTGAAGGTTCAAAAGGCTGGATATTATTTGCAAATTATTTTTCACCCTGTGATGTATTTCCCTTAGTAAGGTGTCCTTCTCATTTATGGTGGTTTTTAATGTGTCTTCTGTTACCTTCATGCAGGTGATGTCTTGAAGTGAAACTAAACTTTTGGATGTTTCAGGAATTATGGCAACAGTCACAAATATATTTTTGATGACTCCTGAACTGTCGATGAAGTCAAATTCATAGTTTCTAGGAACTTCTTCAGGGTTTGATCTCCTGAGTTTATGGTATTTCAACATTTTCGGAAGGTGCTGGATCGTTACCAGATCTGTCCATTTTATTTTCCCCTCGATCTCATCCCACTTAACTCCATATAAATGTTCGAACTGGGTGTTCACAAGGGAAATGGTTGAATCTTCCTCCACTATGATGGTTGCGGTACCTGTATTTTCAAATATGGTTTTGTAATATTTTTCAGATTCTTTCATGGCATTTTCAGCCACTTTTTGAGCAGTAATATCCTTGAAGATGCAGTGTGTTTGTTTAAAATTTCCCCTAGAATCGTATCCAATTTTTCCATCAAAAGATACTGTGATCTCATTACCATCTGCTTTGACCATTACAAATTCAATGTTTGAAGTTTTTCCAGCGGCTTTGAACTTTGGAAAGTTGTATCTGAACTGTTCAACATGGGTGGAGTTTAAAAAGTCTCCAAACCAACTGCCTATAACATCTTCCTTCTTGTATCCCAGCTTTTCTAACCAGGTTTGATTGACGTCTATAATGTTTCCAGATTCATCCAGTGACTGGTAGGCCATGGGTGCATTTTCATAGACCAGCCTGTAGGTTTCATGATTTTGCCTCAAATTTTTACTGGTCTGTGTATGATAAACAACCATCTCGGCCGCAAACTTAAGTTTCTCATCAGAAACAGCTCCCTCAAAATAAGTTGTCATGCTTGGTAAATCAGAATTTTTCCTCACCAGGGGAAGGTAGATGGTGGGAGAATCCAAGCTGTTCACGATTGTTTCTGCCTCCGGATCGTCAGGTTGTACATCCATTATAACAAGATCAGGTTTAATTTCAGGGATTTTATTGGTATCGGTTTTCAATAAGAAATGGGTTTTGTATCCCCAAGAATCTAGCATTTTAACTAACCCATCGTCACCAAAATCGTCTTCCATGATGATCAGTATATTTTGAGTCATTTTGTAACCAGAACATTAAATAATTTAATATTCAGCATAAAAATATTCTAGGGTAGTTATTTGTCACTTTATATATTAATTTTTCTAAAAAATTTCCATTTTTTTTAGTGAATTACGACCTTTATTTTAACATCTAGAATTCTTGCTAAATAAAATTACCCAACATCCCAACTAAACCCCCAGGGATGAAATTTCCTAAAAATAGTAGAAATAATACCCATTAAATTTGATTAAAGGCATTATTAGGATTTTTTGGCTAAAACCATAAGTTAAACCATTATTTATTTTGGATTTATCACGATAAGAAAAATATATTAAAAATTATAGTAGTAAATTTTTTATACTTAAACTTTTAAATTAAAAATTAATAATATATTTTAAGATTGTATGGAGGTAACATATGAAAATTAAAATATTGGCTGGTTTACTGGTGAGTATATTCATTCTAGGAGGTATTTCCAGTGCATGTGCAGTAAATTATGATGGTTACAGTACCATAAATGTTGCAAAGGAAAATACATTTGAGTTAGATCTTTTGTACAACGAATGGATAGATGATGATGGATACAACCATGACTTGCTGAATTTAAAAAGTAAAGAGAGAAGTGAACCTATAGACGGATACTGGGTGAATATGTACACTTTTAAACCATTAAAAACAGGCACAACAAAAATAATAATCAAACAACAGGTACTTTGGTGGGAAGAAGAACGAACTGTAGATGTGAATGTTAGCTAAGCATTCATATTTACCAATATAAATTGCATGCAAACTATTTTAAATAAAATTGAATTTTTTTTAAATAAACTACTGATTTACAGCATCTTTACATCCCTAATCCCTACTATTTAAGTTGAATAATGGATTTTGTGGAAATAATTATGTAGTTTTAACAACATAATAATATCCATGAAAAATCAGCTTGTAGCATCCATTCTGAATCAAGTGGCGGATCTTATGGAGATGGAAAGTGTGGATTTCAGAACCAAGGCATACCGCAGGGCAGCACACACAGTGGAAATTCAATCCGAGGCCATAGAAGATATAAGAAAACAAGGAAAACTGCAGGATCTGCCAGGTATTGGGGGTAAGATAGCGGGAAAAATTGAGGAAATAATAGACACGGGATCCCTCAAGTACCTAGAAAATCTCAAAAAGGAGTTTCCAGTTAACTACGATGAGCTCATGACTGTGGAGGGTTTGGGACCTAAAGGTATAAAACAGCTTTATCAAGAGCTTGGAGTGAAATCCCTTGATGACCTTGAAAAACAGGCTAAAAATCATCACATAAGAAGATTAAAGGGTATGGGTGAAAAAACTGAGAGAAATATCCTCGTAAATTTGGGGTTTGCAAAAAAAAGTGGTGGAAGAAGCTTAATTGGAGATATTTTACCAGTTGCGACGAAGATCAAAGACCTGCTTAGAGGTGAAGACTATGTTGACAGGGTGGAAATTGCAGGATCAATTAGGAGGATGAAGGAAACTGTTGGTGACATCGATGTGCTGGTCACTACTCCCAAACCATTGGAAGTAATGGATTTTTTCACCAAGATGGACATGGTTGACGATGTGGTTGTAAGCGGACCAACCAAATCCACAGTCAGACTCAAAGAAACTGGTATGGATGTGGATATCAGAACATTCAGTGATGAATCATTTGGATCGGCACTCATGTACTTCACAGGCTCTAAAGAAACCAACGTAGAACTTCGAAAACTGGCCATATCACTTGGATACAAACTAAACGAGTACGGGGTTTTTGATGGAGATGAACTTGTGGCTGGAACTACCGAAAAAGAGGTGTTCAACTCACTTGGCATGGATTACATAGAACCCGAACTCAGGGAAAACACAGGAGAAGTACAAGCCGCAATAAACAAAACACTACCCGAACTCGTAGAACTTAAGGATCTAAGGGGAGATCTTCAAATGCACACCAACTGGAGTGATGGGAAAAACAGCATCGAAGAACTGGCATTTAAATCCCAGACAATGGGATACGAATACATCGCAATAACCGATCATTCAAAGTCCATTCAAACATCTGAAGCCCGGAGTGAAAGGCAGATAATAAAACAGATGGATGAAGTGGACGATGTCAACAAAAAATTGGACGGTACAACAGTGCTAAAGGGTGTTGAAGCCAATATAGATTCCTACGGCTATTTAGATGTGCCTGACAAACTCCTTGAAAAGATGGACATCGTGATTGCAGGGATACATTCGGGTTTCAACCAAAACAAACATGAACTCACCAGAAGAATTGTGGCTGCAGCTTCAAACGAATATGTGAACATCATATCCCATCCCACTGGCAGGGAAATACATGGTAGAAGTGGATACGAACTCGAATTTGACAAAGTTTTTGAGGCTGCAAAGGATAATAAAACCCTTCTTGAAATTAACTGCCGTAAAAACAGGTTAGATCTTCGGGATATGCACATCAAACAGGCCGTTGAAAATGGTGTTAAACTGGTTATAAACACCGATTCCCATTCCACGAACGAATTAGTTAACATGGAGCTTGGAGTTGGAACTGCAAGGCGTGGCTGGGCTAAAAAAGAAGATATAATCAACACCTTAAATCTCAAAGATCTTTTAACATACCTTAAAATGTAATTGTTAATTTTTTTTATATGTCCATTTCTGTGTTGAGTCTTGAAAGTATTCTTGCAAGGGTTATCACATCTTCTCGGTTGTGTTCTACTATGGGTATAAGTGTCCCTATGTTGCCTGTTTCAAGGTAGGTTTTATAAAATGAAGGTACCATACTGCTTGGAACATCATCTTCACGTTCAAAATCAAATAGATGTTTTTCTATGGTCTGGAGCTTGCAGTTGGGGAGGTGATTTTTCCAGGCCCTTCTTGAGAAATGCATGAGATCCAGGTGATTCCTTTGAAGGTCTGTTTTAATATGGTGGTGGTTTAACCTGTCCTTGATGTAGGGAATATCAAATGTTTGACCGTTGAAACTCACAAATATGGTGTCCTCATCCACAGTTGAGTTGAAGGCTTCAAGGGCAGATACCTCATCTTTGAGATCCCTTAAAAGGAATTGGTCAACTGTTATTTTCTTGTTTTCAAATCTGGATACTCCGATCAGTATGAGTGGAACAGATTTGAGTCCCAATGTTTCTATATCCATGAAAAGAAAATTATCATCGGAAGAAAAGCAGCTGGAGTAGAGTGCTGATGGATGGCTCTTGGGATATCTGCATGTAACGTAGTCTGTTATGTTGCTCGTATTTTCTTCATCCAAGAGTTCTAAAAGTTTGCATGCTTCTCCTGAGTAAGTTGGATGTTCCTTTAAATCTTCAACAGTTAAATAGCCTTCAGAGTTGAGTTTTTGTTCCTTAAAATTTCCAATACCCTTAATAATTTTAAGATCGCTGAGTAGGTTTGATTTGGCCTTGGATTTTGGGAGTGTGTTGAGTTTTAATTTTCTTGAATCACTTATCTTGTAACATGAGCCATGAGCTGTTTCTAGTATTTCTCCATTGAAAGCATCGTCCATAGAAGTTTCCATGTACTCCTTAATGAGCTTTGATCTCAGTTCTTCAGTTTCTAATGATCCATTAAAAGACATAATTTAACCCCATTTAACCAATAAGTAATTAATTTGATAAATAATTTAGTTTGTAGCTTTAGACAAGTTATTTATACTAATAGTTTGATAGTAATGTATTAGTATTATTGGTTATTAAAGTGGAGGGATAAATTTAATGAAGAAATATATTTTCGTAGTCATTGCCATTGTTGCATTGGTTGTAGCTGCTTCAGGCTGTACCAGTCAGAATGGAAATGGAAACAATTCAACGACAACTAAGAATTATTCGAACAACAGCATCAGCTTTAGTTATCCTGCAAACTGGGACATTATCAGTGAAAATTCCAGTGAGAACGGCACAGTAGTTGCTGTGGGTGATGCAGATATCCAGAAAAACAACACCACAACTGGAAACGGAGTTGTAATTTTCAAGTTACCAAACAACGCTAACAACACCGCAGATCTTAACACTCTCAAGACACAAGTTGCCTCCTTAAATGGAACCAACAGCACCGTTAACATCGGAGGAATAACTGCTAACGTAACCACTTTCAACACAACTTCAGACAACGTAACAGGTCAGATAAGGCTCATAGACTTCACAAAAGGCGATTCTCTGTACTTCATACAGTACACTACATTATCTTCTGACTTCCAGACGCAAGGTGGATTGTTTGACATAATAACCAAGAGTTTCAGTGTGTAAAAAAAGAGATGAAAAATCTTTTTTTCCCATTTTTTTTAAAGTTACATAAAAATTAGATACCTACTATTTCTTAACAAATCAACGAAATGTTCAAACATAGTTCATTCTTTTTTTAAAAAAAATTGGATGAATTCTTAATTTAAGAGTTAAATAGACCAAGTAGCTGCGATATTAATTCTTATGTGTAGTTGTTTTTTCTTCACTATGGATCATTTCTCCAAAGTTCTTTTAGGTTTATATGTGTCCAATCTGCGAAATTTTCAGGATTTGGGACTTTGAGCCAAAATTCACGTCTTGTTACATCTGTCACTACTTGATGGGTGGTTTGATCCACATCCACTTTTATTGGTTTGGTTGATCCCCTGTCAATTGTACCATCATCATTGAAGAGAGGAAGATCCATGAGTTCTCGTGTTTTTTCTGCATCAATTTTACCCCTGTTTTCAGCCATTCTATCATTCATGTTGGATAAACGTTCCAGTGAATGACTAACTGTGTTACGCACATGAATTCCCCAGTCAGGATTGAAAAAGGTGTTTACAGATACCATTGAATCACCTTCAGAATATCGTATTCTGTTGCCTGCCAACGATGAACATTCCATTGAAACTGCATTTGATTCATCAGCAAGGTTTAAAATGATGGACACACTGGTGTTGACACCTTGTAATCGTTGGATTAATGCTTTAAGTGTAGAAGTTTCGGACATGATATCTAGCAATCCTCCAGCTATTGGAGGGCGATCCTTGATAACCACAGATCCGCCCATACTTGCACCGTCATGACCATCCAAATAAAGGCTGTGTTCATTTAGTACTGTGTAAGGTGCAAACATTCCAGGCCATGTGACAGAAGCGTACCTGTAGGATCCATAATCTGGATTGCTGACCATTAATACCTGTGGAAATTTATTAAAGAGGAAACCCAGTCCATATTTCTTCCAATGTACATATTATCATCATTGGAACTTGTTTCCCATGAGAAAATAGAGTTGCAACCTATGGAAGCATGCAGCCCCCTTGTGTATAGTCAGTACTCTATGACCTGATCAAGGATTCCGATCTTAACCTCAGACCATCCTGTACTTTCCATTAAACCCTCGTAGAACTTTTGATTACGATTTGAAAAGGTTGAAACAGCCCCTTCTGCCCATAACTTAACATCCTCATCGTTGAGATAGCCGGATTTATACGCGTACTCCACTAGCACATCGTAGGCATTCTGCATAGATTCTTCCATCAATGCACCGTATTGATAGCCCATTTCCCAGCTGGATCCTGATAATACCGGTATTAAAAATCCTGCAGTTTCATAGAGCTTTCCCTTCCCCTCTTCTGAAATAATTTCAAATCTTGTTTTAGATCGATCATCCACCATATTATAACCTCTCAAAAACTTATATATTTGATTATCTGTCGTTAAACATACATTGTTCATCCTCAGTCCGTTAAATGTTTCATTGGGTCAAATTTTTGTACCTCTCCAGTGCTCCACTTTCAACAGCTTCTTTGATCAAGGAGTGGAGAAGGTATATGTCTGAAACTATCCACTGGAAGTACTGTTTGATTTCTTCATTTTCTTGAAGCATCTCGGATATTAGCTTGTTGTAGATATGCATATCAGGCAACTCTTCAGGTATCTTATTCTTTTCAATTGCAATTACAAAGACATCGAGTATTTCAGAACTTAAATCTTCAAGGGAAGAAAAATCCAACTTAGAAATTTCCTCTTCGTAACCTGCAACTGCAGAAATATCTTCAGTAAGATTGTAGCATGCACCAGATATGTCTCTATATATGTTGATGTCATCTGAAACATCTTTAAATGAATCTTCGATCTTCTTTAATGATGATCCAAGGTTGTTGTATTCTAGCAATGTTTTTTCAAGCTTTGAAGATACATCTTTACCAGTGTAATTTCCTGATAAGATACATGCAGCATATTCTTGGTTGGCTTTTAAAACCTTAAACACCTGGTTGGGCAGGTTAATCCTCAATCTTTTTGGCAGTACCCCATAAACGAGTATGATTGATATTATTGAACCAATGAAGATATCTATTATCCTTGCAACAGCGTTGTTAATCACTTCACCCTGTGGCCATACAAAAACAGTGAATACGCTCACTGCTAAGATTGAAAGACCTATGTAGTTGGGTAAAAATGCTCTGAAGAAGTAGAGTGCTACCAATGCAAAGATTAGAAGCATATAGTGTGGGAATATGAAGGCTAATATTATGGCCAGTATGACTGCGAAGAGGTTGAACGCTACCCTCGTGATCATGTTGTCCCATGTACTTGTAACATCTGGTTTGAGTACAATTAAAACACCCATGGCGATCCAAGCAGGGTCTCTTGAATGGTCGATAAAAACAAAACTAAGTGTTATAACCATGGCTATTGTAAATCTTAAGGCATGTCGAATGTAGAGTGAATCCAGATTAAATCTAGAACTTATCACCTGTTTAAAGGACACCTTATTCAATGGTGTGAACCTGATATTTTCTTCTTCGGCCTGGTTTATGGGTCTAGAAAGTATTTTGTTTGAATCTTCAAAGAACTTAATAAAATTATCAGCCAAAAATTTTATGGATTCAGAACCCTTCTCATCCATATACAAATTCAATTCCTTTAAATTTGATTTTAGATGTTCAAGATTTACTTCTCCTTTCTTATGGGTTATATGATCCGCAAGGTTGATACTAACAGAATTTGATTCTTGTATAAAACTCTCAAATGTTACTGCAACTTTGCCTGTAAGTCTTGATTGAACTGTTTTTCCATAGTTCCTGAGCCCTGTTAAATACAGCCCATAATCAAACAGTTCATGGTAGGATTCTTTAATAGGTACACCAGTTAAAATTTTTCTAACAGAACTCATCTTAGTTACAGAGGTGTTGGGATCAAACCCTGATGCAACCATTTTTCTGTTGTAGGAATCTATTTGGATATATTTCCATGCCAGAAGTATTGAAGCTACGATGTAGGCAAACAAAACATAGATAACCAGATCAAAAACATTTGTACTGGTTTTTATGAGGACTGTTGCGGTGTAGTAGGAAATAAATATTAAATACCCAAACAATCCTTCTGCCTTTCCAAATATGTAAAGAGTAAATGGGAAAAAAGACCAGATTGCAGTTAATACTATGAAAAATGGCAATCCAAATAGGTGTGCAACCGAAGCACTCACAAATGCCAGCGACATAAAAATAAATCCAATGACTGAAAAAGTCACTGATTTACGGAATGGAATTGCCTGATCCATTAAAACAGATGCAAACAGTACCACCATGAAAATAATTTCAATACCATCTTTTAAACCTATAAAATAAGCTATAACCACGCTTAAAATGGCTAAACCAACTGCTCTAAACGCATGCCCCCACAAAGGTTTTCCTGTTGGAGCTGAGAGTCTTTCAAATCTACTAACAAACCCCTTCTTTTCCAAACAATCACGTCCATTTATTTTTTAAAATAAAATTAATTCATATAAAAAAATCATGCAAATAAAGACCATGATTAAATAATGGAACGTTACTTTGAACATCCCATTTTTAGTTATTAAAACAATGGAACCAATTTAAATCCCTTATTAAACGTTGAATCCCAACATTCAACATCAAAGAAAAATTATCTATTATTATATAGAATTTATAAATATAAATAATTTATCACACTTAACCCTGTATAAACTCGATATTTACCACTTTAACTATCACCACATTCTATTTGACCATGCATTGAGAAATTTAACAGAAATTCTGAAATATCTTACCTGTTAAACCACAGTGGCCCTGAAAAATGTAACTATTACTTTCATATAATTTTCCAGTGAAAAGTTGAAATAAATCTTCAAACTAAATAAATCATTAGAATCTTCAATGGTTCTAAATATCATGTTTAATTTCCAATTTGTTTTAAAATGCAGTAAAAATATTTTTCATACTGAATTAACTCCCCTAAATCATATTATTTTTAAAAAAATTTAATATGTAGTTCTTATAAATAGTATTAGCAAGGTATTATGTGTTTTTCTATTTAATCTGTATTTATTTAATAAAATAGGAACAGAATTGTCATTAAATAGGTAAAGTGGGGGAAAAATTATGTTATTTCAAGGGATAACTGAACTTATCTTTAATAATTACTTTTCCAATCTTTTAAACGGTACCACCATAGAAAATCTATTTTTCATGAATTTTAAAACTTTTTTTAAGAATAAACATGATTTTTGTAAAAATTTTTGATCATATTTGTTAAAATTAAGATTGTGGAGGAAAATAAAAAAATGTTATCTGAAAAAAAGAATTTGGATGAAATGGATGACCATGAAAAGGAACAAACCACCACGTATGGTAGCCGTTACTTTACTAAGAGCATACCCAAGTACATAGTGCCTGATGAAGGAATGCCTCCTAGGGCAGCCTACCAATTGATACACGATGAATTAAATCTGGATGGAAACCCTGCACTTAACCTAGCAAGTTTTGTAACAACTTGGATGGAACCTGAAGCAGATCTTCTAATGGTGGAAAGTATGGGCAAAAACTACGTTGACAACGATGAATATCCTCAGACCGAAGTAATTCAAGATCGTGTTGTTAACATGCTTGCAAGATTGTTCAATGCCCCTGAAGATTGTAAGTCTGTGGGAAGTGCCACAATCGGTTCATCAGAAGCCATTATGTTAGGTCTACTGGCACATAAATGGACATGGAGAAGCAGAATGGAAGCAGAAGGTAAACCAACAGACAAGCCTAATATTGTGATGGGTGCAGATGTTCATACTGTGTGGGAGAAATTTGCAAGGTACTTCGATGTGGAGTTGAAACTCATACCCCTCAGAGAGGACATTTACACCATTACAGCAGAGGATGTTGTAAAGGAAATTGATGAAAATACCATTGCAGTGGGTGCAGTTATTGGAACAACATTTACTGGTCAGATGGATCCGATAGAAGACATAAATAATGCATTGCTAGAAGTTAAAAAGACTAAAGGATGGGACATTCCAATTCATGTTGATGGTGCTAGTGGAGGTTTTATAGCACCGTTTATTTATCCAGATCTGCCATGGGATTTCAGGTTGGAACAAGTTAGATCTATAAATGTTTCAGGACATAAATATGGTTTAGTTTATCCTGGTGTGGGATGGTTGGTGTTTAAAGATAAATCTGACCTGCCTGATGATCTTATATTTAACATAAATTATCTTGGAGGACTCATGCCCAACTACTCTCTAAATTTCTCAAAGGGCAGTAATACCATAATAGCACAGTACTACAACTTTATAAGGTTAGGAATGAAGGGTTATACAAAGATAATGGAGAATATGCTTGAAAATGCACGTTTCCTTGGCAAAAAGTTGGAAGAAACTGGAAAGTTTGAGATCCTGAATGATAAGATACTATTCCCATTGATAGCTGTGAAACTTAAAAACTGTGATTTCGATGCATTCCACCTTTCAGAACATCTACGAGAAAAGGGATGGATAGTACCGGCCTACACCCTTCCTCCCAATGCAGATGATATCACGGTATTAAGGATGGTTATTAAAGAAAGTTTCAGTAAAGACATGGTGGAAATGTTATTTAAAGACATAATGGCCTCCATAAAAACACTGAACCAATCACTCAACGAAAGAAGAAAGGCCATTGATGAAAAGGGCAACCCAACCTTACTCTACTAAACCATCTCACATCTTTTTTTTAAAATATTCAAACATCACAAGAACCATTTTTGTAAAGAAGATACATTTCAAGCCCTTCAGTTAGATTTTGTCACATATTACCGTGTTGTAGCAGTTGTTTTGTTCTCACCCAGCACTTGGTTCTTTTTTAAGGATTTTATCTCCCAGGACTTTAATTCCCAGGGATCCTAGGGGAGCTGTGAGTATGATTGCCAGTACTGATATTGCCAGTATTATGTCTCCTGATGCAACACCTGCAGCCAGGGGTACTGCTCCAATTGCTGCTTGTACAGTTGCTTTAGGAGTGTTGGCCACCATTGAAAATAGTTTCTCATCTTTGTTAAGTTCTGTTCCTGATAGTGATAAGTAAACACCCAGGCTTCTTGCTAAGAGGCCTACTCCTATGATTATAATACCTGCCACACCTGCTGAAATTACCAGTTGGATGTTAACTTGGGCACCAACCAGTACGAACAGGATTATCTCTGCTAGTATCCATATCTTGGAGAATTTTGAGGACAGTTCCAATCCGAGGTTAGGATTTCTGTCCACGATCACAAATCCAAGAACCATGATTCCTAGAAGGGCTGCTACAGGCACGTAATTTTGAAGGTAATCCCCAAGTTCCTTGAGTAGAATGGCTGAAGCTAGGATTATGAGTATTTTCTCCGAACTTCCAATGCTGTAATGTTGGAATACCCTGAGAATCAATAGTCCCAGTAAAAATCCCATGATCATGCCCAGTATTAGGGAAACAGGTATTCCTATAATGGCAATGCCAATGTTTAGGCTGCTGTTTAGGTAGAATCCGAAAAATGCTGAAAAAATGGTTATTGCCACCACGTTGTCTGCAGATGCACCGGCCATTAGGAGTGTTGGAATGCTTTTAGCTGTTCCCATACTCCTTTCAATGAAGGATAGCATGCTTGGAACCACCACTGCTGGTGAAACTGCTGCTATTATAAATCCAAGCATTCCGGCCACAATCCATGGTAGGCCTAGTAGTAAATGTGCAACAGCCATGATGGTCAGTCCCTCGAGCAAACAGGGTAAAAAACTCATCTTAATGGCTGAAGTTCCAACCTTTCTCAACGCATCCCTATGAAGACTGAGTCCCGCTCGAAGCAGTATGATTATAAGGGCCATAACCCGTAAATCACTGGATATTCCAAGGAATCTTGGGTCAATTAGGTTCAAGTAGTAGGGACCTATTAAAACACCAACAACAAGCATTCCCAATAGCCCAGGTAGACCTATCTTCGAAAACAGTCTACTGAAAATTAGGCCGAAGACTATTATTATTCCCAGGCTGAGTAGGATATTATCCATAAAAAACCACCCTAACTGATCCTAGAGTTGAATATCCATGTAACGAACTAGTAATTCTATATAACTGATTGATTAATTTGATGTTAACTTCCTCCACCATAAATTTTTATTGTGCAGGAGTCATCAGCTTAAAATAAGCGGTTAAAGGTGAACCCCATCACCATTCCATATGAAACATTGGTTTATTTTGATATATATAATTTTAGAATTAATGATGTTTCCTAACTGTGCATCATTTTGGTTCTAGTACACTGCAGTTGTAAATTTTTATAGTTTTTTGGCCTTTAATCCACCAGCCCATCAAAATTAGGAACATGAAAAAAAGAAAAGTTACTGTAAAAAAGAGTAAATTTTTAGTCTCTGATTGCCTTTTCTTCGCTTGTCATGTAGTTGTAAGCTAAGGCTGCGAGTACTGCCCCAATAACTGGACCTATAATGTAGATGGGTAAAAACGCCCATAGACTGTTACCACCAAGAACAGCATCTCCAAGGTAGGGTCCGAATGTTCTTGCAGGGTTCAATGATGATCCTGAGATGTTACCCACAGTTGTTATCACACCTGCCACAGTTAAACCTATTATTATACCTGCAAATCCAGGTGGTGCTCTTCTATCTACTGCAACACCCATTATTGCTAGCATTAATAGGAATGTTCCAACTATCTCTGCAAGCATTGCCTGGTAGTAACCTATTCCTGGAAATGGTGCTGTTGCACCTAAACCTCCAACAGTTACTGCACCCATACCTATTATACCTGCCAGGAGGAAGCTTCCTAGTGAAGCACCTAAAACTTGGGAAACTATGTAGGGCACCACATCTCGACCAGGGAATTTTTTCACACTCCAAAGTCCAATTGTGACAGCAGGATTTATATGACATCCTGAAACGTTACCCAAGGCATAAATAGCGGCAGCTATTGCCAGCCCAAATGCCAGTCCAATTGCAAGCCAATCACCAAGACCACCGAGAGCTCCTATCCCAATGTTAAATGAGTTCGGTGTGGCTGCTCCATTAGATATCATCAATGCTATGACAGCGGCACCAGTACCCATAAAAACTAAAAAGAAGGTGCCTATAAATTCAGCTAGACACCTTTTAGTCAAATTTGCCATCTAATCACCCTTTAATGCAGCGTAACATTCTGGACAGAGAATTCTAGGCAAACTCTTGCTGACCTTTTCAGATGGGAATGGGTAACCACCCTCCCAGATGGTGACATCCTCCCTCTTCACATGATCCATGCAGAGTGCCATTCCACACACTATACATATTGCTACTGCGTCTTTGTCCTTTCCTTCAAGAGCATCTATGTAACATTTCATTTTCAAAACACCTTCATTTAATTATATATCCCATGGATTGAAAAAATATTTACACAGCTTCTTTCCACTGACATGCACAGTGTCTGAAGTCAACCAGACATGCTGATGCACAGTTTTTACAAACCCTTGCAGGTGAAGCCGGACTTTCCTTGTGGAGTGCTATGATGTTTGTCATCATGGTTGCAGTTACAGGTTCACTGGTTAGTAAACATGGATAGTCTGCAAGTCTCATGAGTGCAGAGTACCTGACTGTTATTGCACATGCAGGATATGCGTAGCGCTGAGGATTCATTATAACGTTGTTTTTATGTACAGGGGTTAGATCCACTTTGAAACCCGCTACATCTGGTTCTAAATTTCTGCCTGAACCATTTTTCATCCTTCTCTCTGTGTCCATGTACTTCCATCCTCTGTATATCATGTCCATGAAGTCACAGTTGTGCAGTTCTGCAGCTGCTCCACGGGTTGGATATAACTGTACATAGTTGTGGAACCTTTTAGTTAGCATATCAACCACCATTGGTGCGTTGAATCCATCTAACTCCAACATGTACTCAACTGCACAGGCCGATGATCCTGTTGCAAGGGAAAGTAACTCATATTCACTTTTAAATTTAGGTAATGCTTTTTTCAAGGTTGAATCCATTACATCAGTTGCAGCTTCAATAACTGCCATTATTACATCGTCTTTACACATGTTGTAGGTTGATTGTGCTATGTGGTGTGCTATGTCACCTACACAGTATGCTGGTACCGTTACAATGTTTCCATAGTGTACACCATCTTCAACTGCATTTAAGACAGTTTCTTCCATGGATTTTTTGTACTTGGCCATGTACTTTCTAACATCGAATGATTCATGCCCTGCCCCGTCCATGAGTTTGGCCTGAGCTTCCACAGGACTTTCATAGATGTACTGTATTTGGGCTATTTCCTTATCTAAAGCATCTGTTAATGTCATTCCTTCCTCAATCTGATCAGTGAAGGTTTCGCCAAATCCATATGATGTGTTCATTCCCCAAGATTTAGCTGATAAAATTGCTTGTTTATGTGCGTCTGGTATGTCGGTATGCTTTAAAATTCTGTTTACAATGTTACTGGTACTTCCAGGTATGAGTGCGAAGTCTACCACACATGTTGGGCCGTAAAATCCTCCGTATCTCCTCACTACTTCTCTTCCAATGATTGACTCGGCATTTCCAACTGCTTCTATGAACTTGTCCACACTGTCCTTGAAGGCCTTGTCATTTTCATAGAGTATTTCTAAAACTGCCGGTGTTTGATAGTGCTCCACAAATGGATCGTCTTCTGGTCTTATGGTGTCTGTTAAGTTCACAAGTGCATCGTAATGAGAATTCACTGATTTAACATGAAGATCGATCACAGATTCACTCTGCCCATCTGCAACTGACATCTCATTGACAACATCCAAGTATGCCTTTGTATCAGTAATTTTAAATTTTCCGCCCCTATTCTTTTTGATGGTATCTACATCTGCTCTTTGAGCTGCCATAGCTTCTTTTACCATTTTTTCATATAACTCAGACATTTTATCACCTTACTAATATTTATAATTAATACTGCTTATATTCTTCGATAGGATTAAATTAGCTGAAATTAGATGCATATGATGTTTAATAAACCATCAAGACTTTTATAATGTTTTTACTGAATCACATCTCCATTGATTCATGAAACTAAAAAATCAACTTTTGAGTAAAATTAGTACAAAAAAACCATTTCCCCAATACATTTTTTTAAAATGCGTTAAAAAAAAATCCAAAAAAACATGCTATTTAAAATTTTTTTCGATAATCCAATTCAGTATCGTGATAGAATATAACGACCTAAATTAACTAGATTGGGATTATTCTTCCAATTCTTGGAATAATGCAGTATTTTGATATGAATATAATTCATAAGAGGATCTATCTATAATTTATACTTATTTTTAGACTAAGAACTCAGTCCCATTCATATCTTTTTAAAATGGGTTATATATTTATTATCAAGTTCAAGGAAAAAAACAGTTAATTTATAATTAAATTCTTTCTTTGTATTCAATTTCACTGAAAACAATAATAAATTCGGTTTTACCATTGCTATTCAATTCCATACTTCCATCTAGCTGATCAACTAGGCTTTTAACCAGTTCAAGTCCCAGTGTATTGGTATCTTCAATGTGCATGTTTTTTGGAATACCCACACCATCATCCACCACCCTCAGTTCGTACATATCACCCAAGGTTTTGAGGGAAACTCTGATGGTTCCCTCCATCCCATCTGGAAATCCATGTACCAGTGAATTTGTGACGAGTTCATTTATTATGAGGCCGCATGGTATGGATGTTTCCATGTTTAAATCCAAGGATTCAATATCTAAAACGGATTCAACCCTGCTATTTGCTGTGTATGACAAAAATAGTCCCCTAATGAGACTGGTTATGTACTCTGTTTGGTTGATTTTACTGAAGTTCGATGTTAAATACAGCTTCTCATGCAACGTGGCCATGGTAATGATCCTGTTTTGACTTTCTTTAAGTGAGTTTATGGCATTTTCATCGTTAAGATGTTCTATTTGAAGATTTAAAAGGCTTGAAATAATTTGCATGTTGTTTTTAACCCTGTGGTGTATCTCCTTTAAAAGGATGTTCTTCTCGTTTACAGAGTTTATGAGCTGGTTGGTGGCCTTTGTTATGTCGGTAATATCCCTTGCAATTCCTTCAAATCCTATGAACTGTGTATTTTCTTCAACCACCTTTGCAGAACGTATTTCTAGGATGAGTTCGTTACCAACACGATCAATTGCAGGTACCACCAGGGTTTTAAAGTACTGGCCTTTATTCACATGATCCATGAAGGAATTCCGGACATCGTCAACCGCCTCTGGCTTTAAAAGTTCGAATATCTTGGTTCCAATGAGTTTATCTGGTGTGTAACCCATTATCTGCAGAGATTGAGGACTTATGTACTTGAAGGTTCCCTGAGCATCTATCTCCCATATCATGTCGGGAGTGGTTTCAACGAATTTTCTGAATTTGGCCTCACTCTCTGCCAAGGCAATTTCTGCTTTTTTTCGTGATGTGATGTCCTGGGTGGATCCAAACATCTTCAAGGCTTCACCATTTTCATCCCTAATAACCTTTCCTTCGTCATGAATATAACGCACTTCACCATCAGGCCGTACTATCCTGTAATCATTACTGTACGGTTTATTGTTGATTATAGATTCTTCAACTGCTTCATGGAAACGTTTAAGTTCTTCTTCTGGAAATATTTCTACCACATCGTTCAGGTTAACTTCGGTGTCAATTGGAAGTCCGAGTATTTTGTACATCTCATCGGACCATTTAAGATCATTGGTTGCCAGTTCATTCTCCCATATGCCCATCATTGCAACCTTTTGAGCCATTTCAAACCTTTCCCTATCTGCTTTACAATCCTTCTGTAGAGATTCAAATATCTGTTGGGCAGTTTTTTGAGGGGTGATATCCGTTAAAACTCCACTAACTGCAACAGGTTTTCCATTAAAATCTGTCTCAAGATTATTTCGTTCTTTCAACCATTTCTCATCCCCATCTTTGGTGATAATCTTGTACTCCAAACTGGTTTCAACCCCACCATCAAGAAGTTTTATAAATGTTTCATGGTAGGAATTCTTAAAATCAGGATGAACAACCTGTTTTAACAGGTTATTTGAACTGTAAAATTCGGCAGGACTGTAACCTGTTAATTTTTCTGCAGCAGGATTCACGTAGTCATAACTCATGTCAGACAGGTTCATGTTGTAGATCATGTCGCTTGAATGGTCAGTAATGAGTTTGAATTCATTTTTCATGGCCCGGATCTTGTTTTCAGTTTTTAGCTTGTTGATGGCAATTTCAATGGTGTACATAAATTCTTTGGAATCGAATGGTTTGATGATGTAACCGTATGGATCAGTTTCCTTAGCCCTTTCAAATGTCGAAGGTTCAGAGTTGGCAGTTAAATACACAACAGGTATGTTAAGGTGACTCAGTTTCTTTGAAACCTCAATCCCATCCATTTTACCTGGAAGCATAATATCCATCAAAATAAGGTCTGGAAAAATTTTTTCAGCCATTTTAATGGCATCTTTCCCGTTAACTGCTATGTAAGGTACATGGTAACCCATGGACTCAAGTTCTCTTTTGATGTCCATGGCTTCGATACCTTCATTTTCAACCAGTAAGATTCTGATTTTTGACATGGTAAACCATCTAAGCCAGTTCTATTTCCTTAAATTTTATCTTAAATTCAGTTCCATCTGTTGTATTTAATTCTATTTCAGCATCGATCTGTTCTGATAAATTGTTAACCAGTTGTAAACCCAGTGAATCTGAATTTTTATAGTCAAATCCTTCTGGAAGTCCCACACCATTATCTTTAATCATGAATATGTAGTTGTGATCCACCTTCTTAAATTCGATGATGACAACTCCATCACCACCGTTTACAAAGGCGTACTTCAGACTGTTGGTTATGAGTTCGTTTGCGATTAGTCCCAGTGGAATTGCTGTGTTGATGTCAAGCTTCAGATCTTCGATGTTGTAGTGAATATCAACACCACTATTTCCAACCCTGTAGGTATAGAACAGTTCACTCGTGAGGTTTTTAATGTACTCCCCGAAGTTTATACTCTTCAAATCTGTTGATTGGTAGAGTTTTTCATGTATGAGTGCCATGCTTCTGGCCCTGTTCTGGCTTTCTATGAATATATTTTTCGATGCCTTGTCTTTGATGTAATCTGTTTGAAGACTTAACAGACTGGAAATTATCATTAAATTATTCTTAACACGATGATGAATTTCCTTAAGAAGCATTTCCTTTTCATTTAAAGATTTTTTAAGTTTTATTTCCATTTGTTTACGTTCTGTAATATCCCGTATTGAACCTTCAATTCCCACGGGTTCATTTCGAGAATTTCTCATTACCTGGGCATTGATTGAAACATTGATTAGTTTATTTTCCTTGGTTTTAAATATTAGTTCATGGTCTTCAACATGTCCCCTGTTCTCAATTTCTTTGATTAGAAGTTTTCTCTCATGGGGATCTGCATAAAAAATATCTGCAGGTTTACCAATGATATCTTCTGGTTTATACCCAGAGTACCTTTCAATTGAGGGGCTGAGTGTTTTTAATATTCCATGTTGATCTGTCTGGAAAAATACGTCCTGAATATTTTCAAATATGGTTCTGTACTTTTCTTCACTGACTATAAGTGCTTTCTCAGCTTTTTTACGTTCCGATATATCACGTGCTATTGATAGAAGATGTTTTTCACCCCTTATAAAAAACAGATGGGTGTTGACTTCAACAGGCAATAAGTCTCCTTTTTTTGTCACGTGTTCCGATTCAAATGTTGCCTTCCCATCCCTTATAACATTTTCAAACACCGTGGGAAGATACAGTACAGTATCAGAAGATATGATGTCCTTAAGCTCCATTTTTACCAGTTCTTCCTTGGAGTAACCTAGACTCTGACTTGCTGTGTCGTTAACCTCTATGAATTTGCCCGGACCTTTTTTTGTCACTTTCTGGAGAAACATTGCATCGTTTGCATTGTTGAAAACTTCCCTGAATTTTTCTTCGCTTTGGATGAGTGCCAATTCGGAATTTTTTCTCTCTGTTATGTCTTCAAATACAACAACGAAGTAATCCTTTTTTGGAGAAAATGCAGTGATGTTGAGCCATTTTTCAATGAATCGCATATAGGTTTCAAAGGTTTCATTCACACCTGTTTGTGCCACCCTTCCAAATATTTCGAAGAGTTCTGGATTTTCATCCTTCAAATATGGGAGAATGTCGGTTACATTCTTTCCAACAACATCATCGAGTTCTGTTATTGTTTTGAATCCCTGGTTGACTGCTATGTGCATCCAGTCTACTGGTTCTTGTTCATTGTTAACAACAACCTTGGCCAGAAGGAATCCTTCAAGCATATTTTCAAACAGGGATCTGTACCTGTTTTCACTTTCAACCAGGGCTTTTTCAGCCTTTTTACGTTCTGTAACATCCCTTCCTACTGCTATAATTACTTCTTTTTTGTTTAGTTGGAATGTGTGGTTGTTAATTTCAATGGGAATTCTTTTTCCAGATTTGGTTATGGTAGTAATTTCAAATGCATCGTAGCCCATTAATTTAAGATTTTTAGCATTTAAATCCATTTTTACCCTGTCTTCAGGTGCAACTATGTCCAGTGCAGTCATGTCTAAAAATTCATCGTAGCTGTAGCCGTACATTTCCAATCCTATCTGGTTGACATCTATGAATTTTCCTGGACATCCATCTTTTTCCATATGGTTCAAACTGATCATGTCGTTGGCATTTCTGAAAACTTCACGGTACTTCTCTTCACTTTCCTTTAATGTTTTTTCCATGAGCTTTCTTTCATGAATATCATGGGCTATGGTTGCTGAACCATTAATATTACCCTTTGAATCGTACATCGGAGAAATGTAGAGTGCAACATCTATGAGTTCACCGTTCTTTTTTATTCTCTGGGTGTCGTGATTGGTAATGGCTTCACCGTGGTTTATCTTGTCCATGAGTTCATAGTACTCTGCTTTCTTGTTTGGTGGTATGAGTACGAATATTGATTTTCCCATCATTTCTTCTCGAGGGTAGCCGTACATGGATTCAGCAGCCTTGTTCCAGCTGATTACGTTATCATCTAGATCCTTTCCATATATGGCATCTGCAGAAGATTCAACTATGCTAGCAAGGTATCTATTTATATTGCTCAGTTCATTTCTCTCAGTTACAGAGTGAACTATGTGGATGCTGCCTGTTAAATTTCCATCTTTATCACAGATTGGATAGGCTGAAACAGAGTAATCCCCTTTAAGCAGTTCTATAGGAAATTCTACTTGGTGTGCTGTTCCATCTTGTACCATTTTTGCATGGGGGCACAGGGCAGGAGGTTCTCCACTGCAGTGCATCATAGAGTAACATTCCTTTCCAACGAGATCCTCAGATTTAACACCCAAAGTATCTAACATTACCTTGTTAACCTTTTTAATCTTGAAGTCTAAACCGATGATTGCTATCATGTCTTGCAGCGAGTCAAATATTTGCTGCCACTCAAAATTAGTTTCAACATCTGATAAATCATTGTAATCATCAGTACCCATATTATATCCCCTTAAAACTTGGTATCAAAACAAATTTAATACAACCCTAAAAAGTTAAATCGATAAATCCTAACTCAAACTATCCATTCAATGCATCTTCCTTTTTAGAGAGTTTAGTAATAATTTGGTTTTAAGATGCTTTAAATATATTGTTAAATGTTGGTTTAATGGTGTATCTAAGCAATAACTGACCAGTCATGTTTGGATATGAAAATAAATGCATCTTGATTGTCTGCTATTGTATATAAAAATAATTTTGATTCAAATAATTTTATTACATCCAAATGGGAAAAATAATGGTTAGAATAAACATATTTCTAAAAATTTTTTTATGGATCTAAAAATGGAGGGATTTCTTAGATGCTCAAGACATTGGTGGTGTACTCTGGTAAGTACAATACAACTGAAGAGGTAGCAAAAACCATATCACTCATAACTGGACCTTCAAGGTATTGTACTGTGGATAATTTCAAAGAAGAGTACAGGGATTTTGACTTTGTGGTGCTGGGGGCTCCGATTTATGAGGAAAAGGTTGACCCTGCCATGGTTGAATTTGTAAAAGAAAACAGTACATGGTTAGCTAAGAAAGCTGTAGCAGCTTACTGCACATGTTTAGATACTAATGGTGGGCTCAGGGAATTGAACAACCTTGCTTTTGATTATCAAATTAACTTTCTGACTTTAAAGGCTCTTGGGGGGCGTTTGATCCTTGATAAATTGGATTCTGAAGACAAAGTAGCCATCGAAGAATTCCTTGAACTTGTTAAACTTCCACATCAAGACATGGATTTTTACAATGAAGAGGAAGTAATTAAATTCGCATTGAAGTTGAAGGAACTTAAGGAGGAGCTCCTATCTAAACTGGATGATGAAAAACTTTTGGTGATGGTAGAAGAATTTATCAATTCCCACAACACCTGCTGCCTTGCAACCTGCCACAATGGAACAGTCAGATCCACTCCCATCGAATACAACTACAGGAACAAGAATTTGTATCTTTTATCGGAAGGCGGGGAGAAATTTTCAAACCTGCTTCTAAACGAAAATGTCAGTGTATCCATCTACGATTCATTTAAGGGTATGAACAGTCTGGCAGGAATGCAGATAACTGGAAAGGCGACTATTATCGCTGAAACAAGTGAGGAGTATGAAGAAGTGATTGAGATGAAGGGTTTAAACCTTGAATCCTTAAAAAGACTTCCAGTCAACATAAATTTGATCAAGATCCAGGTGGATAGAATCGAATTTTTATTTTCAAAATTCAAGGAAATGAATGCTGACACCAGACAGATCGTAAACTACTGATAGCAAATTTTTTCTATATTTTTTTTTGGATCAAGATTTTCTTAAATATTCTTTTCAAATTTATATTCTGGCCCTACATGGTTTGAATGATCGCTTGATATCGGCGAATGGTTTGGAGTAAACCTGTGAACCAGATGAATTTGCTTACAAATGGTACTTCCAACCAGAAATTATAAAATAACCGAGATCAATAAATAATAGTATTAATTGATCTAAAAAAATTAGGGAGGGATTGTTAGTGAAGCATAATAATGTGTTGTTTGGAATATTAGCCATACTCTTGGGTCTGGCAGTTATAGCTTTCCCACTTATCAGTGTTTTCATTGTCAGTGACATTGTTGCTATTGGTCTGATATTTATCGGAATTTGGCTGCTTGCACAAAGTGTGGTTACATGGTCTGAAAGTAAAGCAATGAGTATACTTGCACTTATAATTGGTATAATAGGTGTAATTGTTGGAATAGGATTGTTTGGAAAGGTTCTAGCATTTAGTATCTTTGCAGGTATAATCATATACCTCGGAGGAATATTCCTGATAGTTTCAGGAGTTATAAGCCTGATCTCAGGTAAAGGTAATGCTGGAAGGGCAGGTGGATTCTTAGGTATCGTACTCGGTATACTTTACCTGATCATAGGAGTCTATGCATTAAACCCATTCTACCTGGCACTTTTAATAGGCCTCTGGTTAGTACTGACCGGTATCTTCTTGGTTTTAGAACCTAATCCAGAAGTTCCAGCTCCAAAAACAGAATAAAAACAGGGTTGAACTCAAAATATTTATTTTTTTTTATTTTTAATCTCCAACATATCCCCAAGGAAACCGGGTAAACTCAAATAATTTGGGCCAAATCCATTAATCCTTTGAAAAAAATCCTATAATTTTTTTTTACAATTAATTTTTACCAATTCTTTCGTTGTTTGATAAAGATTTAAGAACCAACAAATCTATCCATGTAAATAGATTAAAGGTTAATATTTTGATGGAATATTAAGAGTTTTTATGTTTTAACGACAGCTTCCTCTTATTTGTGTTAAGCTGTAGGAAAGTTTCCATGATCCAATGACATCCATCACTCCCATCTGAGGAGATCTTCATAGATACGCACAATAATTTATGATTCTAAAACTTGGAAGAGTTTGAAGGATTTGAAAATAACTAAACAGGATTCTATAATAAAAAAAATAGCAGATGTAAAGGTAAAAAAAATAGGTGTATCTCAAGTGTTATTCATAATACCATTGAAATTGTTTTTGAAATTGGATGAGTCACTAGTGACTGGTATTTTTAGGCAGGATCACGTGGGCCAGTACCAGTCCACTTAGGAATATGAATGTCACAAGGGCTGTTCCATTTATTGCACGGTTAATTATAAACAATCCCAGTATGGCCTGTGATGCGAATGCTGCGAGTGATCCGATTAGCAGTGCTTCCCTACCAAGGAGTGTTTTGTTTCCCTTCTCCCTTTTTGCCCGATATTCTGATAGTATTTTCATTCCAAGTACTAATATGAAAATGCACCATATTAGAAGAAGGGCAAGTACTATGTAACCGAAATCAAATGCGAATCCAAATATTCCTGGAACGAAGTAATCTATAATATCCTTCTTAGTTACCAGCACACCGAAAAAGATCTGGTAAGGTAATCCAAAGGTTAATATTAATGATATTGGCAGTGCTATGTATCCGCTGGAGCTTCCTGTGTCTGTTGTGTTCCAATAGGAACTTCCAGGGTTGTGACCCCATAAGGTGGTGTTGGATATAACCATTTTCAAACTGGGTATGGCGTTGTCAAATATCCTCTCAATCCTCACAATTGGACTTAGAATTGTCATGGAAAGCAGTCTTGAAAGTAATTCTAGTGAAGTGAATCCAACCACAACTGCAGCTACCAGCGCTATAACCCTTTTGGCTGTGAGGAATGATTTTTGTCTGAAGGATCTTGATATGAAGAAAAATCCAAAGAACAATCCCATCATCCAAAGTATGAGGAAATCCCTGTGCACTAATCCACCCACAATGGTTATGAGTATGATCATGAGAAAAACAAGCCTCTTAACATTCATGACCTGAATTCCAACTTCACTCATTGTGGACAGGGCTGCCCATGCCGTTACAATGACCAATATGGCTATTGGGCCATAGGTATGCGTAAATTCGTGCAACCCCAAAAATGGTAAGAAGAGTGCCATTGCATCGAAACTAAAGAGTGCAGTTAATCCTATTCCCAGTATTAATGAGAAGAACAGTATACGACTCAGTGTGATCCTGAATAAATTAAGTACCAAAATTATTGCCAGCTGTAAAAATATTGCTACTTCCAATATGAATTCAAGATTGTTAACTGCAATAAAAGCCATACTATACCTCTCTAAAACTTAAAACTTTGGAATAAAACTTAAAACTGTTTTGAATAATTATATAATAGGATCAAGGTTTATAAACATATCTACTTAATTAATCTACTTCATCAGATTTAAGTTTTTCATTATTAATAATCCCTGCGATGTTAATAGTTTCGAAAAGCTTTTAAATGATAACAGCGTACTTAATAGAATGTGGTGTTAACGCACCACATACCCCCCTAATTCTCAATTAAATAATAATCTGACTTTAATTTCTAATTTTAAACATTTTAATATCGAATCTTTTCACCTGTAAACAGTTTTATTCATAGGATAACGAATGATACTTGTGGTTTAGTTGTCAAAAATTTATACAATACCCATAACATGTCATTTAAATATTTAACACCTAAAAATGCTGATATTGGATTTAGTAAACTAATTAACCTAATTTTTTTCCATTGAATCGTTAGAAATCCGATATATGGATCCAATGGAAGTTTAAATATTATTATTCTCAAGCCACTTTTTTGGATAAATTTCAATCCAAAACTATATAAAATATATGAATATAAAATAAAATTATTCATACAGTTATAGTGGTGATGTTATGCCAAAAAAATTCGGCGAAAATGAAAAACAAATCATTGTTAAAAAGCTCAAAGAAACTGGGGTTGAGCTCTTCAGTAAGTACGGTCTGAAAAAAACCAGTATATATGACCTCACAAGCGAAGCTGAAATTGCCCAGGGAAGTTTCTACAATTTCTTCGATTCAAAGGAAGAACTTTACTTCAGCTTACTAGAATCTGAAGAAGAAGAGATGGAAAACCACATGAAAAAAATTATACTGAACTCAGGATCTGCAAGGGAAGCAATAAAGATCACCATAGTAGAAAGCTGTTCACTGTTTGAGAAAACACCATTGTTACGCAGGATCTACGAAAGCAACGATTATGAACTCATGGTCCGGAAGTTACCCCATGAAAAACTTTTAAAACACCAAAAAAATGACACAAAACTGGTTATAAACACGATTTTAAAGGTAAAAACCGATGATGAAGAAATAACAGCAGATCCAGAAATAATATCCGGAATTTTACGGAGCATAACACTCTTAAACCTTCACAAAAAAGAGATAGGTCGAGATATATATCCTGAAATCATTGAAATCCTGGCAGAATCCATTGCAGATGGACTGGTACGAAAAACAGGCCAAAAAACAACCCCAGAAACTTAAATAAAAACTAATTAAAGTTTTCAAATTTAACAGCTGAAAATGTCAAATAATAAGAGGAGACGATTAAAAATGGAAAAGAGACCAATTGGAATATCATTTGTGAGTGTACTGGTCTTTGTAGTTGCCCTAATCTCACTGGTTGTTGGAATATCATTGTTCGTAGTTGGAACTCCGCTGGATCTGCTCTGGACAGTGAAATCATCATTATCACTATCCATAAGGGGAACCTTAGTTGGAAACATATTCGGAATTTTCCTACTGTTACTTGGAACCGTGCTCATGGCTTCAGGTTACGGTTTACTCAAGGGAAACAAAATCGCATGGTGGGCAGTGATTGTGATATTCATGGTTAACGCAGTTGGAGATCTGGCTTCAGTCATCATGGGAAACATAGACTCCATCTCAGGGGTAATAATTGTTGGAATACTCGTTTTGTACTTAACAAGACCCCATGTTCGAAGCTACTTCAAAATATGAGGATTACACCAAAAAAAGGTAAATGATAAGGAAAGGATGAATCAATTTTCATCCAAATTTATTTTATAAACTCAAATAGGATTTGGATCAGTTTACTTGAAAACACAACCCCCGCTGATTCCGTTGCATGCATGGCAGGAAACACATTCTGAAGAATCTAGATCGTGTTCCATCCATTTGTTTATGAGACCTGGTTCGTGTATGAATGGTCTTGCCATTGAGAAGTAATCTATTTGGGTGGTGTTTAAAATCTCTGTCATCTTCTCAATTCTTCTGTTTCCACCCACCAGAGCCACTGAAACATCGACTTCTTCGGCTATTTTAGATGCGTAATCCATGAAGTAGGATTCATTATTCTCAGTATTTCTCATGGGTCCCTCACCATCCCTTGAAGAGTAGCTACCTCCACTCACTTCGATCATGTTGATACCCATATCAGCCAGTTTTTTACAGACATGCAGACTGTCTTCAAATGTCAAACCCTCATCCATAAAATCCTTACAGTTTACCTTGATAAATACCGGAAAATCCGGGCCAACAGCATCCCTTACAGATTTGTAGGTTTCATAAACTATTCTAGCCCGATTATCTATTGATCCACCATATTCATCAGTCCGGACATTGTAGTAGGGATTTAAAAACATGCTGAGTAAAAATCCGTGGGCAGCATGTATCTGCACCCCATCAAAACCTGCATTTTTAACCCTTAAAGCAGCCTCACCAAAGGCCTGGGTCACTGCATTAATCTCATCTGTTGTCATTTCCTTTGGAACTGTACCTGTTGCCTTGTGTTTCACGGCTGATGGACCCCATTTTGTGCCGCCGTGTACAATTTGCATGATGATGTTTACTCTGTGCCCATGAACCTTTTCAATGAGTTCTTCATATTCCTGTATGAAACTATCGTTGTATATTCCGTTCATATTATGTGTGGGCTTGTCAAAATCCATCACATTTGAAAATCCTGTGATGATGGTTCCAACACCACCCTCTGCAAGTTTATGATAATGATGAATTAATTCCTGTGTTACATGACCTTCATCATCTGCAAGTCCTTCCCATATTGCTGAACAGATGAATCTATTCTTAAGTTCCATGCCTGATATTTCTGTTGTTTCAAAAAGACTTTTCATAAACCTAAAACCCCCTATTAGCATAAAATATTGATTGATAAATTTTCTAAGTTTTTTTCCGGGTACTACTTTTTAGCCATTCGAATCCCTAAGTTAAAGGCAGCTTCTTTGTCAACTGGAAACTGTTTGTCCCTGTGTTTGGCCTTGTGTTCAGGGTCAAATCTGTCTGCAACAACCTTTGAGTAATCCTTGAATTGGTAGGTGTCGTAGCTCATTAAAGCTTCAGACGATCCAAATAAGAGTGTTAGAAGTTGTTTGTTGGATTCAAACTGCATTTTGTAACCATAATCTTCTATCATTTCCTCGGGAATGTTCATGGTGTAGAGGAATGCTGAACTTATTTGTTTTGGGAACAGGGATTTTGGTGGTGTGGTGTAGGTGAAGCATGGAAATATCATCCTCTCCATGAATGACCTCATCTCCCCTGTTACCACTCCGAAATAAATGGGAGAACCTAAAATTAGTGCATCAGCAGCTTCAATCATTTCAAATACAGCTGTTAAATCGTCTTTTACGTTGCACCGGCCGTAAGATTTGCTTCCCTTTGTTTTGCAAGCGAAGCAACTTTTACATCCTTTGTACTCAAGATCGTAGAGATGTATTAATTCTGTTTCTGCACCCTCTGATTTTGCACCTTCCAGTGCCTTTTTTATCAGTTCTGCCGTGTTCCATTCCTTTCTTGGGCTGCCGTTTATTCCTATGATCTTCATATTGTTTTGACTCCTACAGTGTCTATATCTCTTACTTGGAACTTCAAATAAATTACTAAAAAAATAATCGTTTTGAGTAAAAAGATTATTAGCTATAAAATAATAAATTTATTGAAAAGAACCAAAAAAAATAGATGTTCATGAACTGGAATTTGTGAATTTGGTTTGATCTAAATAAAATGTTGATCATTACTCAATCCCATTATGATAAATTATTTGATCTGGTAAAAAAAATCTTTAATTGTAAAATTTAAGGTGTATACTTGGTGATTTTTTATGGATGAACAAGACGTTGAAGTATTATATAAACAGGCTCTCTCCTACATGGAGCAGGGAGATAAACAAATGGCAATAGAATTTTTTAACAAGGCCATTGCGATGGATCCAAATTACAGTCCAGCATGGAATGATAAGGGCATTGTACACATGGAACTCAAGGAGTTTGACGAAGCCTTCAAATGTTTTGACACTGCTATGAGGATCGATTCATCCAACAGCATGCCAGTTTACAACATGGGTTACGTCCTACTAATGCAGGAGAAGTATGAAGATGCTGTCCATGCCTTTGACATGTTTTTAGAACGTTACCCTGACGAGAAGAATGAATTTTACAAGTATGGACTCTACCTAAAGGCAGAGGCCCACTACAAACTGAAACAGTACGACCAAGCCAAAAATCTTTTAGATAAAGCAATAAAACGAGACAGAATATTTAAAGAAGCCCGGGATCTCATGATAAAAATCCTTCAGGATGAAAAAAATATCAAATCAACCAACTGAAAATAACATCCTATGAAGCTTCAATTTTTTCAATAACATCTTTTTTTTTCTTTAAACCTAAAGTAATGTTACCCTAGCTACAAATTGGAACTGGTTTTTCCATACAGCTTAAAAATCTATAGAAAAGGCTTGCAAATGGATATGGACCCTAAAATAGTCTGATAGCTTAAAACAAAAAACCACGATCAAAAATTAAATAATTGATGTTTTCAAATCAAAAAAAAGCAGGAAAATGTTAGAAAATAAAAATGAGGTAGGGGAAATCTCCCCAAGTTTTAATATGGGGAGAATTTCATTGGAATAAATGACCGGAATTAAGTTTTGTTTAAATCTGCTAATTTTATGATTTCTTTTAACTCACTTTGTTGGATGATCCCTGTACCAATATCCTGTTTGCAGAGTAGTTCACTGAGTTGTTCTTAATAGTCACATGGTTAGCTGTGGATATGATTCCATTGCTGGTGTTGTGTTGAACTGTGTTGCTGCTTATGGTTGTGTAGTTACTGGCACTGTTTATTCCTGCTTTGTTGTAGGACAGAATGTTGTACTGTACTGTGTTGTGGTCGCAGCTTGAGTATCTTCCCAAGGCTATTCCACATACTCCATTGTGGGTTGCTGTGTTGTGGACTATTTTGTTGTATGATCCTGTGACATCAATACCACTGACCTTGTTGTAATTCGCTGTGTTGTATGAAATGGTTGAGCTGGTTAGTCTTATCCAGAATCCGTTTTTATTATATTTAACGGTGTTTCCTGTTATTGTGAAGTGACTGGCCATTCCACTTCCCATTTTTTGGATGGCTATACCATCTTCGGCTCCTGTTACTGTGTTGTAAATGATTTTGTTGTATTTAGCGTTGTCTGTGAAGTAAATTCCTGCACCCTTAAGTGCGTAACATCTTACTTTGTTGTTAGAGACTGTGTTGTATGCACTGCAATCGTTGAATAGAATTCCATTCAAGTAGTTGGATATGGTGTTTCCCTTGATGGTGTTGTAGGTGCTTTTACCATATTCAAAACTGATACCGTTTCCCCACTTGGTGGTGGTACCTGATATTTTATTGTTCAACACCTGGGATTTGGTTATATCTCCGTAGAACTGAATTCCCACTAAAGATGCTGATGTAATGGTATTTCCGGATATTGTACAGTAACTGGCCCCGCTGACCATTATACTGTAATTAGTATCTGAAAGTTTGAAATTTTTTATAGATGAACCTGCTGCTTTTGAATAGATGGTAAAAATTGCAGAGTTGGTGGTCTTAGCTTTAATGGTTACTGAACCATTGGATATAATGTTTAATTTTTTGTTTAGTGTTATGCTTTCTTTGTAGGTGTACGGCTGTTTGTTGTTGTCGTTTATGATTATGGTATCTCCAGGATTTGCTTTGTTAACAGCATTCTGTATACTACTGCCAGGATTTACAGTTACATTGGCAGCAGAAATAGAATTGATGGAGATCATACACAAACACAAAAACAGTGTACAAAGTATCATCTTTTTTTTCATTTTATTTCACCATTTATAATGAGATTGGTTATAATTGAGAACAACATCACATCCATAAAATAGTATGTATCTCTAACTGTTCCCGTTATCACCAATAAAAAGTGTATAAGCCTAATTATTAAAAATGGAATATGCTGAATTAAAGTCTTTTTTGATGAAATAGAATGACTATCAATCTGAATTAAGAGTTGTTCTGAAAAAAATATTATTAACTATTATAAACGAATTAAACCCAAATCAACCTATAAAACATTGTTAACAAACACCATAAAGAAAAAATCAACCCATAAACTTTTTTTATTTAGATAAACAATATTCTAGACTTTTAAAAAAAAATAAAGCCAATTATATCGATTTAAAATGTATACACTGTATTGTGAAAATATTACATTTTTAGACAGATATAACTGGTAAATATTGATCATATTGTAATAAATTGACAAAATATTAACATAAATCTAATTTTAATTAGTATTCAGAATAGAAAGAAACGATTTTTAACATCGCTACCCATATGATAATTTAACCAATTCATGTTCCACTACCATTTCCAACAAATCTGTAGAATTAATTTTGAGAAAACTATTAAATAGTTTCCAAGTATAAAAAAAGTTTTAACTAAAAACATACTGTTCTAAACGAATTAATTAAATGTGTGATAAAAAATGAAAAAGATTTACCCTTTAATTGGAATTTTAGGTCCAATAATCTATATTTTAGCTGTATTTGTAGGTGGTGCATTAAGACATGATTACAGTGCACTTTACAATGCTATAAGTGAACTTAGCATGGCAAATGCTCCTAACAAATTGTTAATGGATATTTTATTCGGACTTTACAACGTTTTCATACTGATATTTGGTGTTGGGGCATTTTTGGACCCTGATTTTAAATCTAAAAAGTTCAAGTCAGGAGCTCTCATGCTCTTTGTAATAGGAGTTTTAGGACTCATGGTTCTTGTGTTCACACAGGACCCTAGAGGAACACCTGCAACACTCTTTGGAACCCTGCACATAGCACTCTCTGGTGTCACTGCTGCACTCACAATAATCTCTGTCATCGTTATTGGTTTAAGTTTCAAAGATTACGTGGGAATGAAAAGTTTCTCATGGTACTCTTACCTAACCGCAATTTTTATATTCCTATCGGGAGGAGCTGGAGCTGCATCAATCGCAGTGAACAGCCCATTTGGAGGGTTATTTGAGAGGATAACCATCTTTCTTTTCATGGTTTGGGTTATTGTCTTTTCTTACATCCTTTACAAGGGAAATCTCAAACCAGTCCCTAAATAGGGTGTTAAAACACTAATTCTTTCTCTATTTTTTCTTAGTATCATAAACTGAAAAACACTTGTTCAATTATTAACTTAATAACTGAATCAGTTAATAAAAAAAGAAGGATTTGGAAATACTCATGCCAAGATCGATGCCAGCGATAAAATCGGGATGAGTGTCATGAGTGTTAAATGTGGTGCGTAGGCAGGTGATGTCTGGAAATTGTACTTTAAAACTGCCCAAGTTTGTGTGTAGGCCGTAATTACTGCTAATAATTGTAATATTACTGCAGCATAGATTATGGTGGTGTTTAGAGTTAGTATTCCAACTAGTGTGATGATTAAGCTCACTATGAGTACTATGAAGTGTGGTGCAAGTTTCATTCCTGACATTCTGAAGGTTAGAAAGCCGCTTACAATTCCGCTAAGCAGTATGGATAGTACGAGTATTTGGTAGATTGATTGCATTGTTTTTTCACCTCAAATATTTTAAAAGTTCACAACTGCGAAGCTTGGATCACTTAGCAGTGTTATGTAGGTTGCAGCTCCTGCGAGTTTCGTTCCATCAACAAGATCTGTCTGTTTAATTCCCCTGAATTCTGCACTGAGTTCACATACATATATCTGTGCGCCTTGTTCTATGATTGGTTTCATTAGCTTGTCGAGTCTCTCAAATGCTGGATGCTTCACCTTTTCTGCATTTCCCTTTCTTGCTATGCTTACCCCATCCATGAGAAGGAATATTGTGACTTCCTTTCCCATGCTCAGTGCGGCCTTAGAAAAGATGAAAGTTGCATATGCCCTTTCTGCATTTCCAATTCCATTACTCTGAACAACAAGAACTTTGTTCCGCTTAATGCCCTGGGAAACTGTTTTTGTCTCCACCTTCTCAATTATCACATAATAGTTACCATTGGTTTCTCCTTCTTCCACCACTACTCCGTTCATTTCTGGTGCAGATATTACGAGGTCGTCCAGTGTTTCCTTCATGTTGGAATCTATTTCAACGCGTTGCCCAACCTGCATAGAGGCTAATTTGTCACCCACTATGATCACGGGTCCTGGACATGTTTGACCTGTTACATCGAGTTTCTCAATTTCTATATCCTTCTGTGTCATTCTTACAACCAGTTCGTTTCCATTTGTCTCAATTACAAAATTGTAGCCATATTTCTCTGAAAGTTCTTCTAAACCTTGCTCTGCTGATTTTTTGAGGTTAATAATGATTTCGTCTTCCATGTTTTGTTTGAGGACGTTTTCTACGAGTATCTTGGAGTTTGGATATTTTATTCCCAGTGCGTTGATCTTTTTCATAGCTCTCCCCACTTTTCTTTGAAGGTTGAAACTGCATCAACCATTTCATTGAATTGGTTTGCAGGTATTCCTATTATGACTTCGTCTTCTCCTATCTCTGCGTATTTTCTTGAACCGTTACATCCGAGTGTCATGTTGGATACTCCGCGTTGTTTAACTGCAACCACTGCATCTGCACACACAGATTGTATTCCTGAATAATCACTGGATAACCTTCCTCCTTTTTTATTTAAAAGTGCTTGACTAATTTTTAAAGCCTGTTTAGGATTTACAACAAGTATTATCACATCAGGTTCAAATTTAGCTGTTTCAAGTGGTGAGTAGAGTGATGCGTAGTAATTTTCGTCTGATTTAGGTATGGAGTTAACAGTTTCCTTACTTGCCTCTAGTGTTTGGTAGTTTCCAAGTTTGTGGTACATCTTTCCTGTGGCCACAGGCTCAGGTATGGCTGTTATTCCCATGACCCCTGCACCTCCCTTACAAAGATGTTCCTCAGCACCTGCGTAACCTTCCAATCCTTCCAGTCTTGCATCTTGTACATATTCACAGTGCCTCTTGTTTGCAGATATTTTACTGTAACCCTCAGGAATTTCATCCGGGGATTTAACGAGTTTAACTGCTACGGGACTGCCCTTTGTTTGTAAAAGTTCTTTAAATTCTTTGACTTTTTCTGCGTATTCCATATTTTCTACCTCCAAAAATACCATGAATAAAATGTAACATACAGTATAACTATACTGTATAGTATAGATTTATCGTATTTAAATATTTTGATTATAAAACATTTGAGCTTTAAATTATGGGAAACCAACCTGTAAACTAGGTTTATTAGGTAGAATTAAATAGTACTATACTATACCATATAGTATAGATTAGGTATTTTTTAAGAGGTGAAATTATTTCAAAAGATCTGTCTGACACTGAGAAACTGATTGTATCCTACATCAAATCACACCCTCCAGAAGAGTGCATGCTCGATAAGATAACTAGAAACACCAGCAGAAGCAGGGCAACAGTACTCAAATATCTGGGAATTTTAAATGCCAAGGGAATTTTAAGCTACAAATTTGTGGGACGAAGCAAACTATGGAGCTTGACAGAGGAATCTGAAACACAAACCTACAAAACCCAACAAATCATGTCAAGCACTCCTAATAACGATGTGATAGCTGCAACAACCCGACTCCACAACATGAAACTCGAAGAAACAGTACTTAATACTGTTATAAACCATCAGAACACCATAATATTCACAGTTAATAATAATATGGACATTGTAATATCTAACAACACATTTAAAATGCTTTTTAAGGAAATAACTAATTTAAGCAAGATTTTAGTGCCAGAACAGTTATTGGTGGTTAAAGAACTGGGTAACAGTTTAATTCCCACCAAAACAATGGAACTCCAACTCGATCTCATGGAGAAGTATGGGACCTACACCCCATACAAACTGACTTCAACACCAATTTCTGACGATAAAAACAATCAGATTGGAATTTCTTTTATGGGGGAAGAGTTATCCCAAGTTACGAGGAGTAAAAGGGAACTTGAAACCCTGCTTACCATAACCCAAAAAATGGGCTCTGCCCAATCAGAAGAAGGCCTCATGAATGAAATTACCAGGGGAATTGAAAAACTCTTGGACTGTAATGGTGTCACAGTTGTTTTGAAAGAGAACAAAAACCTTCATATCCAACATGACACAACATACAGTGTTAAATCTAATTTTAAAGTGTATAAAAAGTACATTTTAGAAAGTATGGACAACCTTGAAACTAAAATCACAACGGAGGATATTTACCTTGAACCTGTTGGATCAAAAACTGGAACATCCCCGGGTATGATGGTGTCCATTCCAATAATTTATGAAGAAACATCCATCGGTGCTCTGCTTGTTTTTACACCATCCAAATCTGTGGGCTCCATCACCATCGAAAACATGGAGATGGTGGCAGATGAACTTGCAAGTCACATAAAAATTCAGAGGCTAAGCCAAGAGAAACAGGAGTTTACCAACACTCTCATGGCCATGAACCATATTTCAACCATACTAAATACCTACACAGTTGAAGAGGAAATGCTTGAAAGATCTGTGACCTCCACCATGGAAACCCTTGGATTTGACATGGGATGCATTTACCTTGCAGACCACGAAGATGAACTCACACTTCGTGTGCACGAAAACCTCCCAACGACTCTTGAGAACATGTGCATAGCTGGAATGTTCCAAGATATCTTCCAAAAAAGTCTTGAAAAACAGAACGTAGTATACATCACCCCCGAATCTGAAGAATATGAATCTCTAGACCCGGTAATATCTAAAGCTGGTATTAAAAGCTTGTTGATAATGCCAATTAAAAGTGGGGATCGTATAATAGGACTATTAAATATGGGAAGCCGAAAGATTAAAAATTACAACGACATAAGCCTCGAAAATTTAAGCTCAATAGGCCTTCAACTGGGACTCGCCCTTGAAGTTTCAAAGGCAGCAGTTCAAAGAAAATAAACCCAAGTACTGTGTACCTAAAAAGATTTTAGAATCCTTCAATGTCTTTTTAGAAACAAGGTAGTACTTAGCATAGAAAGAATCGGAAGATGTTTTACCCATATTTTTAGTAGAACTGTTAACGTAGATCAATTGCCCCCTTGCAGTTGTGGCAGGGAAAGAATGTACAACTACTCCCACATTTTGGCTGTTTGTACCTTTGTTTTATGAACCGTTGATTGACCAGATGTTGCTGCCGAGCCTGCGCCACATAAAATTACAGCGAACACTAAGGTGACTTAACATAACATAACTTTCCGTTTATCAAGCATATTTTATTACCTCCTAATATTATCAAGCAACAAATATGAAAGTACCATACCATATAGTTTGGTATTGATCCAAAAAAACCGAACAAATTCAACATGAAAAAACAGACAGTGCACTTTAAATTTTTAGGTTAGATCCTTTTTAATGACTGGAATTGTAAAGTAGAAGGTTGTTCCATTTCCAGGTTGGGATTCTGCCCATATCTTTCCTCCCTGGTCTTCAACAATTTTTTTTGAGATAGCGAGTCCTATCCCAGTACCCTCATATTCTTCATGGGTGTGCAGCCTCTGGAATATGGTGAATATTTTATTAAGATGTTTCGGGTTTATTCCGATACCATTATCACTCACAGAGAACAGGTACCGATTTTTTTCCCTTTTCACTGAGATATGAATCGCTGGAGGTTCGCTGCCACGATACTTTATGGCGTTTCCTATCAGGTTCTGGAAGAGTTGTACATTCAATTTTTCATCTGCCTCAACTGTTGGCAGAGGATCGTTTGTGACTCGAGCTTTGGTCTCTCCAATGGGAACCTTTAAATTTATGAGTGCTATTTTCAGTGCATCTTCAAGATTAGTACGAGTTATGTGTCGTTTTTTACTGTTAAGCCTGGAGTAAAGCAGGAGATCGTTGGTCATGTTGTCCAGGCGTTTGGCACCTTCAACTGCAAATCCAATGAATTCATTAGCATCTTTATCCAGTTTGTCAGCATATCTACGCTGTAAAAGCTGTAAAAAACTGGTTATCATCCTTAATGGTTCCCTTAGATCGTGAGAGGTGATGTAAGCAAACTGTTCCAGTTCCTTATTTGATTTTTCAAGCTTTTTCAAGGTTTGATTCATCTGAATTTCAGCCCTTTTCCTCAGTAAAATTTCTAAAAATGCCCTTGATAACGATTCAATATTTCTTTGATCCTCCCTTGTGTAACCTTCTCTCTTGTTTGCTAACCCTATCATTCCAATGGTTTTTTCGCCGTGTTTAAAGGGCACACCCAGAAACGATCCGATCTCTGGATGTTTACTTGGCAGATTAGTGGATTGTTTGGTAGGAGTATCATTTACGATCTGGGAAAATCCACGTTTTACAGTTTCTCCCCAGAAACCATCCATCCTAATGCTCTTTAACATGTTCATGGATTTTGATATTTCACCCTTAGAATTTGGATGGTTCATTACGATGTTGTTCAAAGTTTCCTTCTCATCATGTTCTCCGAAGAATCCAAATTCACTTTCAGTTAATATTTCAGCATTTTCCAAAAATTTGTTAGTTATGTCCTTTTCTGATTCCAAGGTTAGTGATTCGTGGAACAGCTGATTAATACTTCTTAAAAGTTTTTGGTTCTTCTTTATCTGGAGTTCTGAATTTTTTCTCTCGGTGATGTCGTAGATAAATGATATGAACATCACCTTCTCCCCTACCTGGATGGCCTCTGTACTGGATATTATAGTTTTTTTGGTCCCATCCTTACAATGAACTTCAATTTCAATGTTACGGATCCCGCCGTTTCGCTGGGATTTTCCAAGATAATCCATTCGCGTATTTTTCCTTATTATTCCAAGCTCTGATGATGTGCTTCCTACGAGTTCATGTCTTGTGTAACCTGTTAGATCCACAAAACTTTGGTTAACATCTATCCATCTACCCTCTTTATCTGATAGCGTCATTCCAGCTGGATTTGAATGGAATGCCTTGAGAAATAGTTCTTTACTTTCTGAAAGTGATCTGTTGATCCTCCTTAGAATCTTTTGATTTAAGTTCAGTTCCTGATTAGTGTTGGTAAGGTCCCGGGTTAAATTCTTTAATATATTGTTTGCATGGCTTAGTTCAGCTGCCATCAACTTCAATTCATTGTTAGACATTTGAAGTTCTTTTGTAAGCTTTTTTTCCTTTTGAAGAAGGGTCTTGTTGAGAAGCTCTGCTTCTTTAGCATTGGTCACGTCCCTAATAAGGCTTTCTATCCCTATAATTTCATTTTGTTCGTTTTGAACATATTGTGCATTTTGTGATGCTATGAATGTGGAATCATCTACCCTGACACATTCAATTTCGTTGTTCTCAATTTTTCCATATTTTCGTAGGATATTTATAACTAGATATCTTTCTTCGGGATTTTTGTAGTAGGATGTGGCTTTGGTGCCAATCATGGCCTCTGGTGATTCGTAGCCATAAAGTTTGGAAGCTGCAACATTTGCCAGGATAATGTTTCCATCGTTATCAGCCCTTAGATAAGCATCCTGAATATTTTCTAGAATGTTACTGTATTGTTTTTCACTGGTTTTTAAGGCTTCTTCTGTGGATTTTTTCAGGCTAATATCTCTAATAAAACCGTCAACACCTTGGATTTGATTTTGATTGTCGTATATGAACTGTGCATTCAATGATATCCACATGGTTGTGCCATCATTTCGGACTCCCATTAATTCGTAGTTTTCTAATTTTCCGTTTTCATTGATTTTTTTGATTAAAAAATCCGGGTCATCTATATCTTTGTAAATATCTGTGAAATTAAGCCCCAGTATTTCATGTATTGATTGGAATCCGCATATTCTGGCCATTGATGGGCTTGCCATGATTATGATAGCTTCGGTGTTAATTCTAAAAAACCCGTCTTGGATGTTGTTCATGATGGTTCTGTAGCGTTCTTCATTGGTTCTCAGTTTGTTTAAAGCCAGTTGTTTGTCTGTAATATCATGATAAACAGCCATGTATCCTTCATTTTCATTGTTTTGGCTGGAAATTTTGGTGAAGTTTTGTTCAACAACTATTTCATTTCCCTGTTTGTTTCGGGTTTTAAGAATTGTTTGTGAACTTCCCTTAGATTCTAGTTCATCCTGTATCTTCTGAGTTTCATCAAGTGATAAGTCGGGTTTTACTATTTCAAGGGGTTGTTTTCCTATTACTTCAGATTCTAGGAAGCCAAATATTTCTTCAGCACCATGGTTCCAGTAGTTGATTCTGAAGTGCTTATCCACTCCTAAAACTGCATCTTTAACCTCGTTCAGAAGTTTTGCTTGATACTTGAACTTTCTCTGATTTTGAATAAGAATATGTTCCGCTGTTTTACGCCATGAGACATCCTTAACCATGGCTATGTTCAATATTTTATCATTTTCAATTATCAGGTTAGCTGTGATTTCTCCTGGAAATTTGGATCCATCCTTTTTTATAAAAACAAGTTCTTCTTTGGATGTTCCGTTGTCCTTCAATGCCTTGAGAAATTTTCTTAACTTGGGATCTTTGTGGTACAACACAGATTTCCAGCCTGTTTTACAGAGTTCAGTTTGGGTGAATCCGAACAGTTCTTCTGCTGCTGTGTTGGAATAGAAAATTTTATCTCCATCAGTTGTGGGGTAAGTTATTAAAACAGCATCCAAACTGTTATGAAAAATTGATTGAAAAACCTTTCTAGTTTCTTCAGAATTAAAACTGATTGATTCCATTCCTCCTCAACAAGATTTTAATTTTTGATCCCCGTAAACTGTATTGATTCTTTAAGATTACTTTAATAACCTAACATAAAAAAATTAGGATTAATTCTCTAGAATTGTTAAAATATTTCAATTATCATAATAAAAATTCTTCATGTAATTTTTCCATATACCCAAATCTTTAAATATTATATTAATTCAATATAATGTATAGTTAATAAATATGTACTATTTAGTTTTATGAACTGTTATGGAATAGGATTAATTAGGTTAAAGGAATTTTTTGGAGGATCTGTGAATTTGGATGAAAAAAACAGAGTTTTTGAAGAGATCATGGGAGATACCATTGTTTATGTAACACTCTTTAAAAGAGAACTGAACCAGCTTAACGAACAGAAATTTATGAAAACACTGTTATGGTTGACTTTGATAGATGAATATGGCAGTCCATCAATATCGAACCTAGGAAGGAAAATAAACGTTTCAAAGTCTCAGATGACCTCCAGAGTTGATCAGCTCGTTGAAGATGGGTTGATTGAAAGAATTAACGACACCGAAGACAGAAGAATCATCAGGATCCAATTGACAAAAAATGGTAAAAATTTCCTCAAAGACTCTAAAAAAAATATTGAAGCAGAAATGAACGAACTGATTGCTCCACTTAGTGTTGAAGATATCGAAGATCTAAAGACAAGCGTACTAACAATAAAAAAAATTGTCCTTAAAATTCAGCAGTCCAAAAAGAAACTATGTTAAATACCATCTTTAACACAACAATCGTTTGAAATGTTTTTTTAATTTTTACTAACTTCTAGAAATGAGTTAAAAAAATGTTTAGCTCATTTAAATGTCCAATTTTTTTTTATTCACATCATTAAGGAGTGATTCACTTGAAATTATCACAGGGTATAGGAATGTTAGAAATATCCATAAACCTCACTGGAAATCAAAGTAAAATATATCCAAACATCCTAACCAATGAAGAGGCTCAAAGAGCTTTGAAGTCCCTTAAAAAATTAACCAACTTCGATATTGAAAATATCGTATGCTACCATGAAGGCCTATACAATAATATACCAACAATGCCATTGAAAAGCTTTTGGAGACGTTTGAATGATTGATTATACCTTAATTTTTCTTCCATTCGTTGGTTTTCTCATAGGTTTGCTCGTAACAACACTCGGAGGTGGTGGGGGTGGATTGTACGTACCCATCTTAACACTTTTAGGGGTGGCTCCACAAGTTGCAGTTGCAACTTCCCTTGCAACGGTTCTTCCAACCACTGCAGTGGGTGCCTACAGCCACAACAGAAAGGGTAACGTGGATGTGAAGACTGGAATCATCCTTGGAATAGGAGGAATTATAGGAACACTCATTGGAGCTTACGTAGCAAATTTAATCCCACCAAACCTTTTAAAGAAAGGTTTAGGACTGTTATTACTAATATTTGCAATTCCAATGATAAGAAGATTCATAGGAGTTTACAAGAAATCTAAAACACCCAAAGAGGAACACCATGAAATTGAAGAGAATTTGAGTGAAGATCCTGATAGGGAAACTTTGAAATTAACAGGTCCCAAAAGAATATTTGCATCCCTATTTGGAGTGGCCGGTGGAGTGCTAGCAGGAGTTTTTGGACTGAGTGGAACACCACCAATATCTGCAGGTCTTTACAGTTTGGGACTGCCAACACTCATGGTGGTAGGAACCACAGTTTTTGTGCTGGTTTTCAATTCCTTGGCAGGTATAGGAGGATACCTATTTTTAGGCAGATTCGATGTGGTGTTAACTGTACTTCTAGGAGGAGGGGCTGTTGTAGGTTCATTTTTAGGACCTAAACTCCTTGAAAAAGCAGGCAAAGAACTCGTTGAAAAGTTTATACCTCCTGTGCTAATAGGCATCAGCGTTATATTTGGCCTTGCCCTGATATTTTAAAAAAAATAGAGTTTAAAATAATATAAAAGTTGTTAGATTTACTTGACGAATGTGTTGTTTTGAAGGTCGCGGATGGCCTGTTCAATTTCTTCTTCCGTGTTCATAACAAAGGGGCCGTACCTTGCAACAGGTTCGTTTAAGGGCTTTCCAGCTATTAAAAGAAATCTAACTGGTTTATTTTCTGCATAAACCCTTATAATATTACCTTCGCCAAATATTAACATTTTAGTGGCTTCAATACCGGTACCGTCTTGAGTTTTGTTTGTTTCAAAGTTTCCAAATATTCCTTCACCTTCAAAGACATATGCAAGTACACTTTGATCTTCCTTTACTGGAATTTCTAGAAATGAGTTGGCTGGAATGTGGATGTCGAGGTAGGTTGGATCTGCATAGATATCTGTCACTGCACCTTCAACACCTTCGTAGTTACCTGCTATGACTTTTATGACTGCACCGTCATCATGTTCAATTGTTGGGATCTCTGAAGATTCAACACCCCTGTAACGTGGCTCAGTCATTTTAAGCCTTTTTGGAAGGTTCACCCATAGTTGAAACCCTTCGAGTATTCCTTCTTCAGGTTCCTTGGGCATTTCCTCATGCAGTATTCCACTTCCAGATGTCATCCACTGAATATCTCCCCTTCCTATGGTTCCTGCATTACCCATGCTGTCTTTGTGGTCCACATGACCGTTTAAGATGTAGGTCACAGTTTCAATACCGCGGTGTGGATGCATTGGAAAGCCTAAAACATAATCTCCAGGATTTTCAGATCCAAAATGATCAAAAAGTAAAAATGGGTCAACATAATCCAAGGTTGCTGTGGCAATGCTTCTTCTCAACAACACTCCAGCTCCTTCTAACACGTAAACTGGTTCTACAATTTCCAAGACTTCTCTGGCATTTTTTATCTTAACAAACCCCCATGATCAAATTCTCATGTTTTTACTAAAAATTATTGATTGTAAAGGTGCTTGATAGTTGTTTATATTTAATATGAAAATTATAATTTTTTGTTAGAAATATATTAGAGAAATGGCTTCTAAAAAAAATACATATTTATATTTAAACACGTTCATAGTTGAATATAATTGTTTAAACGCTCCTTTAAATTGTCTGGAACGTTTTTATAGACAATTTGATTGGGCATTTCTCCAAGTCCAATTTTAATTGCATGGTAAATAAATGTCATATCATTTATAGGTGTTTCGTCAAGTTGTTTGACGTTACTGTTTGAAAATAAAAGTATTTGTGAAGAGAATTTTGGTAATGATGGTAAAGACTTTCTTAAATCTTTTAGTACGGCTAATGCGAACGATTCTGCAGAAACTGGATCGTTACTTGCAAATATTAGGCCAGGTTTAAGTTTAACAACATGGGCCGTGCCTATTTCTAATTTTCCAATTTTAAGTGCATTGGTGTTTGGTCCGAATGTTGTCTGTGCCTTTGTAGCGACAAAAAGTGTGGTACGGAGTTTTTCCCTTATGGCATCATGAATTTCAACTATCTTTTCTATGAAACTATGAGATCCATCATCAATGGAGTGGAGCTTACTTCCATGTGCTTCAGTTTTTATGAAATTATTAAAGGGGCCGTTTGCATGGAAATCCATTCTACTGTCATCCCTCAATATTCCAACCATATTCTTAAAACCCAGGGTAACCCCTGCTTGACTATGAGTACTTAACCTTGGTAAATTAATGATATGATCGACCTCTTCAATCCATTTGGTTATATTAAATCCCTTTGGCCATGATCTGGTGTATTTGGATTGATGATGTATGTAACCTTCATCCCAGCCTTCAGATTCAAAACCTATGAACCGGCCCTCTGAAGTACCCATGCCAGATTTTATATAATTATCATGGGTTTTGCCATGTACAACACCTGATTGATCCTGAAGCACATCTTTAAGTCCGGATTGATCCCCTACAACAACTTCAGCACCCTTTTCAGATAAAATTTCCCTTACAACTTGTACCGCCATTGGATGTGTAGTGGATGGGTATGGATCAGGTGAGTTGAGGGCGGGTTTTAAAAGTACTAAATCGTCCTTGCACAACCAATCCAAATTATTTGTAGATTTTAACAACACTTCTTCAATCGATTTGTACAAGGAATCAGAATCTGATGATACTCCTTCCACAAAAACTGTTCTATCATCCATTGAATATAACACTCCTGTTTCTTGAATTTAGGTCCTAATGTTCTCTAAAAATGCTGTGAAGTACTTTTTAAATTTCAGTGTGTTCTTAAGGTTACGTATGTGGCTGGGTTTATCTATAGTTTTAAGATCGGAACTTGGAACATTATCTTTAATCATTTTGGATGATGAAAGTGGTATAAATTTATCCTTCTCTCCAATCACATGGGAATTTTTTAGGGATTGCACAGGTTCTGATAATGAATTCCTTTACTAGTAAAGTTTTTCATGTAGAAGTAACTCTTGAACACTTATTCATAAATATTTTCTTTGGCACGATATGCAGCTATTTTCTTTATTAGTTCTATAGGTAATGGTTTATCATATGGAAATTGTACAGTTCCCTTTCCACTCTGTTTGTAGACCTTCAGTTCATCTTTAAATTTTTTAAACACAGCCCCACTTGCTGGATAAAATCCTATGTGATTTTTAAAAGCCCCATAGTAAATCAGTCTACCATGAAATCTATATGAAGGCATGTTGTAACTTATTTTTTCTTCTGCCTCTGGAACAGCACTTTTTATTGCCTCTTGAATTTGATCCAGTCTCTTTTGAATTTCAATTGGATAATTTTTTCTGTAGCTTTCAAAGGTTTTTATCTGTTCCTTATTTTTTTTCATTTTTTAGAGTCCCCATGGTCATTAGAATTAAATTCTAATTTATACGAAGTTTTTTTAAATAGTTCTAATGATTATTACTCCTTTAAAAAGGATATCCTCAATTTTCACTATCTATCCTTTCATAAACTCATTTCCATTACATGTTTTGCAAGTCTTTTTGCTAGTGCAATTATGGTTAGAACCGGTGGTGCACCTGGAGCTTTTGGGAAAATGCTTGCATCCCCAACGTAAAGACCTTCTACTTCTGTTTGAAGATTTTTATTAACTAAATCCCCTATAGAAGCTGTTCCACCAAGATGAGCACCCCGTGCATGTGTGGATACGATTGTTTTAGGGTCAACCCCGGCTTCAATTAGTATAGAAGAAGCAATGGCAGATCCTTGAGCTAACTTGGCAAGATCATTTCCAGTGTTTAGTTTAATAATCTCATCAGGAGTGACTTTACCTGAAGGTTCATCCTTTATCATGACCATCAACCCTATAACATCTTTTTTACGGGCATTGTGTGCATTGAGGTCATTAACTAAAACTTCAGTAAAGTGGGGCCCTATAATAAAATTATCAAATTTTATTATTGCATTCATCTGTAACTCGGTGTTGAATTTTATATTTTCCAGAATTCCTCCAACTGTTACAAAGGTATCTACGAAGAGGTTGTTGCCTGCATTCATGCCTATTTTCTGTAATAATCTAGGCGTTTCTATTGCACCAGCAGCCAGAATCACAATATCTGCTTCAAATATTTCTTCATAACTTTTAACACCCCTAACTTTTCCTTCAGATACAATTATATCTGTGACTGGAGTATTTTCAATTATTCTTGCCCCATATTTTTCTGCTTCTTCAATAAAGGTCATGCTTGTCCATTTTGCATCTTGCGGACATCCCAAAGCACATTTACCGCAGGGTTTACATGAAGTGGGATCTATAAATTTAGGCATTTTTTCAACTTCAAAGCCGATTGATTCTGCAGATTCCATTATTCTCTTGGTACCATCTCCAAAATGGGAATCTGGAAGGTGAGAAACAAATAATTCCCTTTCGATCTCTTCAAACTCAGGGTTTAAATCTATTCCAAATTCTTTAAAATCATCTGCACAGTCTTTCATACCATTCCCAAGTGTTACTAGAGTAGTACCTCCTAAACAAACAGTATTAGATATTTCTGTGCCCACATTTTGTATTATGTACTCCTTGTAAGCATTTTTAACCTTTATTGCTGGTCCCTTTTCAATTATGGTAACAGATATTCCATTTTTCGAAAGTTCCCTTGCCACTGTTCCACCTGCAGCACCCGACCCAACAACTAATACGTTCATTTAAATTCCTCATTTGATAAGTTATCCATATTTTTTTAGGTAATAATTTACAATTCTTTCAGTAAAATTAGTTTAGACCTGTTAATAATAAAAATCTATTGCAAACCCAAAAAAAAGATTTATATTTTATAATTTTCATGAGTACGCAGATATATTAATTATTTGAGGAGATATGGCTGCATTGATGTCCATTTATCTTTCCAATCCCCAAATAACAGTTGGTTTATGACTTCATCAGGAAAGCTCTGGCTTATGATTTTTCGATCGTCTAAAGATAGGTTGTAGAGTACGAATGGTATAACTAGGTATGGTGGGCCACTGTGGGCTTGGAAAAACTCTTTAGATTCATTTCCTATTTTGTTCATCTCTTCTGGATCCATGTCCAAGCTTCTTATTTTTCCGTAGAGCTGGGTGTTTTCAATTTGAATGTGGGCATCCCATAGCTTGTCTACCTTATTTAACCCTGATTTTAAGAGGTTTAACGATTCTAATTCGTTATTTTTAGCTGTTAACTCTTTAGTTGCTGTGTTTATTTCCTGCAATCCTTGGTTGAATATTTCATGTTCGCTTGTTAAACGTGGATAGGGTACTTCAGGTAACTGGTCCTTGAAGTAGGGAAATATTTTCTGGTCTTCCACCATGTGATGGCCATGAAGAACTGCTGAGAAACTTTGAATGTAGTTGGTGAAACCCTCCCTGTTTAATTCATCCATGGCTTCTTCATTCATATACTTATCAATGGAATGCTTAGATACTTCTATACCCCGGGTCATGACTTTATGTAATCGTATGTAGTCTTCCCCCAAGTCTGGCTGATTTTCATTGGACAAATAAGTAACCCCCTGTTAAATAAATTTATTTATACAACACTTACGACCTTAACACATCCTATTTCATTATATTTATATTCATTTCATTATTTACAAATATTGGATTGTTTCCATGTACAAGGTGAAGGATATTGTATCCAAAACAATATTTTGAATATTGGTTAACCGATAATTATAATCTTGTTCAAGCACAATTTAGTTAATAAGAAAAATGAATGGGATTTCTTAATTTTTTAGAGGTGAACTGCATGAAAGTAATGGTTTTAACAAGTAGTCCTAATGAAGATGGTTTAACTGAAAGCTGTGCTAGAGCTGCAAAAAAGGGAATTGAAAATGGAAACAGCAAAGCAGTTATGGTGCGCTTGAATGATTTGAATATTCTTAAGTGCAAAGCATGTGATCAGGGTTGGGGAATATGTCTAAAAGGTACATGTATACTGGAAGATGATTTCGAAAAGGTGCATGAAGAAATGGGTGAAGTTGACGGTTATGTTGTTGTAACACCAGTATACTTTGGAGATATGAGTGAATCAGCCAAGACTTTCTTCGACAGGTTAAGAAGGTGCGAAGCCAATAGATTAATGCGTGAAAAAGGGAACAAAATACATAATAAACCGTTTATATGTGTTGCTGCTGCTGGTGGTAGTGGAAATGGTACTCTCTCATGTTTAACCAACATGGAAAGAGTGTTCTTACACATGAATAATATGGATTATACAAACATGCCAAAATTCGATTATATTGGTGTTACACAGAGAAATAAAGAATACATGCTAAAAGCAATAGAATCAAGTGCTTTAAATCTAGTTAAAGACCAATAAGTCCATTTCAAATAATATGAGTGTTGCCCCTATTTGGTTGTTGGATTATTTTGTTAGGTTAAAAAATCCCCTAGTTTTCAATTAAAAAAAAACAAAATTTAATCTGAAATGTAGACTATAGTAGTGTGTGTAAAAAAAATCTTATTGAAATTATTTTTATTAAAAGGGGGGGTTGTTGGCCCATGTCTAAATATTCGTTCCAAGGAGACATTTCTATAGTCATTTGTGGAGAGGCTGGTCAGGGCATTCAAACTGTGGAATCCATCCTGATAAATGCAGTTAAATTTGGAGGGCATCATGTTTGCTCCACAAAGGAGTACATGTCCAGAGTTAGAGGTGGAGAAAACTCCACAGAAATCCGTGTATCCTCCAATCGAGTATGTGCATATGTAAATAGGATTGATGTGCTCATAGCCATAAGTAAAGGGGCCATAAACCATCTTAAGGATAGAATATCTGAAAACACCTTGATCATTGGCGATGAAGAAACCTTGAAAGAAGTGGAAATGGAAGATGTGGTGAAAATTCCCTTCCTTAAAACAGCAAGAGAAATTGGCGGCCCCATATATGCCAATGTGATTGCAGCCGGTGTAATTTCAAAGCTTTTGAATATTGATAAGGAAATCTTCGACAAGTGCATAACAAGCATGTTTGAAAGAAAGGGAGAAAAGATCGTTCAAGGAGATCTTAAAGCCGGAAGTGAAGGCTATAAAATTGGGGATAAACTCATACAATCAAGCAAAATAAAAATCAACATCAAAAAAGACCCAAATGTAGAGGGTGAACTGTTATTGGATGGTTCAGAAGCTGTGGGTTTGGGATGTATTGCAGCGAACTTAAGATTCATGTCCTCCTACCCAATGACACCAGCTTCGGCATTACAGGTGTTTATAGCCAAATACGGTGAAGATTTCGGCATGGTGTTTGAACAGTCTGAAGATGAAATAGCAGCAATTAACATGGGATTAGGAGCATCCTATGCCGGTGCAAGGTCCATGGTTGCAACATCTGGAAGTGGATATGCACTCATGGAAGAGGGCGTAGGTCTGGCCAGGATCAACGAAACACCCATTGTTATCTATCTGGGACAACGACCAGGTCCAGCTGTTGGAATGCCCACCCGTACATCACAAGAAGATCTAAACCTTGCACTCTACGGTTATGGTGAAACCCCCAAGATAATACTGGCACCAGGCAAACTCGAAGATGCATTTTACCTGACACAAAGGGCATTTAACATGGCAGACAAGTACCAAGTTCCGGTTTTCATACTATCAGACCAGTACTTCGGTGATATTTTCTACAACGTACCCTCAATAAACAACGAAAGAGTTGAAATTGAAGATCACATCATCAAAACCGATAAAAACTACAAAAGATATGAATTTACAAGTAACGGTATATCACCCCGGGGTATTCCAGGATTTGGAGAGGGTTTGGTGGTTTCAGATCCACATGAACATGACGAAGAGGGCCATATAACAGAGGATAAAATAATAAGGACTAAAATGGTTGAAAAACGGTTAAAAAAACTTGAAAGCATCCAAAAAGACACAATTAAACCTGAACTCGTGGGATCATATGATTACAAAAAACTCATAGTGGCATGGGGCTCAAACTATGGAAACATAGTAGAAGCCATGAAAAACCTAAACAATACTGACATCGCTTTTCTATACTTCAAACAAGTTTATCCACTGCATCAAAGTACTAAGAACTATCTTGACACGGCCGAACAAACAATTATCTTTGAAAACAATGCTGAATCCCAATTTTCAAATTTGATCAAGCTTCAAACAGATCATAAAATCGATAAAAAGGTTTTAAAATATGATGGTAGGCCATTTTCTGTTGAAGAAATAACAGAAAAGTTGAAAAGTTTCGTTTCGGAGGATTCTTTATGAAGCCTGAAAATTTTGATGTGAAAGGTGCAGATGTTTCATGGTGTCCGGGTTGTGGGAATTTTTCAATTCTAAGCAACCTTAAAAATGTGCTTGCAGATCTGGAAGTTGACCCTGAAAATTTAGTTTTGGTGTCTGGAATTGGCCAGGCAGGCAAGTTGCCACATTTCCTTAGATCCAACACATATATCGGCCTTCACGGTCGTGCACTTTCACCTGCAACAGCAATAAAAGCTGTAAACAGAGGACTTAAAGTCATAGTAGCAACCGGAGACGGTGACATGTACGGTGAGGGAGGTAATCATTTTCTGCACACCATCAGACGAAATCCTGACATAACCTGCATAGTGCATGATAATATGGTCTACGGGTTAACCAAGGGCCAAGCATCACCTACAACCCGTCTGGGAATGAAAACAACCTACCAAGTGAACGGTGTATCTGAGGAACCATTCAATCCACTGACTGTCGCCATTGCATTGGATGCATCATTTGTGGCCAGAACCTTCTCTGGAGATCCTGAACACCTTCAAAAAACTTTGAAATCTGCCATAAACCATGAAGGCTATTCCTTGGTTGACGTGTTCCAGCCATGTGTGAGTTTTAACAAGATAAATACCTTTCAATGGTTTAAAGAAAACACTTACTACCTCGAAGAATCCCATGACCATTACAACAAAGCAGAAGCCCTGAGGAGGGCTGAAGAAACTGATAAGTATCCGTTGGGAATATTTTACATAAACAAGCAGAAGAAAACCTTCGAAGAAACATTGAATGTCTACAAAAACGATGATGGAACACTGCATGATAGACAAGTTGACAAAAAGAAGCTAAATGATCTCATCAATTCCAGACGGAAGCTTTAGAATTCTAATAAAAAGGGATGGATTTTAAAAAAAATTGTAAGCCAATATGACTAAACTAAAACTCATATAAATGATGAATATTGCTATGAGAATGTTTCCATGTTTTTCAGATCTAGGATGATGAGAGATAGTTAAATAAATTGGACCTGAAAACAAAAGCAACAATACAAATATACCCTGTAATGACCTTAGAATAGTATTCATGGTGATGTGGCTGGTTCCAATTAAAATAAAGTTCACAAAAATTACATATGCTGTAACAACTATTGCCACGTCTTTTAAATTAAATAAAAATGATTCTAACCTACCATTGGAATATAGATATAGGAGAACAAAAATTAGAACCCCATAGACACAAGTTGTAAAGGGTAAAAGAATGTTTGTATCAATCTTAAAAAAGTTATAAAACTCAAAAAAGTTGAATAAAATGAAGAGATATGAGAGTATGATTATTTTAGTGTATTTAGGAGGGTAAGGTTGAATCTCTTCGATGGTAATTTTTTCCCAGGGTTTTTTCACGTCTTCTTTTCTTAAATTCATTTTTGGCCCTCGGTCATACTCTTAAGTTCATTCAGATTTTTTTTTGCAGGTTGAAAGTATGGATTTATTTCTAGACAATTCTCGAAGTATTCTTTAGATTTATCTAGTTTTCCAGTTTGTTTGAAGATAACACCTTTAGCACATATTGCACTTTCATTTGTTGGATCTAATTCAATAGATTTATTAAATAAATTTAGAGCCTCATCGAATTGATTAAGTCCGCAAAGTGCCCTGCCCTTTTCATAACGATTTTGAGAATTGTCAGGGTCTAAATTGAATGCCTTATCTAAGTAGTCCATGGAATCAGTGTAACATTGCAGTTTTCTTAAGATATGGCCCTTAAAGTCTATTGCCCAATCATATTCAGGGTCAAACTCTAATGACTTATTAATTGCTTTTAAGGCTTCTTGATATCTTTTAAGGTTTACCAAATCACTAGCTTTATTTGCCCATGCATAAGGTTCATCGGGATTTTCTTCCACTTCTTTCAAGGTATATTTAAGAGCATTTTCCAAAAAAACAGTTGATTCATCAGTTTTCCCTATTTCATCAAGCAAATATCCCTTTTGTCCTAAAACCCAATTATTTTCTGGTTCAAGTTCAAATGCTTTGTCCACATTTTTTAATGCCTGTTTAAAATCTTTTAATTTTTCAAAAACATATGATTTATTTAAATATGCATTATAATCTTCAGGATCAAGTACTATTGCATTGTCGAAGCAGTCCAAGGCTTCTTGATATTTTTTTATATATTTAAAGGTGTTACCTTTAAGATTTAGTAAGATGATGTCATCAGGTTTTAGCTTCAATGATTCATCAAAAGATTCTAATGCTTCTCTATATCTTCGCATTCTTCCGTAAATTATACCTTTTAAGTACCATGCATAACTTGATGGATCAATTTTTATTATTTGATCACAAACTTTCAATGCTTCTTCATATTCTTTTAAGGTTTCAAAAACAAAGACTTTGTTATAGTAGGCCCTAGTATTTTCGGCTTTAAAATCCAATGCCCTATTAAAACAAGCAGTGGCCTTGTAGTAGTCATTTTTATTTTTTAATGCAATACCTTTGTCTATCCATATTTCATGATCATCAGGACTTATTTTTATAGCTTCATCAAAACATTTTAAGGCTTCATCATTTTTACCCATTACTCCGTAGCAAGACCCCATATGTTTCCATGCGTAGGCATAGTATTGATTCAATTTTAAAGATCTTTCAAAACAGGGCATAGCTTCATCATATTTCTCTAAAATGAATAGTATAACTCCTTTATTGGCCCATACCGCATATTTATTTGGATTTTCTTCAATTTCAACGTTGTAGCATTCCAATGCTTTTTTAAAGGAGTTCTTTGCATCTTCCTCTTTATCCATTTTATCCAAATAGAATCCTTTTTTATGCCAAACTAAACCATTATCTGGATGTGATTTTAGCAGTTCATTTATAAATATTATTAATTCATCACAACATCCTTTATTTTCGTACATTTTACAGATAGTGGTAAAAATCCCGTAATTATATGGATCATCTTGCAGCGCTTTATTTAAGTATTTTAAAGCAAAACTCTTGTTGAATAATCTAATAAATATTCCAAGTTTGTAAAAGCTCCAACTGTAAATTTTGAGGGTTACTTAAATCACCTTTTTTTAGAGAATAACATTAGCATATTAGACATTGTAAAATAATTTAAAATACAAATTAATCTCTTTATAAATCCTTATTCATCATGAATATCATTATTACTTCATATTCCCAATTATTTGTTAAATAGTAGTTAGTATTTAACTCTTATAAAATTTTTAATTAGATAACTCCCATATTTCAGATTTCCACAAATAATAATGGAATCAAAAAACTATTTCAAGAATAAAAGATTTAAAAAAAAAGCTAAAAAAAATGGAGTGAATAAAAAATTTTTGATAAATCCATCTCAGCCAAATAAATCTTAAATGGATCCTTAAATTCGGTTTATTTTCCATTTCCGGTTCCTTGAACTGTTTTTAATCCTATCATGGATAGTATCAGTGCAACTGCGAATATTATAATTAGTGCAGTTATATCTGTTCCAACTTCTCCAAGTGTGAATCCCTTGATAAATATGCTTTTCATGGAGTCCAGACTGTAGGTTAATGGTAGTGAGTAGGATATTAACTGTGTGAGACTGTTAAACTTGCTCACTGGAACAAATGTACCGCTGAACACAATCTGAAGAATGAGTAAAAGTCCGAATAGACCCATACCCTGTGTTCTGGTCCTTGTGATTGATGCTATTAATACACCTAGGGACAGTCCGACCATTGCAATTAGGAACATTAAAAGGGCCGCAGCTCCTGTGTTACCAACAATTGTGAGTCCCAATGCATAGATTCCGAATGCCAAGGTAATTAGCGCGAGAATCAAAGCAAATACGCTGAGTCCCGTGATGTAGGCAAACACAGTTTTAATAGGCGTTGCAGCTCTGTTTTTAAAGACCTCTGTTTCTTTATCTCCCATTATAGAGAACAAACCTAAGAGTACTGATAGTACCAATGTGACTATTGTCATGAACCTGTACATGAAGAGATCTGTGAAATCCAAACCATTCCCATACAAATTATCAACGTTTATTTTTAAAGGTGATGTTTGGTTGGTTGTCTTTGCAGCGACTGTGGATACAGATGTGCTCACAGCTTTACTCACGAGCATGTTGGCTGTTTGATCTGTTCCCTCAAGTTCTATGTTAAGGTCTGCATTATTTTTAGCCAGGCTCGTTGTGAAATTTTCAGGAAACGTTACCGCAGCTGTTATGGTCTTATCATCAAGGTCGTTTTTCACATCAGCTTCATTTATGTAGAGCACAGTTACATTTTCCTGGTTTTTTATTTCGTTAACTATGCTTGTTGCGGCGCTAAAATTACCAATACCCTTATCATTGTTTATCACCCCAATTTTAACAGGCTCAGTGTACCCTGCCATAGTTACCATGTATCCAAGTACAATTAAAACAATTAATGGTGCTACCACCGCAAATCCAAGGGTTTGTTTGTTTTTAAACCCTTTTCTCGCGATGTTTGACACCATAGCTTTAAAATTTTCATTTTCCATGTTTTTTCCTCCCCAATAATTGTTTCTCTGTATTCAAATCTGAGGATAATATTTAAATATTTATTGTCACTAACATAGTATAAAGTGAAACAAATATTATTGGGAATGGATTTTAATGGAGGTTTTAAGATTTCGGTGAACAGAAACACTGTAACAGCCCTTAAAAATTTAGGGCTTTCAGATTATGAGATTAAGGCATACGTGGCCAACATATCCCTTGTAAGTGCTACTGCGTCAGAGATAAGTTTAGCATCAAACGTGCCCAGATCAAAGATATACGAAGTGTTAAAGAGTCTTGCAAAAAAGGATTTTGTTGAAATTGAAAGTGGAAAACCTTTAAAATTTAACGCAATTCCCCCACATGAGATCATAGGAAAATCCAGAAAACAGTTCAACGAAAATCTCGATGAAGCAGAAGCTGAACTCAACCAGATCTACGAGAAACAGATCCCAAATGTTCCAGCACCACTCTGGTTGATACACGGTCCTGATAAAATTTTAAAGAAGGAAGTTGAAATTATTTCCCGGGCCAAGAAATCCATATACATCATTGCAGGTCTGCTTTTTAAGGATGAAATCCCAGATCTTAAAGACAGCTTAGATAAAGCAATTAATAGGGGAGTGCACGTTAAAATAATACTATCCCCATTTTACAACGATGGTGGAGATGTTGATCTAGAGTGTATACGTGGGTTAGAATGTGAAATTAAAACCTTGAATGTTCCCCTTGTTAAGGTGATCATTAGGGATGATAAGGAAATGCTAATGGGTGTCGCTAAAATTGAAGACAAAAAAATCATGTCAAGTTCAGCCATAGGAATATGGAATCAATACACAGAACTCGTTGAAGCTATAGAAGGTCTCTACAATTTCATCTGGACAACTGAACTCTTTAACAAACCCTAAAGACAATATTTAGACATTTTCAAAAATTATACTTCCTATAAACATCTTTCCTTTTTTTTATTCTTGATAAAATGGCTTGTTTTCCTATTAACCCTAGTATTGATAAAATGTTCATTTTTTGGAACACGTATTCCATTTATGGAACAAACTTCAAAAACCACAATATTTTTAAGAAATTTAGATCAATTTATGAATTAATTTAATATCAAAATTAATATAATTGATTTAAATATTTATTTTATCAATACATTTATATAGTATAACTAAATAATATTGATTTGGAGTGACACAACTTGAATATCTTAAGTTGTAAATAAATATAATTAAGGAAGATACCATGAAAGCAAAAAAATTAAAAATTTATGTTAAAACCTCGAAATTTGCTATACCCATCCCAGCATTAAGATTTTCAACAATACGATGGATTTCTAAATTAATATTCAAGTACTGTCCTCCTAAAGTCAGATCAAACAAATCCAAATCAGAGTTAGGTGAATACGATACAATGGAGTACATAATGAAGAACCTGACTCTTGAAGATGTAAACCTGCTCATTGACGAGCTTGAAAAGGAAGAACCATTTTGTTTGGTGGATGTTGATACCTACAACAAAAAAGAAGGAAGAACCATCGTTAAAATTTACACACTCTAGGAGGTGAACAAGTACATGAAGCGTGAAGTACCAGGACACTGCCCAATATGCGGCGGTGAAACTAAAGTTACAGAAATACACTGCAGAAAATGCGACACAACCATCCAAGGGAAATTTGACCTGTGCAAATTCTGCAAATTCACAGAACAACAAAAATACTTCGTGGAAGTATTCATAAAAAACAGGGGAAACATCAAGGAAATAGAAAAGGAACTGGGAATATCCTACCCCACAGTAAGAAACAAACTCGATGAAGTGATCCATGCCTTGGGCCACAAAGTTGAAAAACAAACTGTAAACCAAAAAGAAATATTAGAAAAACTCAGTAAAGGCGAAATAAGTAAAAATGAAGCATTAAAACTACTCAAAGAGTAAATTGATAAAAATTTAAAGATTAATGGAGAATTGTGTGCATGTCCAAAAATGAATCAGAGGAAAGGCTTCAAATCTTGGAAATGGTTGAAGTGGGACAGATCAGTGCATCTGAAGCAATGACACTCTTAGATGCTCTGGAGATCTTAAGAACAAAGGGAGGATTTTAAATATGTCAAAAAATGTAGCAGATGAAAGAATACAAATATTAGGAATGGTAGAAGAAGGAAAAATAACAGCAGCAGAAGGAATGGAACTATTAAATGCCCTTGAAGAAAACAATGCAGAAATAGTACCTAAAACTGAAGCTAAATGGTTAAAAGTTCGTGTTAAAACCATGGACGAAGAAAAAACCAAGGTAAACGTCAACATACCAATAGCACTGGTTGATGTGGGACTCAAACTTGCAAAAAACTACGATCCCAAACTCAAGGACTCCGGACTCGACAAGATCGACATCGAAGAAATTGTTGAAGCAGTGAAAAATGGAGCCGAAGGAAAGATCGTGGATGTGGAAGACGAAGAATCCCAAACCAATGTACAGGTCTACGTAGAATAAGTCATACATACTACTTCAAATATTTAACAGAGTTTATCTGTCCCCAATTAATTCCTTTTTTATTTTCATTTCATTTTCTTAGACTTTGTACCCTGAAAATTTGTTAACACTATTTTTATATGATCTAACCCCATATTCTCAATCAGAAAGGATTTATTATTAAAATTCAGGGGGCATATAATATTATGAATTTTGGGGAAATTTGAAGGATTCTTTGAGCTATCCATTATCTGATTGGAAAAAGCTCTTGATGCTGGGAATCCTAGCTTTATCCAGTATATTGTATAATATTTTTTATCTATTTGGAGGTTTGAGAAATTACCTGCATTGGCTGTACTAGGAATAATGGGATTTGTAGTTTTGTTATTAGTAAACGGTTACGGTTTTAGAATAATAAAAAGTTCTCTAAATGGTTCAAATGAACTTCCAAATTTTAATCAGTGGTTAGAGATGCTTAAAAACGGTGCTAAAATATTGATAGTAGGTATAGTTTATTTAATTCCCATTGCAATTTTCACGTTAATATTTTATGAGTATTACTTTGGTTATACAGTGGCTGGAATGTTGGTGGGATCTCCATTAGCCATTCTAACATCTATAATTGACCATATATCAATCTCTTTTTTACAGAGTAAACTGTTTCATATTTTAACAGTGAAAGATTTCTCCCTTATAATTGTACTAGCATATTATATCATTATCATTCCAATATACTACGTAACTATAGCCAATTTGGCAAATAATGGCGGTAAATTAAGAAAAGCATTTAACTTAGGTGAAATACTTGAAAAAACAAGGAAAATAGGATTTAAAAAAATTTCTATCTTTTATTTAATCATAATTCCCGTACTAGTTGCATCCTGGTTGAAAAATCTAAATCTTGTATACCTAATAGTTCTAACATTAATTGTGAGTTCCTATTTGAAAATATTCCTTTCCATGTTTGTAGGATTGATCTACATCGATACTATCCAAAAGGAAATCTAAGTGAAATTTAGATAACTAAACCAAATTTAAATACTATTTTTTTCTTTTATTACACATATCAAGTCAGAAATACTGATATTACATACCTGTAGGACTTGTTCAAATTCTTGAAAGTTTAGTTTGTAAATATATAAATAAAATTTTCCCTATAAATAATAAACAATCATCTGATAATTTTTAGAATTAACTTCTTCATTAATATATTGAATTAATGGATGTTTTATCATGGAAGTTAAAAAGAGGCTTGAAAGTACTTCTAAACCTGCAGTTTATGTTTGGTTTGGATCCATCATATTTACAGTGCTGTTCACCATTTTAATCTGGATTTTAGGGCCCAATCTTGATCATTTCACAGCAACACTCATCCCCATAAACAATCTCAACCATTACTACTGGAAACTTCCAGTCAGAAATTTCTGGACCATGGCAATTGCATGGGGCATGTACATCTCCAACCAACTCTTGATTTGGGGAGCTATATACTGGGCTCAAAAAAATTTAACCAAGGAAAAAATTAACCCAACCTACAATTTAACCAAGTACAACGTTGCTGTCTTGTCAATAACTGTGTTCTTCATATTCTTACATTTGATACAGACCCATATCTGGTTTGATGGTTTAGCACAGGATGTGCCCATAATAACAAGCCAAGGATCTGTTATACTGATGCTTGCAATTGCATTGGTGTTGTTAAATCCTGTTCAGGGATTGTTCCTCGGAAAAAAAGCAGGAAAACCATTCACTTCAAGGGTTACGGAATTCATCCGCCACACCCACATGTACATCATATCATGGGCTTTGATCTACACCTTCTGGTTCCATCCAATGGCCACGGATCCTCAGCTTCTAACGGGTTTCTTCTTCATGTTTCTGTTATTTACCCAGATGGCACTGGCGTACACCAAGGTTCATTTTGATCTTAGATGGATCGTGGTCCTCCAAAGTTGGGTGGCAATCCATGCACTGTTTGTAGCATTTTACAACACCATCTTCTTTGGCAACACAGATATGTGGCCCATGTTCTTCTCAGGATTCGCCTTCATGTTTGTCTTTACATACATGTACGCTTTGAATGTGAAAAGAAATGTCAAATTACTTGTTACTGCAGCATACATCCTTCTGGTTGCATTCATATACATTCCAGCACCATATGGATTTGGAAGGGATCCATCTTTCCTGTTCAGACTGGAATTTCTGTGGATTCCAATAATTCTCTACGGACTGGCCGCATTAATAGCATTAACAGTATTTTTATGGCTTAAACTTAAAAAAGATGAAAAAGATGTTGAAAACCTTGAGAACACAGCTAGTTAAATCTTGAGCTCTGAATACAAATTTTCATGCTACATAATTAAAAAATTTTTTTGCATATTAAACACAAATACTACAATGAAAAACTGTGGGGGAATGATTTTATGGTTGAAACCTTGGCATACGAAGTTGAGAAGAAGGATGGAGATTTTGAGATAAGAAGCTATGGTGATCATATACTGGCCCATGTAGATGTAGAAGCACCATTTGATGAGGCCATGAGTATGGGGTTTAAAGTACTTGCACACTACATCTTCGGAGGTAACAAGAAACGTTCAAGTATAGATATGACTGCTCCTGTTGAAGAGGAAAAGAGGAACTCTGAAAAGATTCCAATGACCTCACCTGTAACAGAAGAGTCCCTGATGGAATCTGAAAAGATCAAAATGACCACACCAGTAACCGAAGAAAAAACTGGAAATATCCACAGAATATCATTTGTAATGCCATCAAACTACACCATGGAAGCTCTGCCCGAACCTGAAGATGAAAAAATAAAATTTGAAGAAATCAAAGCAGAAAAAATGGCAGTGCTGAGGTTTAAGGGCAGGGTTAAAGAGAACTTGGCCAACGAAAAAATTGAAGAAATGAAAAACTGGTTGAAGGAAAATAATATTCAAGCAAAATCAAACTTCGTAGTGGCACAGTACAACAACCCAGCAGTACCAAGTTTCTTTAGACGAAATGAAATAATGGTGGACATCTAAAAAAAAAAAAACATTTTCATGATGAAAAATTCGCGGTTTCCTTTACTCCAATCAGTTCTATAAAAATTCTGAGAATTCTTTAGTTGAGTTGAGACTGGGATCAATTTTTAATTTCATGAGCTGCATAATTTGGTCCACATAAATATTTTTATTTTTGAAAAAAACTTCATCAATATCAGCACAATTTTTTGATCATAAAATTTCTATTTCTAAATTATCTTCAAACTGAGGGTATCTAGGTGGGATGATATAGCCCAACTGATCTAAATTCATACAAAATTAATTATTTATTTTTGGGAATTAAGATTAAAGTCAGGAGTACCAAAATATATGTTACTAACGTTACATTCATAACCAAAATGCCCACTTCATACATTTGCAGATTATAATTATATGTCCATAAATTCAGATCTCACAAAATTGAAAAAATCATCGAATTTCGAGAAAAAAAAATACAAAAAAATTCTACTTCGTTAAATTCACGTTTCACGAAGTAAAAATATTATGTTATTCAACATTTATAATAATAAATGAAATATTTAGTTGGTAATAAATATTACCTCATAGTATGTTATGTTTCAAAATAAATAATCTTTTTAAGATTTAACCAAAAGAATGATGTTGGAAATAAAATGAATGATATTTGGATCATCATATTAATTTTGGAAGGTACAATCGGGATTATTTTATCTCTATTTAAACCAAATCATTATTATTTTGTTACTTTTGGATTATTACTATTTTCTCTGGGCATATACGGAGCAATAAAAAAGTATTGGTCAGTATTCAACAACAGAAGCTCTCCTAAATATTTAGTTTTTAATAATTTTTTAAATACTACTTTTTAAGATTCTTTTGAATTTCCATCCCGTACATATCCTTTTAATATGCTTTTATTTGCTGAATTAACTCCAAAGTGTGAATTTTGTTTTGATTGCATAAATTTTGACAGTACCATTAACTCCATTTCCACTAATTACAAGGCTTCTAATTGTATTACCATCTAAATTTAAAGTGCCAGTTTTATTTTGTCCATTTTCAAATAAGGAAATACCCTTATTGTAAATTACATTTTTATTATCAGGTAATGAGTCCCAACCAGTTATATTGGTATTATATCCAGTTATATCAAAACCATTAGCGCCTGTTTTTGCTGGAGTCCAAGATAAATTATATTCTACTTTAATGTTTGTAGTTCCGGGAGGTATAACAACAAATGTTCCAACTGAATTTGGATTATTTAGATTACTTACATTATAAGTCCCTATTAATGTACTGTTTGTCGTTATTATGTGTTGTGGCATGTGTTGTGCGAATATAAATGGCATTCCAATAATTAGAGCTAAAATTCCAACAATTATTAAGCCCTGTTTCTTGTTAAGAGATTTTAAATTTTCTATGAAGCTTCGATTATCACGTTTATCTGGTTGTTTATTATATTTTAATTCACCACCACATTGGCATTTTTCGAAGTCTTCTAAAGACTCGCCAGGTTGGAGTTCATAGTATCCTCCACATTTCTCACATTCTAAAAATCCTTGATCTTCAGATAAGTAGAATAATGCCACTGATCTAAAAATGTAAATGCTCAAGTATGGAAGCACAATTAATGGAATTAAAACAACACCTATAACTTTTAGGCCGATTAAATTGAAAAAAACTTCAATTACAGCCCCTAAAAACAATATACCCATACAAATAATTGCAATAGTTATATACCATATTATTAAATTACCCCAACCAATGTTGGAGATTTTATAGAAAATATCACGAAATTTAAATGCTGCTCCTAGATCGTCGTTGTAAAATGCCATATTTGCAAGTGACATCAAAAATATAGGGGAAATTATGATCAAGTATAAAAATATAATTGCAATTAAAATTACAAGAAATATAGTAGCACCATTTGTTCCTATACTTCCTATGGTTAATCCTAAAGATAATCCACCAAACATTAAAATCATAATCAAAGGAATTGAATAGGCAATAGCAACTACAATCACAAATATACCATTTATGATAATATCAAACCAATCATTAAATGGTGGAAGTTTTGCCACCCCATTCAACGATAATTTCAAAATTCTAATCTCATAACCAAATACCAATACCCCAAATAACAACCCAATAATACCCAACATAGATATTAAGAGCCTATCCATACCTAATGACTGAAAAATAGCATTTAAAGAATTAAACATTACAAGAATTCCAAAAATCAAAAATTTCTTCCAATCCGAAAACGGATATTTCAAAGAATCTTTTACTATTTCACCTATTTTCATAATTTCAACTACTCTATTTTTCAATTAAGTATAATCTAATTATGAAATATAGGATGATAATATATAAAATAGATGTTTAACCTCATCCACCAGACTTTATATTTCATTATAATCTGCATTAATTGCTTTATTTTCTATAATTAGTAGTTGAATGTTCTCATTACTCTATTTATATACTATTACCAATATTGGGATTAATAATATGTTTCATTTGGTTCATACATTTAAGATCATATTTAAATTCAATCAATACAATAGTTTTGTATTTATTTTAGGAGCTTATTATCTGCTTTAGGGGGATTTATTGCGGTGAGGGTAAACATTAGATTCAATTCTATGTGCTTAAATAATTATTGAGATAGCTCAATTTTTTTATCAATCTATTAAAAAATTAAGTAGAACATCTTAATGAACTTATAGAAAAGATTATTAGAAATGTTTGTAGATACAAATTAGATAATAATAGTTAGATTTTTATGGTGGAATGATAAAATGGATGTTTCATATATTATACTGGGCATAATAATCTTGATTGTTATTTACATAGTTTACAGCTATAATCGACTCATTGCAATGAGAAATATGGTTGATACTGCCTACTCCAATATAGATACTCTGCTCCAGAAACGGTTTGATCTTGTCCCCAATCTTGTGAACACAGTCAAAGGTTACATGACACATGAACGCGAACTTCTCGAAGAAGTTAGCAGGGCTAGAAGTGATTGGATGACTGCCTCTACCATACAGGAAAATGCAGGTGCAGATAATGTCGCAGCAAGTGCCTTAAAATCCATATTTGCAGTGGCAGAAAACTACCCTGACCTTAAAGCCAATAAAAATTTTTTACTTCTGCAGGAAGAACTGGTGGGAATTGAAAATAAAATAGCATATGCAAGGCAGCGCTACAACAGAACGGTTTTAGATTTAAATAATGCCGTACAGCAGTTTCCCACCAACATAACAGCTCAATTTTTCAAATTCCAAACCCGTGAATATTTTGAAGTGGAATCAAACAAAATACGTGAAGCTCCAAACGTAAAAATTTTCGATGGTGAAAATTGAATGGATCCTATTTACTCAAACATAGCTGCCAATAAAAGATGGACATATCTTTTCTTTTTATTTTATGCCCTAATGTTAGGTGCAATAGGATATACCATGGGAATTTATTTTGGTTATCCTATTTTTGGTATAGGGATAGCAGCCCTTGTTTTTATCTTAGCTTTCCTAGTCAGTTACTATGGTGGTCAGGGCATGGTAACAAGGATGGCTGGTGCTAAGGAAGTATCTCATGATGATGAACCCTACCTCTACAACACCGTTGATGCCCTGAGTATAGCAGCAGGCATTCCAATGCCCAAACTGTACATGATAAATACTGATATACCCAATGCATTTGCTGCAGGTCGTAGCTCAAAAAATTCCAGTATCACAGTTACCAAGGGACTTCTGGAGACACTCGACAGATTGGAGCTTGAAGGTGTTATTGCCCATGAGATCTCACACATCAAAAATTATGATGTTTTACTTTCCACAGTAGCAATTGTTCTAGCAGGGACCATAGTGTTTTTAGGATTTACAGTGCGTTACTCAGCTTACGGAGGATTGTTCCGGGGGGCTAAAGGTCAGAACAACCCAGCAGGAATTGCTATTTTGGTTATTTTAGTCCTTCTAATTATCCTTGCGCCAATATTTGCCCAGCTTCTTAAGTTTGCAATTTCTAGAAAACGTGAATTTCTTGCAGATGCTTCCGGAGCTGATCTCACTGGCTATCCAGAAGGTCTTGCAAGTGCCCTTGAAAAGATCAGCACCATGCAAAAACCCAAAAGCAAGATCCAAAACGATGCCCTAAACAGCATATACATAGTCAGCCCTGCAATTGGAAAAAAAGGATTTAGCAACCTATATTCAACCCATCCCCCTACAGGAGAACGTGTGAAGAGACTCCGTGAAATGGAATTTATTGACCAAAAACATGTGAAACCAGAAGCCGCTAATAACACATCCACAAATCAAGAAAGCAATTCAAACAATATGGGTTTTGTTGCTGAATCTGCACACACACCTGAAAATAAGGCTGGAAATGGATATTTGGTCTGTAATAAATGTGAAGGATATTATGAACTTCAACCCGGTGAAAGTCCAGATGATTTCACTGATGAATGTGAATGTGGGGGTAAACTGGAATATCGGGATAGTCTATAAAATTTTACCACAAAAATTTTAAGTTTTATTTTTATAATGATTCATTGAATTAATTATTAAGACTTAACAATTAGGCTTTGTAGAAACCATGATTTTTTTATAGCTATTTAGGTAAATTTAATCCCATAACAATATATTACGATAATAAATCATATTACTCATTAAAAGACAATCAGGTGATAATTTTTGACCAACAAAACACCCAATGATAAAAAAACATTTAACAAACTTAGATGGTCTTTAATTCTTGTATTTTTCATATTTAACCTTCTTTTTATTTTACATATAAAGATCCCAACCTTCTTGCAATCGATTCATTCGTAGCCACTGCTTTAATATTTATCCTGGTCTTTCTGTATGCTGTTGAGAGATATGGTAAGAGGAATGCTCTGATCTTTTTTATAGTTACTTCTGTTGTGAGTTTATTCTTTGAAAATCTGAGTGTATTAACTGGCTTTCCATTCGGATTTTATCATTACTCTCCTTCATTGGGTGTTTTGCCTGTTCCTTTGATAATTATTTTTGAATACTTTGCAATGGGATACCTATCCTGGATTTTATCCCATATCTTAACTGGCCAGTACAGTAAAAGACTGGAAGGAAAACAAATATTCATTGTACCAATAGTTGCCACATTCATAATGGTAATGTGGGACTTGACAGTTGACCCCATCAGCGCAACACTGCAGGGGCTCTGGGTGTGGACATATCCCGGACCATTTTTCAGAATTCCAATCTCCAACTACTTCGGATGGTTCCTGGTTGTGTACACATTCCTGCAGATACTGGCACTGTACCTCTCAAAATACGATACAATCAAACCTGAAAAAATTGAAGCTATCTCAAACAAACCATTCTGGAGTGAAGCTCCGGTAATTTACGGTACAATGGCAATGGGCACCATTTTCTCAGTATTTTATGTGTTGAATGATATCACCATAGACATGGCCCTTATCACATTTTTCACAATGGTGTTCGTGCCTCTCCTTGCCCTAATAAACATCTGGAACAATGCATCTCTTTAAATAAAAATAATAAAAAGTTATTATTCATTGGTTGGTTATTTGGTTATTAATGTCACAATGCGTGAAATAAAGATTGCAAGTATTTTTTTTCTATTTCAATTCAAGTTCTTGATAATTTTATACATTAATTTGAATAAGCTACACATGTTCGGTATTTGCAAATCCTCCGTTATTAGAAGGCTATTTGGATTTTTAAATTTTTCAAAATATTTATTTTAAGTAAACCTTTATATACCATAAGCGTAATATTATAAGTATTTGATATCAAGTAATTGAATAATTTATCAAAAAATTGTTGATAATACACTCAAAACGTTGTTTAATTCATTTTCTTAATATCAAATATTTGAGTTATATCAATTAATTGATTTGGAGGAAAATAAGAATATGGAAGAAAATAATGACAAATTTCATGACCATGAGATTTATGATCCATGTCATGAAACTATTAGAGGAATGCAAAAATTAGGTGGCCTAAGAATGTGGATAATGCATGTACTAGATGAAAATGGACTAACTAATGGTGCTGAGATCATGGAAGCTGTCCAAGCTCATACTATAAGTCCAAATGGCCCTTACAAAAATGCAGGGCCTTTACCTGGTTCAGTATATCCCATGCTAAAGAAAATGGTAGCTGAAGATATAATTGTCAAAAATTCAAAGGGACAATACGATCTGACAGAAAATGGACGAAAGCTTAACTCTAAACTATTGGGACGTTTTAAAGAAGATAAACCTGAAGAAAATATTCGAAAAGTATGGTCAATAAAAAACATTTTAGCAGAAATGGAAAATGATGTGTCCTATTTGGAGGATATTAAAACAGAAAAGCTCAATCCTGAAAAGGAGAGAATAGAAAGGTTGAAAGAAAGAATTAATGAAATATACGAAACTTTAGAATAGATCTACAGAACCGATTTAATTATAATTTAATCTAAAATTAACCTAATTAGCGTTAGCTATCATTAAAAATATATCAATGATTAAAATGTGCGGGAGAGTTTAGGAATTAATATAGCATAAAAACCTACAGAATGCGTTAGCTATTATTAAAACTAAAAATTACGAACATCAAAATTCAATCATTGATTTATTACTTTGACTCAATAATTTTTCAAGTTAGCGTTAGCTATCGTCAAAAAGGCAAGAATGGAGAATAATATGACAAAATATGCTTTAGAATTAAATAACCTCTCAAAAAAGTATGGTGACTTTACTGCAGTGGATGATTTATCGTTGCAAGTTAAAGAAGGTGAAATTTTTGGGTTTCTAGGACCTAATGGTGCAGGTAAGAGTACAACTATAAGAATGCTTTGCACACTGGCATTACCAACATCTGGCTCTGCTAAAATAGCTGGATATGACCTTAGCAAAGATTCTGGAAAAGTTCGAGAAAATATAGGACTTGTAGCTGAAAAATTGATAATGTACGACGGACTAACTGCAGGTCAAAACCTAAGATTCTTTGGAAAACTCTATGGAATCCCTAAAAAAAAGTTAGAAAAACGAATTGATGAATTACTGGAACTGATTGATATGAAAAAATGGAAAGATACCAAGATCAACACGTTTTCAACAGGAATGAAACAGCGAATCAATATTATAAGAGCATTGTTGGCCGAGCCTAAAATAATTTTCATGGATGAACCGACTTTAGGCTTGGATCCTCAAACAACATTTTCTGTCAGGGAAATTATCAGAGATATCAATAGCAAAGGTGTGACAGTCATACTAACAACTCACGCCATGGTTGAAGCAGAAGCATTGAGTGATCGTGTAGCAATTATCGATCATGGAAAGATAGCAGCTTTAGATACCCCTGAAAATCTCAAAAAGATGTTATCAGATACAGATATAACCATATTCAAAATGGAAATAACCAATCTTACAGTGGAGATGATTGAAAATATCAAATCATTGGATGTTGTAACCGCATTGTCAAAACAAGATGAACACAATATTAAAATTAGTGCCAAAGGACCCGATTCACTTGAAGAGATAATAGATACCATAAGATTTGACGGAGGAAAGATTTCTTCCATAGCAAACATTAATGACGCAACATTAGAGGATGTGTTCCTAACAGTCACAGGTAAAGAAATACGAGATACACCTGCAGCAAATTCTTCCTAAAATTTGGAAAACACTAAAATAAAGGACAATGTGATAAAATGGATGCAATAAAAATATTGAAAGATAGTTTCAACATAATGCATAAAGAACTCCTTGAAATTGACCGTGGTACCCTAGGCGGTATCATAATCATGCCAATAGCATTTCTACTTCTGTTTGGATTCGTATTTCCAGGTGCAACCACACTATCAGATATGCCAGTCGGAGTTGTTGATCTTGACAACGGACAGGGAAGTAATGCGTTTATAACAGAACTCAATACATTAAATAAAAATGCCAATAACACAATGAGTTTACAAAATTTTACAAATGTTGATACTGCTAAGACGCAGATAACCCAAGGAAAATTAGATGGAACATATATTATCCCGCAAGGATTTTCATATAACCTGACGCATGGACAACAGGCGAATGTAATCTTCTATGTGGATAATAGTAACCCTCAACTTTCAACACAGTTAGAAAGTGTGGCCTCCAATTCAGTAAACGAAATTAATGGAATTCAAGCCACGCAGAATGTAATGAATACTAGTACTGCAACCAATCAAACTGCAAATGCACAAGCAGCTAAAGTAACAATATTCCCCTACTCTACAAATGTTCAAACTACAATACCTGGCAAAACTAATAATTTCAACTTCCTGGCACCTGGACTCATGATGATGATAGTTATGTTCAGCGTCATGTCGGCCCTGCCTGAAGTTATATCCAAAGAGAGTGAAAAGGGTACGTTTGATGGTTTACTATCTGCACCTATAAACCAAGTTTCTATCTTACTTGGTAAAACAGCAGCATTAGGTTTGCGTGGATTGTGTCAAGCTGCCATAATACTGGTATTGGCAGTTGCAATCTTTGGAGTAACAGTTAATGGAAGCATCATATTAACATTCTTCATGTTAGTACTGGGCATATTCAGCTTCATAGGGTTGGGATTGATAGTAGTGTCATTGGCTAAAGATCAGGCCACAGGTGATACAATAATAGACCTGTTAGTGATCCCTATGATGTTTTTATCTGGAATATTCATTCCACTTCAAACATTACCATGGTTCCTACAAGATATAGCTAAAATAATCCCATTAACATATGCTGCAGATGCATTGAGAAAAATAATGCTCTTAAATGCAAATATTGGAGATGTTATGAGTCAAACACTGATACTAATAGGATTTGGTGTTGTTACAATGGCCATTGCTATACCAATATTCAGAAGATCGATGCAAAATTAAATAAATTGCAATTTAACAAGTAAAGGGAGGTGGTATCAAGAATAATGCCATTAAATAATAATACAGCCTGTTGTACAATAATTCTGTGAAGTTAGATTTCCCTATTAACTGAGGACTAATATCGATTTTACTATGTAATTTGTAGCTAAAATAGAAATTTCCTTTACAGGGCATTCGCCTAGTTTGCTTCTTCTAGGTTTGAAGTTGTACTAATGGTTCAAGGGCTCTTTTTTGAGAGGGATCGGACTTTATGAATCTTGAGTCTTGTGTAACTCCTTCTTTAATCTTCAACCCCCTTGAAATCTATTTTCTTATTAGTCTCTCCAGCTCTCTGGATCTAATCCTTACCAAGATTGCAAAACTATCATATTCATCAACTTGAAAAGGAGAATTAGTTCATAATACTGATTTTAGTTAAGTTTAACTAATCAGGGAATAGACTAAATTTAGTTTTTCAACGAGGGGGTTATTCATATCAGAAAAAATTCATCTTCAGATCCAATATTAAGTAAAAATCTTTTAGATTTAGCAAATGCACTTGTAATAGATTTACCGAAATTAGACAAGGAAGAGTTTGTAGACAAAAAATCCAGAGAGTATTGGAACATTTATAATGAAGGTGAATCTTTATATAAGCAAAATAATTATGTACAAGCCAAAAAAACCTTTTTAAAGCTTTTAAATTACCCTAATCCTCATCAAGGAGTTAGAACTTACCTCTTACGGACTTACAGGAAAATAATTAAAGATGAAATTAATGAAGAAAAATATTTCAATGCTTATAAAACTTTTGAGGAGTTTTTTGATTATTGTTCAGATGATGTAACTACTACTGATAAGAAAAGATTCAACAAATTAACCAAGAAATTAAATGAAATTAATCCGAACTCTAATTTTGAGGAAATTGAAATTATTGAAGAACCCGACATCTCAATATCACAAACAGATGAAAAATTAGTTCATTTATCTAGTGAAATAAAATTTAATAAAAATAATGATCCACGAGTTAAAGATTGGAACATACTGTCATTGTTGGGATTTAACACAATATATGCTGGTAGTGGATATGATAGTTCTTTTTACAATGTTAGGAATTATACAGGAACTCTTAGATCAGAATTTTCAGCTGATCATTCAATATATCGATTTAGTTTTTCAGAAAATTCAGACAAGTTCATTGTAAGTTCAAGTGATTTAATTTTATATTTGTATTCTATTAATACAGGTTTAATCCGAAGTTATGACTTAAATTCGATTGCAATAAACAAATATCATATTAGATGTGTGGATATTTCACCCGATGGTAATTATTTCCTCTTTACTAACGTGGATAAAATTTATTTAATGAATTTAGATCTTGTAATTATTGATAGTTGGAAAGTTCCAAATAACGATATGCCAGAAGAAGAAGGTTGGGAAAAACGAGAAATTAGTGGTTCAGTTAATAGATCCGAGATTATTAAAAATATGGCTATACTTAACCTTGATGGGAATCCGGATTACAGTAAAATTAAGAAGAATTTTAAAAGTTTAGTGCTTAAATATCATCCAGATCAAAATCACGACCCTCAATCTGAAGAAAAAATAAAAGAGATCATAACTGCTTACGAATATCTTACCAAAGAAAACGCTAAAGGAACTTTAGCTGAGTTTGGGGTGGATAAATATTATTATTACAAAGTAATGAGTCAAACCAAATATGAAGTACCAAACACAGACTTGGCTTTTACTTTAGAGATTGGAATAGGAAGTGGAATTAAAGAAGATTGGATATATTCAACATATTTGGGTTTAAATGGCGAAGAATTATATTTGGGTTGTTATTCAGGAAAGATATATTGTTTATCCATAGACGGGATCGTTAAAAGAATATATAATTGTCATGATGTTGTTAAATCAATTAAAAAAAGAGGTTTTTACTTATTTATTGAAACAAATTATTATTTGTTCATACTTAAAAATGATGAATATGTTAATTATATAAAAATATGGAAACAAGGCGATTTGTTTTGGTATAATGGAGGATTTTTATTAAAAACATCAAATGAATTAAGGCTTTTTAGTAACAATGGTGATTTAATATCAATACTAACCTTCAAAAACAGGATTTATGATTTGTATATTACAAATAAAGGTTTGAATGTTTCAACAACTAATAGAACCTATGAAATATTTATAGATAAAATGGATGAGCCTATAGTTGATGAGGTCACTATTCCATGTACATATTGTGGAACTAAAAATTTATATTACTCAATTTTTTGTCAAGAATGTGGTAAGCCAATTAAACTTGATCTAGCACCTAAAAATGAGGATAAACTTAAACGAAAATCTGATATTTTTTGTCCATATTGTAAGGGGAATTTAGAAACTGAACCGAAAAGAAAGAAAAAATGTCCACATTGTAAAAATTTTATTTATGTTCGTACTTCTCCATCAACACGCCAAAAAGTGTTAGTAACTGAAGATGAATTAAAGGAAATAGAAAATGAATGGCGTGGTATTTCTAATAGAAATAGCTGTTTAAGGAATCTTGAAGGTTATGGAATTAGTGAAAGAAGTTTTAAATTACGTAAAAATGAAATTTCTCAACAATCTAACTCTGAACCAGATGATGTAGAAGTGATATTATCAATTTATAATGATTTAATTCAGAATAATAATGATTTGCAAACATTAAAAATGATAAATTATCAGATTGCATTATATCTAAATTCTGAAGGAAGAAACTATCTTAAAATTCGTCAAGAATCTTCAAAAGCAGAATTGTTATATTATCAAAGTTTAGGAGTTGAAAAAGTTGAAATAATGACAGTTGGTGATCAAGCATGTGAAAATTGTAAAAAACTCAAAAATAAGATATTTAGAGTTAGCGATGCGCTTGAAATTATGCCTGTACCTTGTAAAGATTGTTCATTCCAATTATATAATGAAAATTATGGTTTCTGTAGATGTTACTATTCACCAAGGTATTGATAAATATAATAATAAAATTTCTTTCAGATAAATCTTTTATATATCTTTAAAGAGGAATTTGAATTCATAAAATATAGAATTAAAAAATAATGTTAAATTGAAAGTTACTACGAATATAATGAGAATGGTTATATAGGGTTAAAATGATGTTTTAAATAACAAGGAAAAAATTGAATTTGAAAATATTATATAAATAAGTATTTTAATTTTAGTAGCAATTGTTTCAAAATGAGCTTATTGAAATGGTAAGTTGATAGTAGTTTCACCAATTACATTAAGATCTAAAGGATTATCTTTAATTTCTTCATCAGAAATATTATATCTTAGTCGTATAAGGCCATTATTAGTTATTATTATTTTTTCACAGGTTATAAGACTCAAATAATCTTTTTTTAATCGTTTAAGAGACAAATCATACTCCAAGTCAATGATACCTCGTTAATTGATTAATCTTACCTATATTAAAGTATTTAATTACCTCAAATCTTATTAAATATTCTTCTCTTACCATTTAACATCCATGGTGTCATAAATTTTTACTTAGTATAAATCAATATTGCTAGTTTTTTTTCAAAACATTAGCTTTCAAATTAGCAAACTCATTCTCATCAATCAATCCATCATCCAACAATTTAGCAAGTTTAACTAATTTGTCAATTGGATCTTCTGACATAGTGTTACTATTTATTTTTGATTCGTTAATAATTTGATGTGCTTTTGTTTCTTTTGTCCGCTCACATTTCTTACAAGTATCTACGGCTTGTTTCAAAACCGTGAAGAAGTTTCTCATCTCTTCTTTATTAGATCGAAGATTAACTGTATGATTACCATCCATTCTGATTTGTACAGTTGTTAAAACCCATCCACGATCTTCGTCTAATGATATCATATCTAAGTATCTTAAAGTTATATTACCTCGATCACGACCCGTAAATGTCCCTTTTTTAGTTATGATTAATTTATCCTCAGCTACTTGAACTACTGCACCATTAAAATTTGCTCTATCATGACCAAAAGTTCCCATAGAAGTTTCACGGATTTGTAAATTAAATTGCCTTTTAAAACTACCACTTTGTTTTTTCATCATAATTTTTTTGTGTTCGTTGAATTTTTTGTCAACATTTTGTTTCATATCTTTTCTTTTTTCACCCGTACTTTTCTCGCCGTACTCATAAATACCATAATAAACTCCTTTATACGCTTCGTAATTATCATCAATATTTCCACCACATTTTAAACAAAATGTAGCATTATTTGGATTTTCTTGTCCACATACAATACAAATTTTTGAAATGCTACTACCCCCACTTATTCTATTTATACCCCTTGAATTTATTTTATTAATTTCCTAAGATTCAATTTAGATTTCAATAGAAAAAATCAATCTCTCTCTAATAAATCAAGAAGTTTCTTCTATAGCATATTTTTCATCCTACGTTATCAAAAGGAGGATGCAACTAAAATTCAGAAACATTAGTCTAATAGATAGGAATTAAATTGTCTGTTTCCTGATCTAATGCATTTATTGTTGCATTCAATTCTTTTAGAATTTTTAGTATCACTAAACTGATTCCCCCTCAAAACAACAAAATGCGAATAAGTATTATTTAATATTCCGGGGTTTATAAATTTCGTATATTTATGAATACTTGAGATAATTTGGAAGTAAAGTATTCAGATAATAATATAACAAGAAAATAAAGTTAAACAAAATATGTGCTATGCCTTCGGACTTCCAATTTATTTTAAATTGTAATACTTTTATTAATGGCATTCTTTGGTTCGCTTATTGCTCTAGAATGTTGGGGAGCCATAATTTTTTATAGAATGCAGTATTAACGGTGCTTTCTTAAGCTTAATAATTGTGGTTTTAATTTGTTTTATTGTTGGAGTATTATATTTTGTTTTGATGGGAGTTGCAGGAATGTTTAACAGTGCATTAACATCTACATTCCATGCAACAACTACAACATCAACTTCAAACTCCGGACCAAATTGTTTTACAATTAAAATGCAGTTGAATTTATATTGTTTGTAATCCTGTACTTTATTTTAGGAATTTTAGGGGGATCATTTGGAGTATTTTTAAATAATGGCATCAAAGAATCGATTAAACGGATCAAGGAATGAATATGAATCTTGAAATTTAAAATCAGTATTCATATTTCGGAAATAAGTTTGAAACCAAGGGATAATTGTAAATATAATATTTGAAAGAGATTCTAAAAGAAATTGAGAATTAATTACTCAAGAAAATAAGTTCATTGGGCCATTAACACGTATAAAGAATTAATTCGTATTATTTAATTAGAATAATATAATAAGGTGATAAAAATGAATATCAGAGAAGATAAGGGATTAATACTAATAATAATAGGCATACTCCTGTCTATAACAATAATTGGAATCTTTTTTGGGATTCCTTTGATAATAATTGGAACATATTATTTAAATAAAAAGGTCAATCAAAGAGAAAATGAGATAAATGAAGAATTGATAGCTAAAAAAACGGAATTAACCAATATAGATGCCATTTTGGAAGAAAAAGAAAGGGAAAAAGTCAAAGAAATTGATGAAAAACTAGAAGGTAAAAAAAAGGAATTAGCATATATAGACGTCAAATTGGAGGCTATGGAATTACAAAGGGAAAAAGAAATGAACGCTAAAATGAAAGAAAAAAAATCTCAATTAGTTATTTTAGATAATGAATTAAAAGAGAAAAAGAAAGGACTGATATTAGTAGATGATGAACTTGAAATGCAAGAAATAGGCTTATATCAACCAAAATATGATTTTTTAACAGCAATACTATATAAAGAAAAATGGGATGCTATCAGGAAGAAACAAAAAGCATTGGTAAAGGATAAAATGGCAGCAATTTGTTCAACTGAATGGACAATTGATAATAGTAAGCAAAAAGGGAAAGCATTTACCAATGCTAATCTAAAACAAATTCTTAAAAATTTTAATTTAGAATGTGATATGATAATAAGCAAAGTGAAACTTTCAAACAGGGAAAATTCAGTTAAAAGAATAAACCGAGCTTATGATATTTTAAATAAATTAAATGAACGAAATCGTGTTAATATTACTCCACAGTATTTAGATTTTAAACTACAAGAACTTGATATAGCCATAGAATATGAACTTAAGAAGCAAGAAGAAAAGGAACTATTGAGAGAAGCAAGAGAACAGGAAAAAGAAGAACGAAAAATACAAAAGCAGTTAGATGCTCAAGAGAAAAAGATTAAAGAGCAAAAAAAGAGTTTGGAAAACGATATAAACACAATAGGCGCAGAATTAAGAGAAAGTAAATCTGATGAAGAAAAAGAAAGACTAAAACTAAAAATCAAAGAATTAGAATTAGCTTTAGCAAAAAGTAACGAAGATATTGATCAGATTGCAGATAGAAGAAAGCGAACAGGTGCAGGATATGTGTACATTTTATCAAATATTGGTTCATTCGGAGAAAACGTGTATAAAATTGGGGTTACAAGAAGAGATGAACCTCAAGATAGAGTAAGGGAATTATCAAACGCATCTGTTCCATTTAAATTCGATAGCCATGTATTTATTTTTAATAAAGAAGCTTTTGAGTTAGAAAAGGAATTACACAAACGATTTGACAGTAAAAGAGTGAATAAAGTAAATAGTAGAAAAGAATTTTTCAATATTACATTGGATGATGTGAAGAAAATTGTTGAAGAAAACAAAGAATTAGTGCATAGTTTTAATGTCAAACCTGAGGCACAGGAGTACTATGATACTTTGAAAATTGATAAAATAACTAACACATCATTATAATTACCACAATTATAATAAAAAAGTTATTTCTAAAAAAAATTAATGGTTATGGTATGGTCAGGCCAAAAGATTCATTTTTCATGTTTTTGACCATAATTTCATTTTCAATCGAGATTTCATTACAGTTTCACTCCTCCAAAGTGGAATAAACATAATATTGAATATAATGTAAGAGAATGATTGAATAGGAAGGGTTTGAATATGAATACTCATAAAAAGAGCAGTTATGTTCTTGTCCATGGGGGCAACATGTCCACTGAGACCTGGAACAAACTTGCTGAAATAAAGGTTTGTACTCCTGATGGTAAAATGGGAGGTAAAGTGTGGAACACTATAAAACCATTAATTGAAGAGAATGATCACTTGGTTTTTGCTCCAACTCTTTTAGATGAACACAGCAGCACACTTACAGAACATATCGACCAAATTAAAAGATTAATTTTAAAAAATAATCTGGAGTATGTAGTCTTAGTTGGACACAGTTACGGCGGTATGATTATTACAGGAGTAGCTGCAGAAATGCCAGATAGAATTAGGAGTATGGTATATATAGATGCCGCAGTGCCCGATCCTGGACAGTCCCTTTTTGATATTATAGCTTCAGGTGGTTGTGACCCACTGTCTTTCAACGGACTAGAACCAGCTGCACCTTACATCGAAAAACTGGATTTTGATGCTTTAAAAATAAAAAACATACCGAAAACTTATATTCTCTGTACAGAAAGCATATTTGCCGATGCAACTAAAGTCGCAACTGAAAAAATTGCATCCAATAGGGAAGGATGGACCTATTATGAATTAAAATCATCACACATACCAATGGCAACAATGCCAAAACAATTACTGCAATTAATATTGAAACCAGAATCTTAGATATCAGAAAAAATATAATATTTAAAAATTCTGAAATATGCCTTGCTATGATAGATCCATGGTTTATAATACTATTTTCATTATTTGACAAATGAATTTACAAATATTCATCTGGTTCTAAATCCATCGGATGATACAGATGTTTCATAAACCTTTTTACATCAGGTTCGTGTTTAAACCCGGGCTGAAATTTGTGGTCTGATCTATAAGATCAAAATTATCAAAATTATCAAAAAATGCATTTTTTATTTCTTCAAATTTTGAATCGTTCATAATATCACTGTCAATATTTAACTTTTATTTTTTGTATTCAATATTTTAGAAAAAAATATGAAAAAATGTTTGTCTATCAATAAACGAGCGAACCTAGAATTATTCTAATAATGAAATATTTCCATTTAAATATTTTAGAAAAAAATTGAAAAAAAAGGGAATAATATTATTTTTTGGTTATTATGTTTACCCATTTAAATTAGATTTCGTCTAATTCACTGTTATGTCCTGGCTTAATGTTTCGTCATCTACATTGACATTAACCGTAGCAATAGTTTCAAATATTGTGGCGGTATAGGTTGATTTTGCAATACCATTTTGTGTTGTGGTGTTGGTGGGATTTACACTTCCCTGTCCGCTTAACATGCTGAAAATTACAGGTGTACCGTTTGCTATATATCCTCCAGTGGTTTGTTGGTTTAAGTTATTCCAGGTTAAATCTGCAGTTAAAACAGACCCTGAAGAAGTTAGTGGCATACTTGTATTGAAAGTGAGCACCAACCACTTTGTAGGAGTCACAGTACCATTTGTAAGAGATAAAAAGTCAGGATTATTGGAACCCCACCAATTATTATCAGCAATAAAATTTTTGTTACCATTCGTGTAAATAGCATTCCCACCAATATCTGCAGTGTTGTTATAAAACCTATTAAAAACTGTATTAACGGCACCATATCCCCAGTAGGTACCATATTCATTGTAGATAGCACCGCCATACTTTGTTGCACTGTTATTTGTGAATGTGGAACTTGTCAAATATACTGTACAACCATGTGCAGTGTAGATGGCCCCGCCACTCTGTGCTTTGTTGCCTGTGAATGTGGAACAAGTCACATTTAAAGTACCCATATTACTGTTGCAGATAGCTCCACCACTACCTGTTGCGTTGTTATTTGTGAATGTGGAATTTGTAACATTTAAAATAATAAGTCCATATCCATTATCAGTGCTTATGGCTCCGCCATTTGGTGCTGTGTTGTCTTTGAATGTGGAACCCTTCACAGTTATAGTATTACCAAAATCAAAGATGGCCCCACCACTACGAGATTGTGCAGTGTTATTTGTAAATGTGGAATCTTTCACATATGTTAAAGGAGCCGCCCCACTACAGATACCCCCTCCACCCAGTATTGCGCTGTTATTTTTGAATGTAGAACCAATCACAGTTAAATTACGACCCTGGTTGATGATAGCTCCTCCAAACTGTCCTGCGGTGTTGCCTTTGAATATAGAACCAGTCACAGTTAAACCGTAACTACTGATGGCCCCACCATTATATGATGTGTTGTTGTAAAAAGTGGAACCACTCACTTTTGTTAAACCACCACCAGTACAGATAGCCCCTCCATTACCATAATCCTTTTGATATGCACTGTTGTATATGAATGTGGAACAGGTCACAGTTAAATTACCCCCACCAAAGATGGCTCCACCAATCTCTGCGGTGTTGTGCTTAAACGTGGAATCTGTCACCTTTACAGTACCACCATTATAGCCCATGGCACCACCACCTTGATATGCGGTGTTACCTGTAAACGTTGTACTCTTCAATGTTAAATTACCTGCATCATTCCATATGGCCCCACCAATTTGATTTGCAGTGTTGCCTGTGAATGTTGAACACGTCACAGTTAAATTACCTTTATTGTAGATGGCCCCACCCGTCGTTGTTATATTTCCATTGGTTATTTTTAAATTTTTTATATAGACATTGCATCCAGGGTTAATAAAGAATATCCAGTTGATTTTCTGTCCATTGATAATGGTTTTGGTTTGGCTTCTACCAATAACAGTAACGTTCTTGTTTATTGTGATTTTAGTATTTCCAATACCACTGTACGTTCCATTTGCGATGCATAATGTTCCTTTATCTTTAAGATTAGTTATTCCCTTTTTAATGGTGTGATATGGATGGATTATGGTACCAGTACCTGATATGTCACTTCCCGTTGTATTCACATATACAGTGTTACTTGCAGCACTGACCATGGACAATCCAGATATTAAGGTTAAACTAAGAAAAAACAAAAGAAATATTATCTTCCCACATTGCATTTTTTTTATTCCCCCATACAATAAAATAAACTTTTAATCAACTGTGAATCCCTAATTTTTTTATATAATTTTTTGATAAAATGATATATTCAACAACTTATTAATACAATAATCGTAGAAACTGTGGGACTATACTTCAGAATTAATACCTGTATCTGCTTTACTAAACATATATCTAACCCTGAAATCTTACTATTTTCACTGCTTTCATATTAGGAGTATAATCTGCAATCCACTTTATCATGACCCTAATCATACTAGGATGTAATGTGTGCAGTGCCACTTCATTCCTGTTTCAAAATTCATGTTTGGATTAATTTAGAAATTAATCAAAGAAACAAATAGAATTGATCTAGTTAGATTGTAGTACATTTTATGAACTATGAAATACTCTTCACATTTTTTTTTAGAAAAGAATATTAGAAACGTTCCTAGATACACGACATGTTTAAAGTAAATATTTTTTTAGATGTAAAATTTGAAAGTTTTAGGATTGGTTGGAAGTCCGAGAGAAGGTGGAAATACTGAGATCATGGTTAAAGAAATATTGGAAGGATCTTCTGAAATAGGAGCAGAAACCAAGATTTATGATCTGAACAAACGATGCGAAATTATTTAGTAGTTCTAAAGTGTTACAATGATGATTTCTTAGAGGTTGCTTCTTAGGAAATAAATAAAAAAATTACCATTACATCCCATTTTTAATCTTATTTTGAACATATACCAGTTTTAGTTATCATTGAACTATTTAAAATTTTAGTGAAAAGGTTAAATGTAAAAGTTTAAGTATATATAGATCATAGTTATAACTATAAAGATGAGGGGTAATCTTGAAAGAAACTGTGTTGTGGTTGTTAACTGGAAGTAGGGGAGGAAAAAATAGGGTTAGAATTATTAATTTAATATATAAAAAACCTCTTAATGCCTACAGAATTTCAGAAGAGCTAAATTTAAACTACAACACTGTTAACTATCATCTAAAAATATTAAAGGAACACAAGCTGCTCTATTGTAATAAAAATGTGAAATATGGTGCACTATACTTTGTTACAGATAATATGAACTCTTGTCGTGAAACGTTTGATGAAATATTGGAAAATTTAAATTTAGAGGAATAACCATGGATGGATTATTGCAGATGTTAAGTGTCAAAGTAGACATGATTGTATCTGCGGGCAGTGTTTTAACTCTTCTCGCACTAATTATTATTTATTTAAAGAATTATAAAACTTTTAAAACCAAATTCAGCCTTGCAATTCTATTATTTGTTTCATTATTTTTTATGGAAGAATTGATCTACACAGTATCAGTATTCAATGATCCTAGCATTTCAATAAGTCTACAGACATTAATAAACATAATTGAACTCATAGGCTTTTTAATCATTTTATCAGTCGCAAGATACTAAGTAGGCTGGAACATTAATAACATTAGGGTAAAGAGACTCCAATAACTTCAAAATCAAAGTCAAAAACCTATAATCTCAGAAAATCGGCAGTTAATAGGTTTAAAACATTTGAGAGAGCATAATAATCTCCATTAATTTTTATTTTTTTTGATTTCTACCCAGTAATTTAAAAAAGAGAAATGGAAAGGTTAAACTGGATTTTAATATTCTCTTAGGATTATTCTGTACCTAGATCTATTTTTCCATCTACTATCTCTATGGATTCATCTGTTTGTTGGGCTATTTTTGGGTCGTGTGTTACAATTATGAGTGTGGCTCCCATTTCCCTTTGATGGTGCTGGAGCAGGTTGAGGATAAGTTCTCCGTTTTTAGTGTCCAGGGATCCTGTGGGTTCGTCTGCCAGTATAATTGGAGGATCGTTTGCAAGTGCTCTTGCAACAGCTACACGTTGTCTTTCACCACCTGATAAAATATTCGGCTTTTGAACGGCTAAATTTTCCATGTCCACCATTTTTAAGAGATCTAATGCCCTTGTTTTCATGGTTTCAGGGGACAAACCCGTGCCGTACATGGCCATCTCAATGTTTTCCCTGGCACTGATGGTGGGTATTAAATTATGTAGTTGGAAGACAAATCCTACTTTGCTGCGTCTAAACACATTTATATGTTTTATTTTTGATGTGTCCTGTCCATCTATTATTACTTGTCCGTTGTCTGGCGTGTCTAAAGTTCCTATCATGTTCAAAAGCGATGATTTTCCTGAACCTGAGGGACCTGTTATTGAAATTGAAATACCCTTCTTTATGTCCATATTTATATCTTTTAAGGCATGTGTCCTGCCTTTATCGTAGGTCTTGTTTAAATCTTTGATGGTGATTATGTTATTCATACTTTAGAGCCTCCGTTGGATTTAAACGTAGCACACGGATCATTGGTATTAAGCATCCTAAAACAGGCATGAGTAATGATGCTCCGAAACTGAGTAGTACTGTGTAGAGGGCAACTGACAGGTTGTCCCTGATCAGATCAGCTATGTTCACGTTGAACTGTGGGGCCAGTACCACCAGTAAGATGGCCATGATAACTGCTGCAGCTATCCATGCTAGAATGAGCTGTACAACTGATTCTACCATGATCATTCCCATAACCCTTCTGTTTGACCAGCCTATAGCCTTTAACACACCAATTTCTCTGGTACGTTCGCTCACAGATTTTAAAGTAGCAATCATCATTATAATTGCACCCAATCCTATGAAGAAGCTGGTTAAGTAGAATAAAAAGCTTTTTATGCTGTTTATCAATGCATCTCCAACAACAACATGGTACTGTGGGTAAGTACTGTTAATACTTGTTTCTACTTCATCTAATTTGCCGTTGTTCGTTTTAAGATATATTGAATTGAATTTTAAATCTGTTGAATTGAATAACAGGTTGTTGGCTTCTTGTATCTGCACAATTCCATCGATATTTCCTGTGTCCTTAATTATTCCCACAACTTTAAAATCTGAGTTTAGGGTTCGGTTGGTGACCTGGACCGTAGGATTTGTTCCATTCATGTTTGAAATCTGGTTTGAGGATAGTGTGGAAACATAAAATGTGTCCCCTACTTTTTTATTAGTTCTGTTGGCTGTTTTTTCTGTTAATATGATTCCTGTGGAACTGTTATCCCAATCTCCACTTATGAGGTTAATATGTCCAATTCCAGGAATATCCGTGTTGTTAAGTAGATTAGATCCATAAAACCCGTTTAAATTATATGTGTTGTTTTGGTTATCTGAAATTACATAACCTGAAACACCCACGGCACTTTGAACATCTTTAATTCCGGTTAGATTGTTCAGATCCCCTGTGGATAAGTATCCATCACTCAATACACTTAGATCTGCACCTCCGCTGTTGAACATTTCACCGAATAATTTTGTGCTGTAAACTGAAACACCCACACTCGCTGTTACGGCTATCACACCCAAAACTAACAAAATTACGATGAAAATAGTTCTTAATTTTGTTCTAAAAGGATTTTTAGCTGCAAATGACAAAAAACTCATAAATCAACCTCCTACCGTTAATAAAAATAATTTTTTTAAGTTACTGTTTTTTATTTCCTTTGTACTTTTTAATGTAAAAGTTTAACTATAAAAAAGTGAGCATAAGATAATTTAAAAGCTGACAATTTTTAATAAATGATCTGTTTAGTTAGGAAACAAACAAAAAAATATAATAATTTAGGATGCAATAAAGTGTAATAAGTTGTTGAAAAAATAATTGTTTATTAAATGTAGTATATGGGGTGTGATCCATGACCATAGTTGATTACGATAAAAAAAATCTGGAAAGATGCTTGTGTGTAAAATGTCCTGTTCAGATGGAAAGTGTATGTGCAAACGAAAGAAAATTAGGCGTGTTAGATTTGCTTAAAAATTTGAAAGAAAATGATTTGATGCCCGAACCCACGCATATTGCAGGATTATACTGTTCAATTGGAAAATCCACCTGTGCAGATATAGACACAGATCAAGAGTGTCAGTGTGCTAAATGTCCAGTCTTTAAAGAATACTCACTTAAAACTGGTTACTACTGTAAGTTAGGTAAAGAAGAAGATATTTTAAAAAATGATGTATTGTAGAAGGGTAGGAAAAAGGAAATTGCCCTGAAATAATTCATAGATTCTTACAATCCATATTTACTTTAATACAGGAGTGAGTTTCTTTACAGATAAATAGAAGAAAATGTGGACCCGAACTTGTCCAAACTGGGAGATCATAAGATTGAAAGATGGTGAAGAGATACTAAATTCTCTAGAAGAAATTTCAAAGGAAATATCCATTTTCAAAGGAGAAGAGTTGGTAAATTTCACAAAGAGAATAAAAATTCTTTAAAGGAGTATACATTAACATTTAAGGTATTAAATGGCCTTGATATATCCAGTACTCATGATATAATTGTTATAGCAAACAATCTGAAAATTTTGAAACATGACAATGTATTGAGTGATGTTTTTTACAATGTGGAACCTGAAAAAATTATTGGAAAAAAACTCATTGAGTACGAAAATTGGCAAACTGAAAGATTAGCTGATACAGGAAATTTATCAGGCCCCCAACCGAATCTAACTTTGATATTTGAGGATGGTTACTACATGGAAAAGAAAGAATAATTCGTTGAAGGTTTATTAATTAAATAAATGGAAATAATTTATTAAAAAAATAATTAATGGCATTTAACCTATTTTCTGATTCTGTACAGTTATATGCTGTTTGATAACTCCTTTAACATCTGGTTTGGATCATTTTTAAACAAACCCGTATGATACGCTATCACATTTTCTATATCAAATTCACCAAGCTTTTCAAGCCAACCATTAATTATTATAAGTTCCTTTTTACTCATAGCATCTCTATGTGTTACAACAAGCTCATTACCCTCAATATTTAGGGCATCTCCAACAATAAGACTTTTAGATTCTTCATGGTAGAGACAGATGTGTCCGGGTGTATGTCCTGGAGTGTGGATAACTACAATTCCCCCACCATAATCCAGTTTGTCACCATCAGATAATTCCCCATCCACCTTTACAGAGGTGTTTTCAACCATGTCCAAAACCTTTTGTTGTTCATCCTCAGGTAACATCTTTATACGTTCCTTGATATTAGAATTCTTAAACCTCAAAATCGGTTTTTCACCCTGGATGTAAGATTTTTCTTCACTGTGGGCCAGAACCTTAACATCACCCAGTTCATCCACTATGCAGTTAATCCCACATATATGGTCAATGTCCTGATGTGTGACCAATATTGTATCTATCTTATCGAATGGCACACCTGCTTTATCCATTTCATCTTTAATTAAAGACTTACTGTCTGATATTCCTGCATCGATATGGACTACATGTTCATCATCCCAGATAACTGTAGGGTATATGGTTCCATGTGTTCCCATAAGTTTCATGGGTACTTCTAACATTTCAATCTTATCTGCTATTTTCATTTTACATCACTCCATTTCTTTAGAGAAAATTTCAATATTCCATTTAATCTTGTTCTTCTAAAATCCCTTTCTTTTATTCAATCTTAGCTCTACTGCTTTATTATATCTTAGAAGTCATTTCCTTCCATATCATGGGAAAATTCTTTTGAATGTTCGGGTATGTCAATTTTGGGGGAGGTATAATTCTTTGCATTTCCCACATTCAATGCATAATCCTGCGTATGATGGATTATCACTCATAGTTCCACCTAAAACAGTTAGGTATAGGTAGTCTGGCGAGGAATTATCATACAGTCTCAGGATCCAAAACCTAGAGGAGATATTATTTGACCATTACTTGTCTTTTTCATCTGCATGATCCTCACATCCCTATAAATTTTTTTTAAGACTCGGTAATTTTATTCATTTTTATGAACTGTGTCATGATTAAACCTACAAATAACAGTATACCCATCGCGTATATAGAATCTAACATACCAGTGGATAGTTGTTCAACATTTAAAGCATTGGCTGCCCCCATGAGTAGGATGAGACCAAATATGGCTGTACCTACAGATGAGTTTAAGTTACTGTTGGTACTTCTAATTGCAGAAGCATCAGGTTGTTTATCATGCTTTATTTCTGAAAATGCATAGGTAGAACCATGGGGTGCGATGATACCGATTCCCAGTCCAATCACTGCCATTCCTATTATCATCTCTATAAAACTTGGATTGGAACTGAAAGCATAGATGAGGTAACCAGCTCCAATTAAACAAACTATAAAACCAATGCTTATGATATGGCGCGGGTGGAATCTGCCTGAAATTCTGCCAGTTGTGAAGGTTACAAAAAACATTGGAAGGGCCATTGCAGCAAATAGATAACCTGTTAGTAAAGCACTGTATCCTAAAACTGACTGTACAAAAACTGGTATAACAAAACGAATCCCACTAACTACGGAACCATACAGAAATAGGAATATGTTGCCCAATGCAAATGATCTGATTTTAAAAATCCTAATATCAACCAAAGGATGTTTATCATTCTTTATTCTACTTCTTTGATCGTAGAAAAATACTGCTAAAAGGATAATTCCTGCCAATATTACATAGGGGCCAATATACAAAGTGGAAGGGTCGTTGAGTAATATTAAACCATAAACCAGTAAAAATATACCTAAAGCCGAGTTGATTCCACCCACAATATTAATATCAGACCAGTGCATGGTTGCAGGGAATGATGGTATGTGCCTTGAAAATACTAATATTAGGAGTATTATGATGAATTCTAATCCGAATGCATACCTCCAGCTTAGATAAGTGGTTAAAAATCCACCAATAAAAGGTCCAACAACCAGTCCAAGAGATCCTATAGAACCTGATAAACCCAGTGCAGTGGCTCTTCTATTACCGGTGTAACTTCCAATAACTATGGAGTACATTGATACCCACATCAATGCCCCGCCAGCACCTTCCAGTACGGACCATCCTATGAGTAGCATGGTGCTGTTTATGCTTAAGGCTGCAATGAAATTACCCACACCAAAAATAAACGCACCCAAGAGAAAGGTTTTTCTTCTGCCTAAAACCTTCTGTAACTCACCACTAAGCAGGGTTAAACTCGCTAAAACCAGAGAATAAACAACAATAATACTCTGAATAGTAACTACGGTGGTGTGTAGATCATTAACTAAATTCGTTATTGCCACATTTAAAAAACTGATATCTATACTGATTATAAAAGCTGCCAGGGTGACAATTATTAAAGGAAACCAACCTACATTCAACTGCTTTTTAACTACCTCTTTTTCATTCAATTTATATTACTCCCTGAATTTTTAAAACAGTATTTTTTATAGTTTCAATACTTTTACCCAGCTCTTCAAGTTCATCAGGACTGAGTGGATTTAATAGTAGGTTTAAAGCTTCTTTAACAGTTTTATTAGAATTATGAATAAGATCTTCCCCCTCTGCTGTCAAAGCAATCCTGAGTACTCTGCGGTCATTTTCATCTGGCACCCGCTCAAGCAGACCATTGTTTACTAACTCATCAATTCTAGGTGTTATTTGGGTTTTTGAAATGTTCAAGGTCTTGGCTAACCCTGACATTGAGAGATTATCGTAGTTTTTAATCGTTACAAGCCAGAAAAATGTCTTCATGAACTTTTTATCAGATAAATTCGTTAGTTCCCTGTTAAAAATTTTAATATAAATTATTGAATCTTCCAACATCTCCTCGATCAATTTCTCAGATTTTTCATCTTCCATTTTAAGATCTCCCAATTTTTTTAGACTGTATATTGTACTATTCCTTGTAATTAAATAGTGCATTTTTATGAACTATTCATTAAACTTAACTATACATAATAATGTACTAATAGTATTTAAAGGTTTAGAATAACAGAATCTAAAAAATTTTAAAAGGCTATTCATCGAGATAAACCAAAAAACTAGTCGGTACTAAGGTTTAAAAACAAATAGAAATGAAATGGAAAAGATTAGTAATTTTAAATAAAAAAAAATATTTCGCTGTCCAGCAATAGATCTAATACACTTAAAGCAGATATATCTGGACCTAATACCAATACACTTCTAATAAATCAACATAAAAATCAAGTTTTTATCAGTACAGGTTTATTCGATTCCCAAATACCAATGCTGTCATTGTTTTTGGATAAGAAGTTATTGTGTTGTAAGTGTCACTCTGAGTGTTGTATGATCCCTTGACAATATCTTTTATACAAGTACTCCTATTATAGAAAAGAATATTAGAAATGGTTGTAGATACTGTAATTGTTTAAAATAATTATTTTTTCGGAGGGATAAATTTGAAAGTTTTAGGACTTGTTGGAAGCCCAAGAGAGGGCGGAAATACTGAGATCATGGTTAAAGAAATATTGGAAGAATCTTCTGAAAATGGAGCAGAAACCAAAATTTACAATCTGAACGAACTCGATATCAAGCCATGCCAGGCATGCATGCACTGTAAATCCCATGATGGTGAATGCAAAACCGATGATGATATGCAGATACTTTATAAAGAAATGGCAGAAAGCGATGCCTTTGTACTCGGTTCACCAATATATATGTGGCAGATGACTGCACAGGCCAAATTATTCACAGACAGACTTTACGCACTCATGGGTTTCCCAGAAAAACTAGGTGAAACATCATCTGCACTGGTTTTTACCCAGGGCAACCCAGATGGAGATCTCTTTGAAGATTACATAAATTCCACAAAACAGGTATTTGACCTTTTAGGTTATCCAGTTAAGGGCTTGCTTGTATCAGCAGGGGATCAGACACTCGGAGATGTTAAAAACAAGGAAGACATCCTCGAAAAAGCCAGGGAAATAGGTAAAGACCTGGTTAACTAAAAATAATCTTTCAAATTGAAAGGAGTTAAATTTGTTCCCCAAAAGGAATAAATAAACAACTTCACTCTTTTTTAAATTTCATTTTAAGTTTTTCATAAGTTTACAGTATTTTAAGTGAATCTTTAACAATTTCATTAATATTCATGTTAATCCGAGTTCCTTTTACATAAACATGAAATTAAACAACTATTTTAAATATTATTTATCCAATATCTATTTTATACATGCTTCAAAAGATATTAATGTTGCACAATTTAAATTGCTAAAAAATTTAAGATCATTTTGAGTTTGTAGTTGGTTGAAATCTTGATGAGTAACTCCACGGAATTTAAAACATTATTAGGATTAATAACCATCGTAGCGGTATTTTTTGTGGTAGTAATTAATGGCGACAGTCAGATCTATGGATATGCCTTGATCAATATATTTTATTTTTTCATGGCCGTTGCTTTTGTCATTACACTTGTATGGTACTTGTTGCGAAATAAATCAAAAATAACAATCAGGAACATAAAAAAAGAGTGTTACGATTATATAAACGCATTAAAAAATGTTAGGAAACTGCCAGATAGTTGTAGGAATACTGTTTTAACGAATTACATATCACTGATCTTAATTTTAGTTGGATTAATACTTAATATAATTGCCCATTTATTAGATGGAACTGTGAATGAGAACTGGGTAGGCATGCTAACCGTTATTATATTATGCATTGGATATCTACTCTTTTTTTATACACTGGTTATAATGGCTATTAAAATGAAAAAAATTGAGAATAAACCGCTGCTACAAATTCATTCTAATTGGATCTGGCGGATTTTCATAGTTTATTTATTCCTAAATTTCATATTAACAATATTTATTTGAAGATTTTGGCCATATTTCAAGCCTTATCCATCCTTTTTTGGATATTATAATCCACAATTCAATAAAGTATAATTTTCATTTTATATTTTTGAATTTATTATTATCGGAAGATATATGTTTCTAAAGAGTTAATATCCTTAAATTGGATATAATTAAACATTTTATGGATTGATTTGTTTTTTTAGTTTAAATAATAGTATAATGGGGAGGTATAAAGATAAAATACGAAATTAGCAAAGGATATTCTAAGATTTTATTGTTGTTATTATTGGGTATTTTTCTATTTTCAGTGGGTGTTGGTAGCGTAAGTGCAGCTACCACAGTGAATAATAGCACGATATATGTTAACACTGCAGGAAGCGACACTTCAGATGGGCAGTCCGCAGTGTACAATGGCACAAGTGGTCCGAAAAAAACAATAAAAAATGCCACGGGAACTGTAGCAAACCATGGAACAATATACATCAGTAAGGGAACCTATAAAGAATATAACATAACAATCAACACCAATATGACCATTATAGGCGATAACCAATCTAACACATTCATAGACGCACAGGGACTTGGCAATATTTTCAACATAACACCGGGACTACACATCACACTCATAAACCTGACACTAAAAAATGGAAACAGCACAGATTTTGGCGGTGCAATTAATAATCCCGGTTCAGATGGTATTTTGAACATTACCAACTCCACATTCAAGAACAACACCGCAAATGTTGCAGGAGCCATCAGCAATGAGGGTACTTTAACTGTGACCAACAGTACATTTAACAGTAACAACGCAACTGAGGGTGGTGGAGCTATCTTCAGTAGCGGCAAGTTAACCATTGAAAACAATATATTCACCAACAACTATTCAAATTATGGTGGAGCACTTTACTGTTCCGGAATTGTAACTGAAACCAATAATATATTCACCAATAACTCAGCCACAAGTAGTGGTGGTGTAATTTACATTAATGGTAATTTAATTAGTATCAATGATAAATTCGAAAACAACAACGCAGCAAACGGAGGAGTCATCTACAACGATGATACTGTTACATTTATCAATGATCAAATCACCAACAACACCGCAGCAAACGGAGGAGTCATCTACAATAATGGTGCTGTAACTGTTATCAATGATAAATTCATAAACAACACCGCAGCAAACGGAGGAATTATCTACAACTACAATGGAAGTTCAATTGTAACTGGTTGTACAATCACCAACAACACATCAATAAGTAACGGTGGAATTATCTACAATGATGGTGGTAAAGCAGTTATTGGATTTAATTGGATTGTTGGAAATTCAAATATGGTAATTTACAGTACTGGTGGTTCTGTTAATGCTAATCTTAACTGGTGGGGATCAAATAGTGATCCTTCAGTTCATGTGAATAGTAATGTGGATTTAACATCATGGTTAGTTTTAACAATTCATGCAAACCCTAGTGCAATTCCAAATAATGGTAATTCAACCGTAACAGTTGATTTACTACACAGCAATACAGGAACTCTTTTAACTGGTAATCTTCCAAGTGGTATACCTGTGACATTCACAACAAATTTGGGTACCATGGGTAGTTCTGCATCCTTAACAGATGGAAGTGCACAATCCCAATTAAAAAGTGGTTCAAAAGCTGGTACTGCAACCATCTCAGCAACAATAGACAATCAAACCGTAAAAACACAAGTCATAATAAAAGACACCATACCACCAACAGCCAGTGCATCACCTAAAGGGGGATTATACAACACCACAAAAACTGTAACACTTAAAATGAGTGAAGCAGGTAAGATTTACTACACATTAAATGGAACCACACCAACATCTAATAGTACGTTGTACACCAAACCCATCTCCATAACAAAAACCACGACACTAAAATATTTAGCCATGGACCTAGCAGACAATAAAAGTCCAGTTTACACACAGAAATATACCATAGACAAAACAGCACCTAAAGTATCATCAACATCTCCAAAAAATGGTACAACAGGAATATCAAAAACCTCAACAGTAACAATTAAATTCAATGAAAACATCCAAACAAGCACAAACATCAACAAAATAACCATCAAAAACCAAACAACAGGAAAATATATAACAGTAACTAAAACCATCAAAGGAAACACACTCACCATCAAAACCACGAAAAAATCAGCAAAGACATGGTACACAATCACCATACCCAAAGGTGCAATTAAAGACATTGCAGGCAACAACCTAACAGTAAATTACAGCTTCAAATTCCAAACAGGGAAATAAATTAAATTCTTTCTCTCCTTTTTTTATAAATCAACATTTTAATAATTGCCTACTCTTCGATCAACGAATTTCAAATAACAAATTCAAACTTAATAAGAATAGGTAGTATAAATTTATACAATCATTTGAATACTCACCACAAAAACCAAAAAAAATAAATTGTTTAATTATTGGAGATCACTTTTTTTTGATTACTGTTTTCTCAATATAATTAGCAATTTCTGATATTTTTATGGCTATATCTGAATTTGGATCTTTGATAACTATGGGAGTTCCTGTGTCTGATGAAACTGGTGTTTCCACATTTAATGGTAACTTTCCAAGGAAGTGTACATCCATTTTTTTAGCCATTTCTTCTGTGTTTCCTGAGCCGAATATAGGAACTTCTTCATTACAGTGGGGGCAGATAAATCCGGACATGTTCTCAACAATACCAATTATTGGAACTTTAGAATCCAGAACAAGGTTTATACCCTTTCTTACATCTTCTTGCACAACTGCCTGGGGAGTTGTGACCAGGACTACACCATCCAATGGTACTGATTGTAATATTGTTAATGGTTCATCACCTGTGCCTGGTGGATTATCTATGATCAAAACATCCAGATCTCCCCAGTTAACTTCTGATAAGAACTGTTTTATGACTCCAGTTTTCTTAGGTCCCCTCCAGATAACTGGTGAATCCAGTGAATCTAAAAAAAATCCTACGGACATGATCTTGATGCCTTCAGTTTCAACGGGTTGAATACCATCAGATGTGAATATTAAATGTTTTCCTTCCACTCCGAGCATCATTGGAACGTTGGGACCATGAATATCAACATCCATAATACCTGTTTTATAGCCTTTCTTTGCAAAGGCAGCAGCCAAGTTAACAGCAATGGTAGATTTACCTACTCCTCCCTTTCCACTCATTACAGCAATCTTATGTTTAATTTTACTCATTCTTCTTACAATGTCCACTTCTTGCTGCATCAATTTAATTTTATGTTCCTCTTCTGCACTATATTTAAGTTCTTTTTCTTCAGTTGCCATAATACCGCCAGCCTTTAATTATATCCTGTTATTTGTCAACAAAATCAACTAAATATTTACTAACCTTTTTCTACCATTTATCATCTTTAGATGAGCTTTACAACATGAACAAAGTAAAAAAACTTCAATAAAACTGTACTGTAAAATAAAAGTGATCATTTGTAACATAATTTAATAGAATTATGCCATATAAAATATCAAATAATGATAATATTGCGATGGTTAAAGGAGAATTGTATCCAAATCTCCTAAAACTTTCATTAATCAATAATAAAAAGCTTTTCAATCTTTTCACTACTTATATTATGTCCTGAAACTTATTTATAATTTTCATATCCTCGATATCACACTAAATATTATAATAAATTTTATCAAACAGTTTATTCAATTTGGATGGGTAACATGTTCTAAATAACACCCATTTTCTATTTTTAATAATTATTTGATTATTTTAGGAAGTTTTGTCCATTCCTTTAGATTTCAACCATTATTTCATTTCTTCTTAGAAAACCTGGCACTGCTGGATGGTTGTACTGTGCCACCACGAAATTTGATTCTGGTTGAATATTATTTTCTTTCAGCCATCTCTTCATTTCTTCAATCTTTTCAGCAGCTAACTTCTCTTTGACCCTGCCTTTAAATTTTAATACAGCCATTTTCTCTTCTTTTATTTCTTCAAACTTAATTCTTTCATCTTCAGGTTCAGGCAAAGCTTCCATAGTGTATTTAGAGGGCATTACAAAGGATATTCTATGTATATTCCCATTTTCTTCTTCAGTAACAGGTGTGGTCATTTTGATCTTTTCTGATTCTTTTAAAGATTCTTCTGTTACTGGTGCAGTCATTGGGATTTTTTCGGATTTTCTTTTTTCTTCTTCAACAGGAGCAGTCATTTCTATACTTGAACGTTTCTTGTTACCTCCAAAAATGTAGTTTGCAAGTACTGAAAACCCCATATTCATCGCTTCATTAAATGGTGCTTCTATATCCACATGGGCCAGTATATGATCTCCATATTTTCTTATTTCAAAATTTCCATCCTTACTTTCAACTTCGTATGCCAAGGTCTCGACCATAACAAATCATCTCCCACTTTTTTCATTATTAATAATAATCCTCACCAAAAATCTTTTAAAATGATGCCGGAGTCTCGGATTTCAGCCATATGTTTAGTAGGGTGTTTCCTTAAGTTTCTCAATACTTCGCGGTTTATTCCTCAGTTTAAGCCATATAAATATTATTAATGCTATTAACGCCGCTAGTCCATAGAGAATTATAGGAATCCAAAGGAATTCCAGTCGAAGCAGGAAGGATGGATCCCTTCCAAATCCATAGGGTGCTGGAATATATATGAATGCAACGAGAAGGATGTAAGCAGCAGTAACAAGGAATTTGACATTTCTTTTCACATTCAATGCATACATATAGGTAAATACAAACATGAAGGCGAATCCTGAGAAGAACATGGGCCACATATCTGTATTTCCGAAAAATAGTGTGTTGTAGAATGCTACAAATAGTGCATGGATTGCTACCCAGCTTTGGAGGATTACAATCCATCTGAGATCCAGATGAACTTTGGTGTAGGCCAGTGCCATCTGGGTAAATAAAAGGAACATGAAGAAGAATCCTGTAAGAAGCTGGGGATCTGTGGCCATGGGATGGAACCAGAATGTGTAGATCAAAGCCCATGATATTATGTACATGTGAGTGTGGCGGATGAATTCTGTCACTCTTGCAGTAAAGGGTTTTCCTGCTTTTTTTCCGAGGAATAATCCCTGAACTGGGTTAAGCAGTACTAATGCTATGGCCAGCATCAGAATAACAGATCCTTGACTGGTTATTATGGGCACATCCTGTGCTAATCCATCAAACCAGATATGAGTCTGTATTAAGTGTAGGAATATGAAGAACACTGTGATTGACAAAACTGCGACATTGTATTTGGTTAAATCATAGGTAGGATTAGTTTTCTCCTTGGTTAGATTTTTTTGAGCCCAATATATGGCTCCCCAAATTAGCAGTTGGTTAGCTATGTAGAAGCTCCATACAATTACCATGGTCCAGAAATTTCTGTCTGGAAGTTTCCAATAGTAATGGTTGATATTGTTCAATGGTAGTAGTGTAACTGTAAAATGGTTAAGATTCGGCCCTAGAAACCATATGAGTACGGTGAATAAAAAAGCAAAAATAATCGATCCAAACCAGACATAAATTGCAGTTTTAGACCTATTATTTGTAAGTCTCTCTTTAAAATCTGTAAAACCTTCCATAAAATCCATCCCCCATAGATAGAACCCTTAATTAATAGTATTTGGTTTTATTAGAGCCTTGACTTAATTATAATAAATTTTCATATAATTCAAGTTTTTTTTATGTATTACTAATATTATATGATGAAAAGTTTATTTATATTTATAAAACTGTTCTCAGTGTTGAATTCTGTTATATTGATTAAATTATTTCAAAATTGGTATTTAATATTGAAACCCCTTAAATGTAACAAGTCGATTTAAGGGTATAAAAAGATGTAAGGAAAAATAATTAGTAAAATTCACAGAACCTGTTTTTAAATCAATTAAATGCAGATTTAAAAAACTATACATGAAACACAATCATATAGAGAATTTTAATAATTAATAGTATCAGAATTTTTAAACATAAGATTAGTTACAGTATGTTCAGTTATTTCAATTTTATAGTACTAGTAAATGGATAAAATAAATTTAAAGTCGATAACATTCTCTATTTCATCTTATTCTTTGATCAAATATTAAGTTTGGATAAGTTATTTGAGCTAATAAATTTCAAATTTACATCAAGTAACATAGTCCACCAGAAAAATGGAATAGTTAATAATAAACAAGTTAAATAGTGAACTACATGAATGATTTTATGATGAAATTTATGATGGATCACTGACTAAATAACTAGCGTAAAAATAGTCATTGTTAATTTGTCAGTACTTTAATAAAGCAGGGAATTATTATGAATAACACAGGGAAAACACTGATTATAATTATTATTGCATTGGTTGCTGTGCTCTCATTGACTGTTGGATTTGTTTTACAGGGAAATTTATCCACAAAGAACACAACAGATTTAAACACCACCACCATTAACCAGACAACACAGAATGTTACAACAAAATCAACCAATCAAAGCAGCAGCATTATAAGTTCCTCTGAAGCCGTGGCAATAGCTAAAAAATGGGGAGCATCCAAAGGAATGGAACCTGATGGTTATGTATCATACCTGAGCGGCAAAGGCATGTATCAAGGTGCCGATGGAAATCCTTTTTACCATGTTGGTATGAAATGGATAGACCCCAACAGGACTGTGCAGGAATATGGTGATGCAGGGTACGTTGAAATTGATGCTAAAACCGGAAAAATGGTCCAAAGATAAAAATTGAAACATCAAAACAAACCAATTAAACTACTTACCATTCCATATATTATTTTATTCAATCCACTAACTTAGTCAATAATTCATTATTTACACCAATCCTGTGCCCACAGTAGAGTAAAGTTAAGGATCAATAAAACCAGAGTAACTTAGTAATGTAAAACTTGAAAGAAGTAAGATGTTCAAAATTAATTAGTAAAATTTATAAAATCTTTTTTTATAAACTAATATTAATTCTTAGTACAGTGTAATAACAGAAAAAGTAATAATTAAGGTAAACATAATAATACATATTACGTCAATGGGAGAAATTTGAATATGAAAGCTAAAGGTTACATCATAATTTTGCTGGTAATTGTTTGGGTAGGAATTATTGCACTAGCCTCAGCCTACATGTTCCCATCAACTCCTAAAAATAACACAGTGACATTGAATGATACAAACGTTTCAAACAACACAACAATTAACACCACATCCATGATTCAAAATCAGAGCAAAAAACCTGTAATCACGGAAACTCAGGCCATTAATACATTTAAAACATCGGCGGGTAAATACTATGGTAACAACTCTCGTTACGTTGCCACACTATACCATGTTCAGGGAAAACCTTACTACTCCATCACAATTATTAGTAAAAGCAATGGAACCAGTGAAAATTCCCAATCAGCTGTAAATGCCGTTACTGGAAAGTTAGAAAGCCCAGAATAAACTCAATCCTCCAAATTTATTCATATTCCTACACATCCTTAAAATTAGGATATTAGGGATTTTTTTACTAAAATTTTTTTGAAAGAAAAAGTGTTTATGTGTTTACGAAAATTAAACCACTAATTTTATATTAAACCCAATATATTAGTTTAAATATTGAAATCAGCTATAATTAACAACGTAAATCTTTAAATCACCAACAATTCTTTTTTTTTGATAATTTCATTTTATTTGAGAAAAAATGTGTTGCATTTTACGACACGACTCAAATGTTAGACCTTGTGGTATTAAACCAACTGAACAACACCCCCATATAATAAGTACTAATTTTATTATTATCCATATTCAGACTTAAATTTCAAATATGTGACCAAAATGTGCTATAATTAATGAAAGTCTTTATATTTAATCACAGATATAACTATAAACATCTGATTAAATAGTTATTCATCTTCAAAACTTAAATTGACTTTATATGGAATATTGGGTTGAAATTTAAACGTAAAACATATGATCATCATCAATGAAGATAAAGTTAAAAAAATTAAATACAAAATGTGGGTTTAAATGGTTTCAAACAAAGAAATAGTTGATAAATATGATAATGGTCTGTTAGTGTGTCTAAATTGTGAATATTCCTATGCACTGGAACCCGGAGAATCACCCGATGATTTTATACTGAAATGCAGCTGCGGTGGAAAATTAAATTATCAAAAATCTGAAAGAGAAATACAAACTAGAACAAAGGGGTTTGCAGAGAAGAAAAGTGATCAAAACAAGTTTAAAAAAAGACTTGGATTATACTCCTGCACCTTAGGAGCTGTGGTGTTTGTTGGTTCTATCATAATGAGCCAAGTAGTGTTGGGAATGATAGCACTGTTTTTAAGCGTGTTTGTTGGGACTCGCCTTTATTCTAGTGGTGTTGAAAATGGTAAACGTTGGAACAAAGGGATTTTGGGAGAAAAAAGAGTTATAAAATATTTAAATATGCTGCCTGAAGCCTACTTTGTTTTTAATGATGTTAAGTTTCCTGGAAGTTATGGTGATCTAGATCACATTGTTGTTGGTCCCACCGGAATTTTTGTGATCGAAACCAAAAATTATCAGGGATCCTACGTTGTTAAGGAAGATGGTTGGTACTACCAAAATGGAGAGGGTATTAAAAAATCCAAGGGACAACCTGGAAAACAGGTCATGAGAAATGCCATGTCCCTGAAGAGATTCATGGCAACTAATAATATCAACATGAAGGGTGTTTGGATAGACCCAATCGTAACCCTAGTGAATAATAATTTCGAGATAATAGAAAAACCAGAATATTACAATGTTTTATCACCTTCAGCCATACCAAAGTTCATAGTGAATAAGAAAAATCATACAGCTCCCAGTATTCTTCAAAGGACCATTGATTTAATTGAACCCTACTGTACAGAACTATCATATTTAGAGGAAGACCGTGCATCTTAAACTCAACTAAATCAAATTAAAAATGTACTTACTTATCCAAAAAAAATTTGATGAATTGACGAGACTATTAAAAATATCAGGACGCCCTATCATTACATCATAAAAAAAAAAATTTAAAATAGTTTTTTTTTAACAAACGTGGAGCACAACTTTTTTTTCAGCTTTGGAGTAACCATCGTCTTCATTACCCTGGTACACCACACTGACATTGTATGTTCCCTTACTCCAGTCCTTAGAATTGATCCAGCACCTTGCTATTCCACCAAATCCTGAGTTTCGTTCTTCATTAACAATTTGATCACCCTTGGAATTGTACACATAAAAATTTACCCATCTAAACCATTGTGGATTCCCATCATCAATATGAAGAGTTGCTGCAAGATCTAAATATTCACCCTTGTAAATAGAAATTTCCTTGCCTACTACTTCTGCTCCCGGTGGATCGTACTGGTATACCTTTATTTCTGATTTAGATGCGGCACTTGCTGGTTGCATTGCAACTAGAAACACTCCCATCATTGCCATTATGGCCAATATTGGCACTATTCTTTTTAACTCCATTTTGTTAGCTCCTTTTATCTATCAATTTATTTCTACTTTTACATGGAAAAAGTAAAAATCTTAATATATAATATTACCCTCCACTAAAATAAATGTTACTCAAAAATTGCACCAATAACTGTTCAAAAAAAAACTTAACATATAAAGAAGCAAAAGAAATGAAATTTTATTAACCACAAGCACCAATAAGGTTATAATCAAATTTTAATGTTAATTGTAGATATTAAATAGATCTTAGTGGTTAATTATAATCTTATTAAAAGACATTACAAAAAATTTAGGTGATTAGATGGGCATAACACTATGGGATTTGGTTGGAAAGGTTGAATCAATTGAAAATCCAACTGTATACGTGGAGAACTACACAAACGAAGAAGACCCTTCAAAGGAAGGAGAAATTCACAGGGTTGAAATAAATGTTGAAGATACTGACACTGAAATAATGACGGGTCCCTACATTTTAGAAGCAGATTCCAAACAGGCACTGGATCAACAGGTGAAATTCACACTATCTGGCTACTTCAGAAAGGTGGATGTTGTAAACAAACTGTATTAAAAACATCAATTAGAAAACAGTTGACCATTTAACCATATGAGTATATATTCTCGATGATACAATATCAGAGGTTTGGAATGAAAACCCAAGTTGAAATTTCAAAGTTCATACCAGAAGTTTTTGAATTTAATTTTACGTCTATTTCGTTTCCATATACTATTTTAAAATATGAAAATGGCATGTTTAAATGCGGATACTCTGATGATGAAGAATCAATTGTGCCCACAGAAGAAGATTGGGCCAAATTCTGGAAAAAATTAGACAGAATCAATGCCTGGGACTGGGCAGGCAACTACGTAATACCTGAATATATGTACTTGGATGGAAATAGATGGAATATTAGGATCCAATTTGGAGATAAAAAAATCGAATGCAACGGATCAAATGCCTATCCTGGTAAAAATGGCGAAATAGTCGAACATAAAATGATCTTCAGAAGGTTCTTCATGGCCATAACCAAATTATTAGATATTAAAACTGTTGATTTAAAGATTGAAACAGTTTAACCTCAAAAAATAGTTTTTAATAGGATACTAATTTCTTTAAACACATTATTTTTCGTATTTTTTTTCATTAACCTCCTAAGTGTTTAAAAATAAAATGCAACTATAATATGTTGTACTGAGGTTGAGTTTGTATATTTGCTATTGTTGATTTATGAGCTATAGAATTACTGGAACATCACTGGGAATTTGAGTTCCACATTCTACACAGTATTTAGCTGTGTCATTATTTTGGGTTCCACATTCTGGACAAAAATTTGGTTTTATATCACTATTCTCTTTATTTACTTGAATTTCTAATAATTCGATTATTTTGTTCAATTAATATATCATTTTTCATAGAAATAGAAGCTAAAAATCTACCATTTACCTTATCTAATCTTGATAATCCATCCGTTATATAAGCTTTGTAAACTTGATCAGCTAATTTTGCTTCTGTAGCGTATTCTGCTTTCCTATTTTCTATAAATTGAGTTTTAGTAACAGTAGCATTGTAATGTCTTTCAATTTCATCAATACTTTTACCTTCTGATGCCATCTTCTTTAAAGCTGCTTTAAGATGAGGTTTAATTGCACCATTAATGGGTTTACGCATTAAATCTTCAATTCTTTTTTCTTCCGGAGTTTTCTCGTTACTGCTTAAAATTCCCATGTTAATCCCCCTAATACGGAATAGTACAACTTGAAACATAAATATTTTGGAATCCTTAAAACACGGCATATAAATATAGTCAATTAGAATTAACCGCTTCAATGTATAATTGAAGTGTAAATATCAAACTAAAATGTTTAAAAAAAATGAAAATCAGTTGAAAAAGAATACAAATTCCATAAAAAAAATATGTAGGTATCCCATGGATAGTCATGGGACATTTTTATTTAATGTGTGGTTGGGTTGTTGATGGTTGGTATGATGTCCTTAGGTACTTTGCCAGTGATCTTCTTCATCTTTGTGACCAGTCTGTCCTTTTCAGTTCCAGAGAGTGCATTTTCAAGTACTTCGCTCATGGTTTTAACTGGTATGATTTCGATCTTGTCCTTGTACTTTTCTTCTATCAGTACGTCAGCCATGTTTGAGTCTGGTATGATTACCCGTTTCATTCCTGCCTCTGCTGCTGCTTCGATTTTCCCTGTGACTCCGCCCACTGGCATGACATCTCCACGGACACTGAGTGATCCTGTGAGTGCCACTGTCTGGTCAACAGGTACATTTTCAAGGGCAGATATAACTGCGGTTGCAATGGATACGCTTGCACTGTCTCCTTCAATGCCGTCATAGGCTTGTAGGAACTGGATGTGTATGTCGTGGTCTGTGATGCTGGTTCCTGTGTTTTTCTTGATGACTGCACTGACGTTTTGTACTGCTTCCTTGGCTATTTCTCCGAGTTTTCCTGTGGCTATGATTTTACCTTCGTCCTTACTCTGAGCAGGTGCTGCTTCTGCAGCTATTGGGAGTAAGATTCCGCTTCTGTCTCCGATTATTGCCAGTCCATTGACCATTCCTACTTTGCTCCCATCTGATTCGAAGACACTGTAGGTTTTTCTCTGGTCTATGTACCTGTCTGCTATCTGTTGCTCCAATGTTCTTGCAAGTTTTTTAGCGGTTAGTACGTGATCTATGGTTACTGCTGGTGCTGATTCTTCCTTGGCTATGTCTCCTGCGGCCCTTACAAGTCCTCCAAGGTCCCTTAGTCTCAGGGTTAGTTCGTCTTTTTTACCGGATCTTCGCTGTGCTTCGTGGATAATTTCTTGTACTGCTTCGCTTGAGAAGTGTGGTATTCTTCCGTCTTTTTTAACTTCTTGTGCAACGAATTGGACGAGTTTTTCCCTGTTTTCCGGGCTGTCCTTCATGGAATCCTTCATGAAAACTTCGTAACCGTAACCCCTTATTCTTGACCTGAGTGCTATGTGCATTCCTTCAAGTACCTGCAGGTTTCCTGATGCTACCAGTACAAAGTCACATGGTACTTCGTCTGTGCTTACCATTGCTCCACTGCTTGATTCGCTTTGACCGGTTATGGAGTATTTCTTTTCCTGCATTGCTGTTAAGAGTTCCTGCTGGGTTTTCATCTTCATGGTTCCGATTTCGTCGATGTAGAGAACTCCCTTGTTGGCCTTGTGGATCATTCCAGGTTCTACACGGTCGTGTGCTGGTGTTCCAAGTCCACCGGACTGGTATGGGTCGTGGCGTACATCTCCGAGTAGGGCTCCTGCATGTGATCCTGTTCCGTCTACAAATGGTGCCATGTTCTTGCCTTCGTTGTTTACAAGGAGTTTTGGTACCAGCATATTATTTTTAGGTCTCATCTGCATGATGATAAGGAGAACTATTCCTGCTGCTATGATGGCTGCTAGGTACTGGGTTGTGAGTACTCCGGCTATTAGAATTCCACCAATTACCAGCATCATGAGCAGATTTCTCTTTTCATCCTTGGATTTGGCCTTGATTCTGTAGGTGTTTACCACCTTCTTACCTTCACCTGCTGGAAGTGCACCTATGAGTGGGTTGTTGTTGTCTTCCATGTTTGGGTAGACCAGTATGTCTTGAAGTTCTTCAGGCGGCAGTAGTTCGGCCATTCCCTTAGCTAGCATGGATTTACCAATACCTGGTTCTCCTATTAACAGCACGTTTCTTCTTTGTTTTGCAGCTTTTATTACGGTTTCAACTGCTTCTTCCTGACCTATGATCTGATCTATTATCATGTCAGGTACTTTTATATCGTCAGTTGATTTGTAAGTCTGGACATCCTCTTTTTTCTCCAGATCTATCTTTTCTTCAACTGGAACTGTTGGATTTGTCATGATACTGAATCCTCCGAATTTTATAAAATTGTTTTAACAATCCTTTGAATGTATAAATTTTTTTTGTAAAATTTTAAATAAATTTCAATAATTTTTAGCTAAATTTCCTATTGGAGCTTTAAATATTCGTTTACCTGGTTTACCACGTCTTCGTTTACCTTTGCTACTAGGTACCTGCCTTTTTTTTCTGTGTAGATCAATTCGGCGCTGGATAGTTCTTTGAGATGGTGTGAAATTGTTGGTGCTCCAATGTTTAAGGATTTGGTTATGTCACTTATTAAACATCCCCCACATGTTTTGTAGCTTGTTTCATGTTGTTTAACTATTTGTAGATATAGTTCTAACCTGTTGGGGTTTGAAAGGGCTTTAAATATTTTTGCCATTTTTTTGGTCTCCATTGAACACCCCACATTTAACATAGATTTTCATTTCGATAAATATCGAAGTGATGATAAACTATTGTATCTTAACTATATAAATGTTCTTTTTTTTGTCAGGTATCAACAGAATTAAATTTATATAAAATATTAAAATAAAAATTGTTATAATTTGTAATAACTATGGTTTACTTTGATCCTATATAAACATTGCGGCCCACAGCATATTTTAAACCACATGTTACACCTTAAACAACTGAATATGGATTTAAAAATGAAACCTACAAATGCTTGGTTTAGAGATTTAAAAGTTTTCAAGCATAGGTTTCCCTGTTTTTTTTAACAGAATTTTGGTAGGTTTTCAAGATTGTCAGGGGCTGATTCATCCCTTTCTGTTGTGATGTAGCTGTTACACCGATAGTCATGATTTTAATCCTGGCCCCTGACACCCATCTCCCTTATATTTACCATAGTGTTTATGTTGTAACCCTTATCTATGGTGTCAATAACCTGCTGTACTGTCCAGGTTTGATCTACTCCATAGGCCAGTTCACTGTCCCTGTAGATCGTGCTGCTGTTTATATGGTTATCTTAGATACAAACTTCAGGTACATTTTTCTCTTTTTAATCCAAAACTTGCGAATATAATGCAGATTTTTCAAGTAGCATGGAATACTTTTCAGATAAATTTATTGAATCCTTCAATCAGCTCAATAAATATTTTTATTAACATTATAAAATTAAAAAGATACTTAATTTTACTGTAAATAGTTGCAAATAATTGTTTTTTTCCAATATTCAAGAAATAATACATTAATTATGTTATAAAACCTAGTTCATTGTGCCAAAAATCACATTAATCCTTGAAAAACTTATATTAACGTGAATGAATTATTTATGTTGGGGTATGTTACATACCATAGTTAATAGAATTTTTACATTTTAATAAATTAAAAGGATTAAAGCACTTAAAATTCTTTGAATAAATTTTTTATTAGCCCCCTTTTATGGATATTATATGGATGTTCAAATTTCTTATCTCCATTTTTATCCATCTGATTAAATGGTCAGTGATGTGTTTTAAATAACTTAGAACCAGCATAAAGGAGGTGAAAAAGAAACTTGACTAACAAATTAAACTTATTCTTCAAAAGAAAAGCAATATTACTTCCACTACTACTTTTAAGTCTGGGCCTGATATTTAATGTCAGCGTTACAGATGTTTCAGCAACTCCTGTGAACACCATCTACGTTAATGGTTCAGGTGGAAGCGATGCATCTGATGGTTCTACTTGGCTTTTAGCTAAAAAAACTATTAATAATGCAACAGGAACAGCAAAATCTAATGGAAGAGTTCAAATAGCCAGAGGGACCTATAATGAAAGTAATATCCAGATAAACAGGAATATGACCATCATAGGTGAAAATCAGCTGAATACTATCGTAGACGGACAACAATCTGGAAATTCAATATTCACAGTTGCAACTGATGTAAAACTCACCATCATAAATCTAACACTTACAAACGGAACATCAAGATCTGGCGGTGCAATCGAGAATACCGGTACATTGGCTGTTTATAACACTACTTTCACTGGCAACTCTGAAACTTATGGCCAGGGAGGAGCTATTGACAATTCAAAGGGTTCTAATTTGACAGTTGATAACTGTAACTTTATAAACAACACTGCATCAGATAATGGTGGGGGTGCTATCTCTAATTTTGGCACTGCGACTATTAGTAACAGTAATTTCACAAATAACAGTGCTACCAGTTCTTATGGTGGTTCTAATCTAGGTGGTGCCATAGAAAACATGTATGGTGCTACTTTAAACTTGGATAACTGTACCTTCACAAACAACATTGCAAATAGTGATTTTGGTGGGGCCAATCATGGCGGAGCTATCTTCAACGGCGGTTTTTTGAATATGGTTAACTGTACCTTCACAAACAACACCACAACAGGTGGTGGTGGTGCCATATACAATAATTACGACGCTACTATAACTTCTGATTACAGTACCTTCGCTGATAACAGATCATCCTATGGAGGTGCTGTATCCAATAATCGAGGTACTTTAAACTTGGATAACTGTACCTTCACTCATAACATTTCAAATTATGGAGGTGCTATATCCAATTATCAAGGTACTTTAAACTTGGATAACTGTACCTTCACAAACAACGTTGTATATGATACAGCTGGTGGTGGTGCTATCTACAATTCTGGTGGTGGTGTAACTGTTGATAACAGTAAATTCACAGGTAACAGTGCCTCTGGTTATCTTGCAGGTGGAGGTGCTATCTATACTGAGAATGGTGCTTTGAATGTTGACAACAGTACCTTCACAAATAACACTGCATCATTTTGGGGTGGTGCGATAGACAATGCAGGCACCTTAATTGTTAAAAACAGTACCTTCACAAATAACAATGTGGTTACAAGAGGTGGTGCTATCTTCAATACTGGTACTGCTACTGTTAATTTCAATAGAATCTATGGAAACAAAGCAGGTACTGGTAATGCTATTTACAATTCCGATGGAACATTTGATGCAAGGTATAACTGGTGGGGTTCCAATACAAATCCCTCAGCCAATATAAGCGGCTCAAATGTATCATACAATCCATGGATTGTATTAACAGTGACTCCAAACCCTGCAACCATTAAAATCGACGGTAAATCTAATATTAATGCTGATTTACTCCATGATTCTAACGGTGTTTATCATGACCCTGGAAAGGGACATGTTCCAGATGGATTAACAGTTTACTTCAGTAGTGATTCAAATGGAACTGTAAGCCCAGTATCTTCCATCACTACAAATGGAAAAGCAAACACAACATTTACTGGATTTAATAAAGGGATATCAAAAATATCAGCAACTGTAGATAGCGAAACTGTGATTAAAAGTGTAACAATCAAAACAACTACGAAGGTTAATGTTGAGCCAGTTAGTGGTTTGAAGGGTGATAGTGTTAATTTAACTGCCAGATTAACAGACAATCACAACGACCCAGTTAAGGGTGCTCATATACAGTTCAGTATTAATGGTACTTTTTTAGGCACAGTTAAAACTAACAATAATGGAATAGCAACACTCAAATACGTCATAACAGAAAACAAAGGCACATATCCCATATTCGCAGAGTATGGTGGAAACAGTACATATATTGGAACCAACAACACCAACCAGTTAAAAGTAAATACAACGCCAGTGAATCCTGTGTATGATCTCTACTTAAGGATTACATCATCCAACAATCATCCAAAAGTTGGAGAACTATTCACACTCACATATAAACTTAGTAACAATGGACCAGACTATGTAAACAACGTTACAGTAAAAATCCCAATACCAGTAGGATTTAATGTATCAAATATTACTGGAGATGGTAACTGGACTTACAACACTAAAAACAGCACCATAACATGGACCTTAACAAACGTGCCAGTAGGTGATCCTTACCTGTATATCACAGGAAAAACAGTAAAAGCAGGACAATATATATTCGGTTCCTCATTATCCTCAGAAACCCTCAAATTAAACAGTGCAACTCTAAACTCGACATCAACAACAAACAAAACAGATAGAACATCAACAAACACAATAGCCATGCAGCACACTGGTGTTCCGATAGCAGGACTCCTATTGGCAATTTTAATGGTCATTGGGGGATATATAATACCTAGACTAAAAAAATAGCCCAGAAATATTAATTTTTTTCCCAAATTTTTTTTTAAATTCAATGCAAAATAGTATTTATGGATTGAAAACCTTAGATATTGAAAAGTATGACTCATTACACCAAGGAATATAATATTTAATGTTCACACTTAAACCAAATAATTTCTTACGCTTTTATTTTTTTTATATTTATTCTCCAATCAAGTTCTACTAACCGTTACATCCATCTGTAGGAAATTTAATATGCGATCTGAATAAAAAAACAAAAAAATATTATGGAAAACTCATAGTTTTTATTGATTAACACTCGCATTAGAATTTTGGTAAGTTTTCAAGATTGTCAGGGGCAGATTCATCCCTTTCTGTTGTGATGTAGCTGGTTCCACCAATGGTCATGATTTTAACCCTGGCACCTGACACCCATCTACCCTTCACATTTACTATGGTGTTTATGTTGTAACCCTTATTTATGGTGTCAATAACCTGCTGTACTGTCCAGGTTTGATCCAGTCCATAGGCCAGTTCACTGTCCCTGTACAATCTAACGCTGTGAATATGACCATCCTTTATACACACTTCAGAAATCCAGTAGTTGATTCTATCTATTTCCATTTACACATTCCTCCATGATCTATGCTATTTCCATGCTATTAAAGCAATCGATCAACCCATATATTTCTAGAAAAATGCAACCCAAAAAAAAGAAAAGAAAACTCAATAAGAAAAAAGATGAAATATTAGGTTTTAGACTTTATATAACTACCAATGATACTCCCAATTGCACATATGATTCCAAATATAACACCTGCCACTATTCCAAACATAAGTGTTCCCCCAATAGACATGATAACTATAGATGTACTCATATGAGGAGTGCTTGTTAACATGGTCATGATTGATACGAATAAAATGAAAATTATACTCCCAATAAATCCTACAACCATTCCATTGATGGCAACATCTTTAGTGTCACCACTTGTTAAGTAGCCCACAATTATTCCAGTTATTAAAAAACTAGCAAATATGAAATATAGTCCACCCATAAAAATTTTTGTGAAGCCCAAAGTTATAATAAACGCTAGTACTATTCCCAAAATTATATATTTCAAATCATTTTTCAAATCATTCATCAAAGTCACCGATTGTATATTGTAGAAAGAATATTTAAAACTGTTTCGTATTTCATCTGGAACAGGCAGTAGTAAAATGCAACTGAAACCACCTTAAACATTTATTCAACCACGGTTTAGTTGAACTACCCACATTACGGTTCATTCCAAGGCTTTCATTGACAAAACTATGATAAACAAATTTAACAAAACACTTTAAATTCATCAAAATGTTGCTTAAAGCAAATATTTGTGGCTTTATATCTACAAAATCAAGTTACGGATCCATAAGATCATTTAGAAAAATTAAAATTAAATCGAAATGTGGTTATATTCTCAAAGTCAATTAATATTAAAAAATGATATTTTGGGGGAAATGTCTTATGACTGCCAACTCTGATGGATCCTGTTTAAAAATTACATCAACAAACCTTTTTTTAGAAAGTGTAATGGATATTATCCGAGAACCTTTAATTGTCTTAGATGCAAATTTAAGGGTTATTACATTTAACGATCCATTTTCAAACTATTTTAATGTAGATCCTTCAGACACCGTGGGTAATTTAATTTACGATATAAATAATGGAGAATGGGACAGTCCTGATTTACGCAGACTCTTGGAAGATATTTTACCGGAATCACCCCCCATCAAAGACTTCGAAATGAACCACTTCTTTGAAAACGGCACCCCCAAAATCCTGAATCTAAATGCCCAGAGCTTTGAGTGTAGAGATCAAAAACCCATGATACTCATTTCAATTAACGATATCACCGAACACAAGCTAACCATAGAAAAACTTCAAGAAAGTGAAAAGCACTTTCAAGCTGTGCAGAAAAACTCCCTTGACAGGTTCACAATTCTCAAACCAGTGTACGATGATCAAGGTGAGATCGTGGACTTCAGCTACATATACCAGAATGCACAGGCTGCCAAAAGCACGGGTCGAAACTCTGAAGAAATTATTGGCCTTCGCATGACCGAACTGTGGCCCACCTTTACCCAGACAAACTTCTTTAATATGTACAAAGAGGCCGTGAACACTCAGGAGGTAGTTGAATTTGAAGAACACTACTCATCCGATGGGATTGATGACTGGTTTTATGCCACTGTTACTCCTATTCCAGATGGCATTGCCATATCAATTCAAATTGTCACGGACCATAAGAAAGCTCAAGAAAAATTAGTTGAAAGTAAGGAGAAATTAAACACTTTATTTGAAAACTTATCAGTTGGCATCTCTGTAATCGACAATGAAGGAAAAGTTATCTACGAAAATCCTGCGCTGGAAAGAATTTTAGGCCTATCTGAAACCGAGTTAAAACTTGGAAAGTATGGAGAGAGAAAGTATTACAATTCAGATTACTCTGAAATACCTCCAGATGAACTTCCAAGTAGCAGGGCATTTGAGGAACAGACACCAATTAAAGATATTGAAGTTGGAGTTCTAATAGACAACAACAACATGATATGGACCAATGTAAGTGCCATTCCACTGTCATTCCCAGATTGGAAAATGCTTTTAGTAACCTACGACATCACCAAAAGTAAAAAAGTTGAAGAAAAACTTCAAGAAAGTTATGAAAGGTTTAATCTGGCCCAGAAGGTGTCTAACATTGGTACATTTGAATGGAACATTCAAACAGGTGTGAACATCTGGACACCAGAATTAGAAGCCATCTACGGCCTTAAAGAAGGTGAGTTTCCAGGAACGCAGGGTGCTTGGGAAGAATTAGTTCATCCCGATGATAAGCAGAAAGCCATAAATGGTGTTGATATTGCTTTAAAAACTGGAGAACCTACAGAATCTGAATTTAGGGTGAAATGGGCTGATGGCAGTGTTCATTGGTTACTGGGACGTTGGCAGGTTATTAAGGGAGATGATGGAGAACTTTTGAAACTTATAGGTATCAATGTGGATATAACAGCGCTGAAGGAATATGAATTTAAACAGCAGAACTTACTTGAAAATGAGAAGGAACTCACCAATAAACTCCATATTTCAAATCAGGAGCTTGAAAAAGTTAATATTGAATTAATCCATCAGCAGGACGTTCAAAATAGACTAATTAGAAAGTTAGAGGTTTCAAATAAGGAACTGGAGCAGTTTGCCTATGTTGCAAGCCACGATCTGCAGGAGCCTTTGAGGATGGTGACCAGTTTCACCCAGCTCTTGGCCATGAAGTACAAGGATAAGCTGGATTCTGATGCAGATGATTACATTGAGTTTATAGTGGAAGGATCCCACAGGATGAAAGATTTGATAGATGATCTCTTGGCATACTCACGTCTTAACACAGAAAAAACTGAGTATCAATTCAGTGACCTTAACCAGCTCTTGGATAATGTGTTGTTGGGGATGAAAAATACCATTGTGGAAGAAGGTGTCCAGATCACTCGTGACGAGTTACCAACAGTAAGGTGTGACTCTTCACAGCTTGGCCAGGTCTTTCAGAATTTGATTTCGAACTCCATTAAATTCCATAAAACCAACCCTAAAATACATATTTCTGCCGAGGAAACTCGTGAAGAATGGATAGTTGGTGTGAGTGATGAAGGAATTGGTATCGATCCAGAACATCAGCAGCAAATTTTTGACGTCTTCAAACGACTGCATTCACGAAAAAAATATCCTGGAACTGGTATTGGACTCTCCATCTGTAAAAGAGTTGTGGAAAGACACAACGGAAAAATCTGGGTAGAATCCGAACTGGGATACGGATCAAGCTTCTACTTCACCCTACCCAAAAAAGCCATGAAACTTAACCAATCCATTTTAGAATATTGAATAAATTTTATTTCATGGGATTTTCCATATTAATAATTTTACTAATTTTTGTGTTTGAATTTTGGCATGATTTTGGCATAAATTATGCATGAATCACGCATGAATCGTGTATAACGCTTTATATGCCGTTTATGCATATGAGGGTCTATGTCATTTTTATCGCTGGTGGTGAAAAATCCATTCAGAAACAAAACTAGAAGTTCCCTTGCTATTGTTGGAATAGCAATTGGAATAATGGTTATAGTGGCACTTGGAATGATCACCGGAGGGCTTGAGAACTCAACACAGAGTACTCTGAAGGCAGGTTCGGCTGAAATTACAGTTAGCCAAGCCGGTTCATCCAATATGCAATCAGGCCAAACCATTAACCAGACTTATGTAAATGATTTACTCCCATTAAGTGGAGTTAAAAGTACTGCAGGTGTTTTAAGGGCAACAAACACCACTTCCGGAGCTTCAAGTTCCAATACCAGCCAGGCAGGTGGTTTTGGAGGTCTCTCCATCACAGGTGTAGACTCTGATAAACTGAGCTTACTGGGTGTTGACAGTGTTAATGGAACTGCTTTTACCAACGACAGTACTGACCAGGTTATAATAGGTAAAACTGCGGCAGAAAGTCTTAATAAAACTGTGGGTGACACCATAGATCTGTTTGGTAAAAACTTCACAGTGAAAGGAACCTTTGAAACAGGGAGTTTCATGACGGACAACGGTATTATGATGCCGCTTTCAACACTTCAAAATCTCACAAGCAATCAAGATAAGGTGAGCAGTGTTCTTGTGAAGGTAACTGACAATGCCAACGTGACCACTGTAAGCAACACCATACAAGATGCCTATCCTAACCAGCTTACCACATCAACAGCTGCTGATCAGGCCAACAGAATAAATCAGGGACTAGGATTCATAAACACAGCTAGTTGGGCAATATCTCTTTTAGCCATATTCATTGGGGCTGTTGGAGTTATTAACACCATGATAATGACTGTCTATGAAAGAACAAGGGAAATAGGAGTTTTAAAAGCTGTTGGATGGAAGGATACCAGAATATTGGGCATGATACTCGGAGAATCCATAGTTCTCACACTGCTGGCATTTGTTGCAGGAACACTGATAGCTGTGGTGGGTGTAGAGGTTTTACTTACCTTGGTACCATCTGTTGGAAGCGTTATAACACCGTCATTTTCTATCTACATATTCCTAAGGGCATTTGCAGTTGCACTGGTAGTGGGAGTCATAGGAGGACTTTATCCAGCATACAGGGCCAGCAGATTATCCCCAACGGAGGCACTGCGCTATGAATAACGAGAACATCATAGAAATAAAGGATTTGAAAAAGGGCTACGACAACGGTAAAATAAAAGCCCTGAATGGTATGAACTTAAACGTCAAAAAGGGAGAGTTCATATCCATAATGGGACCTTCAGGTTCTGGGAAATCATCATTACTTAACATGATCGGTGGTTTGGATGTTGCAGATGAAGGAACCATCAACGTGGCTGGGATCGATATGATGAAGACCAAGAACCTCAATAAATTTCGTTCCAAGGAGATCGGCTTCGTGTTCCAAATGCACAATCTGATACCGAATTTAACTGTGGTTGAAAACGTTGAAATTCCCATGTACGAAACCAACACCAGCTCAAAGGATATGAGAAAAAAAGCACTGGCACTTCTAAAATCTGTGGGACTTGAAGACAAGGTGGATCAAAAACCAACCAAACTATCAGGCGGACAAAGACAAAGGGTTGCAATAGCCAGAGCCCTTGTTAACAATCCATCAATAATTTTAGCAGACGAACCCACAGGTTCCTTGGATTCCAAAACTGGAGAAGTTATTCTAAACCTGTTAAAGGATCTGCATGCCAAAGAAAATGTTACGCTCGTTATGGTGACACACGAACCCTACGTCGGAAACATGGCAGAGAGGATAGTCACAGTTTTAGATGGAAAATGCTTATCAGACAAAAAAACATCGGAGTCAACTTAAAAAAAATATAATTTTCCATTATTTTTTTTAAAAAGAGCTTGAGAAACTGTTAATAAAATAAAGGGAGCTGTTGTAAACCTGTAAATTGTGTGAAACATTCTAAAATTTAGATATAATACAATTTTTTTTTAGAAGCAGAATGGTTTGAAGGAGTAGAAAATGGATAAACTGATTTGGTGGGTATTTGCCGGTACTGCCGGAGGACCGAATCGTGCCAGAATAGTTAGGGCATTGAATGAAAGACCATACAATGCTAATCAACTTGCAGAAAAACTCAACCTAAACTACAAAACGATACGTCATCATTTGAAAACCTTGGAAGAGAACAAAATGATCGATTCAAGTGGGGAAAAAAAGTATGGAACTTTGTACTTTCTCACATCCGGGATGGAAGAAAACTACCATGTTTTAAACGAAATAATAAAGAACTTACTTTAAAAAAGAATTAATTTAGAGGATATTAAAATGGCAATTTTAGATTTAAATCCAATAATAACGGTATTATTTTACGTATCCATAGGGGCAGGCATTGCCAATGTTTGTTTACTATTATTACTCTTAAAATCTTATTGGAAAACATATAAAGAAATTAAATCCCATTTCACCATAGGACTCCTTTACTTTGCATCAGTAATGCTTATCCAAAACATTTTTGTCACTTTAGGGTTACTGGCCCATATAATGGTGGGTGTATCACCTTCACTGGCTTCAAATTTAGGACCTTCAACCATGCTGAGCATAATCAACATAATCCAGCTCTCGGCACTCACCATCCTCTACAGAATCTCCAAAAATTAAAACTATGGATCCTGTGAAATATCAGCTAAATGTTAGTACTCCAACTACACCATGGAGTACTGCAAAGATAAAAGCAAATATGACCAATCCGGGATGCCACTTAAATTGTAGGCTGAATTTTCTTTGATGGATACCAAAGCCAATGAGCGAAGCTATGATAAACGAAAACAGAGCTAAAATACCTAAAGTTCCAACTAAAGGTTTGTGTAGTGATAATCCAATAAAAGTCATGAGCATTGCTAGGATAAAGGAAATTACAACCATTGTTGGATGCCACTTAAATTTTAACCAGCCCCTGTAATAACTGAAACCGAATACAGCAGTTAAAAAAAACGAAGCTAACGTTAAAACACCCAAATAAATTACAAATGGCCTGCCAAATATGGGATATAAACCTATACCGACCATACACACCCTCCTCCACTAAACATTATTAAACTGTTATTTTGATTCTTCAAAATATTGAATTCAAATCCTTATTCTCATGATAAATATTGGAACTCAAAACAGTTATAATTTTTTCAGGGAATTACGATGTGGATAAAGGATTTTCTCCACCAAGTAAGAGAGTTGGAAGAAAATAGTTGTGCAGAATTAAAATGAAGATGAATATCTTAAATTTAATAGAATATTTATGAATTTACTCGCACAAAAACAGTGCTTAGAACATTAGAAATAAGAATTAAATACTAAAAATGGATTAAAAATTTAGAATTATTTGGTGAATAAAATGGAAAATAATGAACCTTTACAATCATCACCCAATCTCCCAACTGAAGATGATAAAACAGAGGGAGTTTCAACAATATTAGGAGACCCTAAAAAGGCATTGATTAAACTTTCAGGACCCATGATCATTGCCATGATCCTAATGTCACTCTACAACGTGGTTAACGCAGTATGGGTTGCAGGTCTGGGCGGAGATGCACTGGCTGCAGTGGGATTTGTAACTCCATTATTCATGATGTTTATGGGTTTAAGTAATGGTCTAGGTGCAGGTGCTGCATCGGCAATATCTCGTTACATAGGAGAGGACAACAAAAAATCTGTAAACAACGCTGCAATGCACTCGGTAATTATTACCATAGGTATTTCAGTAATTCTGTCCGTGGTTTTGTTAATATTTCTTAAACCGCTACTCTTACTGTTTGGTGCTGGAAGCACATTGAATCTTGCAGTGGAGTACGGACAAATAATCATAGGTGGAACTATTTTATCGCTGTTTGTAGGGGCATCCTACGGTATACTTCGTGCAGAAGGTGATGTTAAAAGAACCATGTATGCCATGGTACTCTCCTCTGTTGTGAACATGATCCTTGATCCCATACTCATTTACTGGGCAGGATGGGGTATCTCAGGAGCAGCATGGGGCACCATAATATCCACAGCATTGGTGGCCATCATCCTATTATACTGGCTATTTATAAAGAAAGACACCTATGTTTCACTCACGTTAAAGGACTTTAAACCCGATTTAAAGGTTACTAAAAATATTCTGAGCGTGGGATTACCAGCAAGTGTGGAGTTCTTTGTTATGTCCATCCTTGCAATATTCCTGAATATTTTACTGGTTAAAGTTGCAGGAACAGATGCAGTTGCAGTTTACAACACAGGTTGGAGGGTTGTAATGATTTCCATGTCACCAATAATAGGAGTTGGATTATCGGTGGTAACCATCGTTGGTGCATCCTACGGAGCCAAAAAATATGGAAACATATCAATGATACACAACTACTCTGTGAAGATCGGACTCGTTGTATCTTCGATCATCTGTGTTCTGATATATCTACTTGCACCTTACATCGCCATGCTTTTTACCTACAGCTCTACAAGTGCCTATCTAGAACCTGCAATTGCATCGTTTCTCCAGGTAATGTGTCTGTTCTTCATATTCCTACCATTGGGAATAATGTCCAGCTCAGCATTCCAAGGAGTTGGGAAGGGAACCACATCCCTCATATTAACAGTGCTCAGGGAAGTTGTATTTGTCGTTTTAAGTGCATACATCCTGGCAATCACCCTTGGTTGGGGAGAAAACGGAGTGTGGTGGGGAATTGTAATAGGAGGTCTATTAGGAGGTTTAGTAGCCTATGCAGCTGCACGTATCTATATCAAAGGGTTAAACCACGATAAAAATACTGGAATCCATGAAGATATAATATTAGCTGATTAAACACTGAACCCTACATACCGGCCATATTCCCATCATCCCGAGCTTGAAGGAATATTTTTCTGGCCCATTTAGTGCGTATCATGCAACCGACAATAAAATGGGAATGACCCAAGAAGAAAATACCCTAATTAATTTTATTTCTTTTGATTCATATTTTTTCAAATTTACTATCCATCCTTGCTGATAAGACAAGCTCCTTAATTTTAGGGGGTAGTTGATTATTCTGCCATATTCTCTCATTATCTACAGATTTATCCGCAATTTTTACTGCTTTCAGTGCATACCAAGCTGCAACTATGGAGTGGTCTGCCATGTGGGCAGTTGCAACTGCGTGTCCAACAGATCTAGCCACCATGGTTTGGACAGTATTTGAAGCTTCATTTGCAACCTTAATTGCATCTACCGAAGCATATCTAGCATCACCAACTGAAGCCTTTCCTTCCTTCCAATCGTTAGCAACTTTCAACGCATTAAGAAGCCTAGGATTAGTAGTTTCACCATACAGGTACAGCACATGTTGAGCTACTTCACAGGCCCATTGAATCAGCTGGAAGTGCTGTTCCCTTGTTAGTGGCCCGCCCCGATGTTGGGAAACAAACCTTTTATCCCGCATTTCGTATTCTCCAATTGGTAATATCCATGTTTCTAATGTGTTTTATTGGTTCATATTCTTAATTACTTCCACAAGGGATGTTTTACGATATTTGAAGTATCCATAGAACCATCTGATTGACCAGATGAGGTGAAATGCAGCCCACCACCAGACACCAATGAATAGATAGACAATTAAACCTAGAAAGATATTTAGAAAGGCCACCAACAGGAACATGACCGGATACTCAACGAAGAATGAAAAAACGCCTATAAACTCTTGTATACTGGATGAAAAAATTATGGTGGGTGAAACACCTACCAAGAACCATAACACCATGGCCATCAATCCTAAACCAATTCTTACAACTGCCCTACGACGTGAAAATGTAGTGTTAACCTCGGTGGCAGGTTCTAGATCCCCATTAAACTCTTTCTTGTGATATTTTGGTTTAGTTTCCCCAGGATTATTTTTATCATCAAGAGCCATAGACTAGGATTCCCCCTAAAACAGCATAATTCAATATTTAATATATTTGTTAAAAAAAGCTGTTAAATCTATGTTCGAAGTTGTTTAAGATCCAGGACAAACACATTTTATTTCAATAAATTTATTATTTTCCAGGCGCATATATTATAATAAGAAATAAATTAGGAGGAAAACATGGAAAGTAACAACTCTAAGTCTATAAAAGCACCTTTGACAGGTGCAATGAAGATGTTGGCTGTATTATTTGGAATTGGATTTATTTTAGGGTTTATTTTAACTCCGCTGGGAGTTGAGACCCGTTCACCTGAAATACGTACATTGTTGTTTGGAGTGTTCTTCATAGTAATAGGATTACTGATTCCACTTGTGGGGCTGGTTTTGATCTGGCTTCGGAAAAATAAGTTTGCCGGAGTTTTGGCTGTTGTAGGTGCAGCATTCATTTTCCTTGTTGCTCCTGCTGATCAGGCACTCTTCTTCTTTACTGTTTCCCCACCACCCGCCGTTACTATCGGTGAATTTATACTGATATTCGTGGGCATAGGCTACATGCTTTACGGACCCAAGGTCTACGATGAAGAACAAATATAGGGAAAATATGAGAAGAACCCAGTAAAGAGTCAAATCCTAGAAGCTGGTTAAAAATTTAAATGAATTGTATAAAAAGAAAAATTTTGTTTAGTATCTTTACTACAAATAAAAGGATAATTTAAATATTTTTTTTTATGGGCCGGGTCATGCTACTTCCAACACTTTGGATCCCCTGCCCATTGAGCTTGAGATTATGAACATGAGAATTATGCTTAACATGTAAACCACAATTATCATGGCCATGACATCGTACTCCGAACTGAAATTAGTTACAGCCACCACGAAGGCTGCAGATGAATTTCTTATGGCTGTTCCCATACCCAGTACAGATCTCGTATTTTTAGAAGGACCACCAAGTAAATATCCTACTACAAAGGCAGCTGTTACAAACATCAAAGCTGCAACTAGTGCACCTGTACCAAACACTGTTATGAAGTCTTGGTAGTTGAGTCCAAGGTAGAGAACCACCACCATGAATATAAATATGTTGGAAAGCCTGTTGAAGATGGGTTGGATGGTTGCCGCGAGTTTTGTGTACTTCAACTTCAAAACTGTTCCAACTATCAGGGGTACAAATATCAAACCCAGAAGGGAACCTGCAATTGAAAGGGGATTTACAGAAACACCAGGTATGAGTAGTGATAGCAGTAGCGGCATGTAGATAAGAGTTACTGTGGATAATATCAACATCAATCCCACTGCAAAGGCCATGTCTGCCTTCATAAACTGTACCAACTTCAACATGAACGGCGAACCTGCTCCTGCAGCCATCAAAACCAAGCCAATTGCAAGTCCCTGTTGTAATGGAATTAACTGTAAAATGATGTATGTCACAACAGGCAGCACCACGAAGTTAGCTGCTAAAGACTTTAAAACCAGACTTTTATCCTTCAAAGGTTCGAAGAACTGTTTAGGAAAAAATTTCAGTCCCATTGAAAGCATGGTTGAAACAATATAGATTAGAACACTGAAACTTGCCAACTGTTGGAGTATAACTTCCATGAAATATCTCTCCATAAATGTATATGAGTTATTATACCAACAGACTATGTAAACCTATCTAAAACGATATTCAACATATTAATTCTGAAAAATATAAAAATAAAGATTCATAAAAGTCAGTTTTCATAGATAAATTATGATCCTTAGTTATTTTGAATTAATAACGCCATGTTATCAAGTTGTTCAAACTTTGCCTCCAAATATTTAGAGAAAAACAAATAAATGCAAAATCTATGAAGTTATGTGAAGTATGTAGGATTTTCTTTAAGGTGGGTTAGGGCTTTGGTGGCATGTGCTCTAAAAAAATTAGTTGAGTATATTGAATAGTTTAATATAAATTCTATTTGAGAATAGTTTAGTAAAAAACAATTAATATGATGTTGGCATAAAGTAATTGATATTCTATCCGCAATGGTGATTTTAAAATGCAAAAAAAATATATTGGCCTAATATTAACTATTTCGATTATCGTTATTTTGTCAGTGGGATATATAACCCTTAATACGTTTGGGGTTTCTGATTCTAGTTTTATTTCTGGTTCTGGTTCTAGTTCTGGTTCTGTTACAAGTGTGGATATGGATGGAAATACTTATTCTGGAGATGGAGTTAGTTTTGATATTCCATCTCATTGGCAGGTATATAAAGTGGTGGATGGAACTAACATCAACATAAATATTGTTAAAAATTATTCCGACACAACACAAATAACAATTGTAATAGCTCCCAACCCAAAAGGATTGTCAAACCAAGAACTAATTGATTCAATCAAGGATCCAGTGAATGAAGGTGATGGTAACTGGGTAAAAATCTCAAACAATACAACTTCAATCAACGGTACCACTGCATATGAAAATACCTATACTGTCTCTAACTTATCACAATTCAAAGGATCACTAATAATTAAAGAGATAAACTTCATAAAAAATGGTTACACTTATGGATTTACCTTCCAAGCACCAGTAAACGAATTCAATAACGAACAAACAAACTTCAACATAACACTCAACAGCTTCAAAATCTACAATTAATATTTAAGATTTTTTTCTTTTGATAAGTATTATTATAATTAACAAAATAAGAATTATACTAACGATAACTATCAGTGGCATTCTAATAGTGGTGGTAGTTGTTGTTACTGTTTGTATCATGGTTTACCTCAACTAAAATATGTATATGTACTCATAAATTAACTCCTCTTCAAATATATATTTAATAGTCATTAATAAATCCTTATTATTAATTTTTTTAGTTAAAATTATAATTTGCACTTAAGGGGCATGAATTAAAGACTTTATCAATTTTTTTCTTTGCTTCATTAAAATCTAAATTATGAAGTTTTTATACTGTGATACATCTCAAATTATTAATTAACACAGAAATATCGTGGAAAATTACCAAAATCAGTACATTATAGGAGAGCAATAATCTTTTTATGCCAATATTATCATTAATTTTATTAATGAAAAGGAAGTATCAAAGCATATGAACTTAAAAGAGGTAGTCATCGATGCCGTGAAATATCCTTTTTTAAGTGTTAAGAATGTTCTGATTCTGTTCATTTTTATTTTAATTGGATTTTTCGTCGTATTAACTTCCTTTT